>CBFHHI010000038.1:0-18156 GCA_965655675.1 Methylophilaceae bacterium | reverse complement strand
ATGCAAAAATAACGGCATGGGGGTATTAGTGGTCACGCACGATGTGTTATCTGCCATGAGCTTTTCTGACCAATTGTTTATGCTGGCAAATGGGGGGTTGCAGCCTATATCCATTGATCAAACAACGCTCACATTGGACAGCCTTAAGCGCCTCTATCAAGGGCAAGCATGACATCATCTCCTGTCTTGATCATTATGCGCAATGAATGGCATCGCCTATGGCATTCACGCATTCCCGTTTTATTACTTTTGGTGCTCGTTATACTGTGGTCGCTCGCAACATATGCTGCACACCATCATTGGCAAGACCATGCGCGTAATGTGGCGCAAGTCACACAGCGTAGTCAGCAAGATTGGCAATCACAACCCGATCGTCATCCACATCGCGTTTCACATTATGGTGATTTTGTCGCCAAACCATTACATCCGCTCAGTGTGATTGAGCCTGGCATTATCGACCAGTCAGGTCATCTGGTTTATTTAGAAGCCCACCGTTTAAACAGTGCCAACTTCAATCCAGCAACAGAAGCCACGAGTTTGGGGCGCTTTCCACTCATTACCCCTGCCATGATTGTGCAGTGGTGGATGCCCTTATTTTTAATCATGATCGCTTACGCCACCATCACGGCAGAGAAAGTGACTGGCACACTTGCTTATATGCGGGGCAATGGCACACCTGCTTGGTGTATTGCCGTTGGCAAATGGTTAGCATTATTTACGCCATTGGCTTTTTTATTGGTATTGCAAGCCATACTAACTGCAGCTTGGATTTGGGGGAGTGATCAAGCCTTGCTCAGGCTTGTTACCTTGCTATTGGCGCAATTCCTGTATATCGCAGGTTGGTGCTTGGTGGTCATTTTAGTCTCATGGCACAGTCGGCAATTGCATAGCGCCCTATTAACATTATTGTTGTGCTGGGTCTGTGTGTGTATTATTTTTCCTAGAGGTTTAGCCAACATGGCGCAAATTTTGCACCCTACTCAGCCACGCACCGAGGCTGAACATCATGCAGAACTTAAACTAAAAGAAATTGGTGATAGCCATAATCCTAATGATCCTCATTTTGCGGCTTTCAAAGCCAATCTGCTTAAAAAGTATGATGTATCGCGCACCGAAGATTTGCCTGTCAATTATAGCGGCCTACTCATGCAAGAAGGCGAACGTTTAACCACACAAGTGTACAGAGAACAGCAAAGCTTGCATGATAAACAACTCAATCAACAAAACGACTCTATCCGTCAATGGTTGTGGCTTACACCCTCATTGGCTTTACAGTATGTGCAGATGGCCAGTAGCGGCAATGACCTAGCGCACCACCAAGCTTTTATTCATCAAGCCGAAGATCGTCGTTATCAATTAATCGAGTATCTCAATCAAATACACACTTATAAAGTGAATCAGCACGACGATAAAAATACCCGTGTTTCGGCTGAGTTTTGGAAAAATGCCCCACGTCCACCTGTGCATTTAGCAGCATTATCCGTCAGCAAAACCTCTATTATTGCGGCATTTTTGGTATTGCTGGGGTGGGTATTACTGCCTTGTTATCTGCTTTCAAAAATCATACACCGCACATGAAATATGAACTAAGCTTGTTGCTCAAACAGCGGAGCATCGTCTACTTACTCATGATTAGCCTAGCGCTAACCTGTTTAAGCCTATTCAACGGCTGGCAAAATATCAGTCACATACGTGAACAAATCAGTCATGCGCAAGAAGAAGAATTGGTGCAAAAAGACCATCAGCTGGCAGAATATACCAATCATGGCAAGATAGAGGCTGGCGAGGTGGGCTACTATGTATTTCATTATGTTTATCAGCATCCATCACAATTGAGCTTTATTGCTTTAGGCAATCGTCTCGTGACGCCATATGTGCAGCGCATTCGTTTACTGGGTTTACAAAGCCAGATCTACGATGGTGAATCGCACCACCCTGAGTATGTGATGCTTGGCGCATTTGATTTCACATTTTGGCTCGTATTCTTTTCTCCCTTGCTCTGTATAGCTTTAATGCATGATATAAAGGCCAGTGAGTTTCAAGCGCACCGATTGCAATTCTTGACCAGCTTATCGTCCAGCCCCATCCAATTTTGGGCCAAGCGTGTGCTATTGCGCTGGCTGCTCATTTTGCTCACGTTAATAACGCCTGTTATCGCTTTAGCGCTCATCCAATCGCTACCACTGTCCACCCTCATCCAGATTATTACTATTGCCACTTTATATACGCTATTTTGGACAAGTTTGTGTGCCATCGTCAGCTTACGTTCAAATGCACTTAATGCCAGCTTTAATGCGATGGTGTTAGCCTCTATTTGGTTATTGTTATGCGTCGTATTACCCAATTTATCCCAGCTTTGGCTACACCAACGTTACCCCGTGCAAGAAGGTAGCCAAATTGCGCTGCAACACCGCCAGCTTGTACACAACGCTTGGGATTTACCCAAAACAGATACACTCAACCCGTTTTACACACTTTATCCAGAGTGGCAACACACGCCACCAGTCACTGGTCGTTTCCACTGGAAATGGTATTTCGCTTTTCAACATATGGCGGATATCAATTTATCGGAACAAATTGAGCAACGCGAGCACGCACTACTCAAGCGTGATCAGGCAACTGCTAAGTTAGGCTATCTGCTGCCTAGCCTATGGACACAACGCCAATTGGAAGCCGTCGGTGAAAGCAATATTACACACCTGCTTGCCCACCGAGAACAAATAACCAACTTTCACACCCAACTGAGACATTATTTATACCCTTATCTTTTCGAAGATAAACCAATGACACAAGAGGCATTTGTGCATTTACCATCGTTCGAAACAAAACCCATTGCGGAATCTAATCTAAAACACGAATGACACAATTTAAGCGATGAATACCTATCGAGCATATTCGCATCAGTTGCATGAGTCGCATAAGCATCTGTTGCATGTTAATCATTTAACACAAAGAGTAACTGGCTCAACGGTTGAGGTAAATCTTAATCAAATAAGCAAAATATTCGACCATGATCAACAATTAATCTTCATTCAGCGTCGTTTGAAATCAGAAATTGTGCATTATCTAAAAACAGCCTCAAATAACATGATGATTGACTTAGATTGCATTATAAAAAATGGTCAACAAGCCTCTCTATTACAAAAAAATAAACTGCCCAACTTAGCTGGACGCCAAGCATTCTTAGCTGATTTAGATTATTTAAGTAACTTATATTTTGATTTAATCGGTTGCCCTCAATTGAGCCTGTCTTTAAAAGTATTAAATACAACCATGTGCCCAAAATTTCATGTTGATAGAACTGGTATTCGCTTATTATGTACTTATCAAGGTCAAGGAACAGAATGGCTGGATGATCAATATGCTGATAGATCTCAATTAGGTCCTGTTTCTTTCAATATCGACGACAGTCTGTCTGGGCTTATTTTAGATAATCAAGGCATTCATCAAATACCTACTTTTGCAATTGCTTTATTCAAAGGGAATTTGTGGCAAGGCAATCACATGCGTGGCGCTATTCATCGGTCCCCCGCCGTTACAAACCATCAAACAAGAATCATCATTACTATCAATGCCATCTGTTAGATAAAAATTGCTGGTTTATGCACAATGAAAATAGATAACCATTTTAGGAATAAATTACAAATTAAATCCGTATTATTTTATTTCCAAATCCTGCAGTTTTACCAGTTAATGAATGGTTTTATCTTGCTGAAAATAGCACAAGAAGTTAATTGCTCAGTCAATCTAGATTAATCATTAACGGTTTCAACATGATTAAAAGGTGAATATAGTGGATAAGGCAAAGCAAATCATAATGGATGCTGGCAAACGCCCAACTGCCGCTCGCCTAGCAGTGCTAAATGTACTCATCGTGGCGAATAATGCATTAGCACATGCTGAGATTATTGAGCGACTATCCGCCGATGACCAATATGACCGTGTGACAATTTATCGCGTTTTAGACTGGCTGACAGATAACCACTTAATCCATCGTATCCCTTGTGATGATCGCGCCGTTAAATTTCAAGTATCTTTGGCACACACCTCTCACCAACATGCGCACCTACATTGTACACAATGTCATAAAATTATTTGTCTTGATGCACTCCAACCGAGCGTTTCTAAACAAATTTCAAAACAATTTCAAATTGAATCCGTTGATATGATTATCAAAGGGCGATGTCTTGATTGTAAAGACTAATTCTAACATCCGCTTGCATTAAAACAGTTCAAGACAAATAGTCAAGCTACTATCCATGTAGGTAAAAACAGTTATTCCTTTGTAGATACGATAGTTAATTTCGTAAAGCCTATTAATGCAACATAGTTGCAAATGCAACAGTGTTGCATTAATATGTCGACACTATCATTTTCTAACCAATGCCCTTTAAGAAAGTTTCACTCATGTACGCAGGTTCAAAACATTTATTACTGTTTTCACTTTTACTCGTCTCAAATGTTGTCAGCTCGGAAGAAATAACAGAAATAACGTTAGATTCAATTGATGTTAAATCCACTCCTTTGAAAAGTAGCGGGCCAAATTTAACCAAACCAAATAGCACGGCAAGTCGTCTAGGCATTACAGCATTTGAAACACCAGCTAGCGTGGAAACGCTGGATGCTGAAACTGTCCGCAGTAGAGGCGATATACGGGTAAGAGACGCGGTCTCGCGCACGACTGGTATCACTGATATCAGTACACCGGGTAATGGAGTCGCTTTTTCTGCAAGAGGGTTTACTGGTAATAATGCCATCAGCCAAGCAGAAGATGGCTTTAGATTAATTGAGGGTGCTGGGACACTCACGTACCCATCCGATACTTGGGGGTATGAGCGTTTTGAAATACTGCGTGGGCCATCCTCCGTGTTATTTGGCAATGGAGGCACAGGTGCAGTTATCAATGCCATCAGAAAACAACCAAAAGCTGAATATGCGGCTGAAGCATTAGCTGGATATGGAACGCGAGGTGAATATAGACTCGGTGTGGGCGGTAGTGGTGCGATTGGGGAAGTAGGTGCTTTTCGAATAGATGCGTCAACTTTTGGTGGCAATGGCTATATTGACCGTGGTGATTTTGACAGCAAAAAAATCATGTCTAACGCCTTATTTAATATCAGCGAGAACCTAAGAATCAACTTTATTCTTGACCATTCTGAAGAAAACCCAACAGCAAACTTTGGCTCGCCGTTGGTCAATGGCAATTTGTCTAGAAGTTTCCGCAAAGCCAATTACAACGTCGATAATAACAAAATGGCGTTTATTGATACGCGTTTCAGAACAAAGTTAGCGTGGGACATCAATCCAGATGTTGCTTTTAAAAATGAGGCTTTCTGGTTTAAAGCAGATAGAGAATGGCGCAATGCCGAAGGATTTCAATTTAATCCTGCCACTGGATTAGTGAGACGAAGTACTTTTTTAAACATCACGCATGACATGGAGCAATACGGCAATCGGATGGAATTATCTGCAAACAATCATTTGTTTGGTCTAGAAAATAAAACGGTGGTCGGTTGGGAAATCTTTAGAATCAACTTCTTTCACCAAAGTAATGCGGGTAATACTGCATTTGATTTTGTACCTGCCAACAACTTTAATCCTGGCTCATTTTTAAGCACCACTCAGTTGTTGCCTAATTACGATACAGAAACAGATCAAAAGGCTTTTTTCTTAGAAAACAATTTAAAACTAAACGATAAACTGAGTTTTCTGGTCGGCTTAAGGCAAGAAAATATTGATGTCTTTAGAAAAGATTTGCGTGGTTTACCCAATGTGAACCAAGACTACTCTCCTTTCACTTGGCGCTTGGGTACAGTATTTAATCTCACACCAACAACCGCACTGTATGGTCAACTCAGCGAAGGTAGCGATCCAGTAACTTCATTGATTAGTCTTAATCTTGCCAATCAAAGCTTCACATTAACCACCTCTAAACAGCAAGAGGTAGGTATCAAACATATACTCCCAAATGGCAAAGGCGAGCTGACATTAGCTGCTTATCATATTGAAAGAGATGACATTATTACGCGCGACCCTGTGAATCAAGCCATCTCAATTCAAGGCGGCAAGCAGTCATCCAAAGGGCTTGAAGTAAGTGCGTCTCTTTATCCTACACCTCAATGGCGCGTGGATTTAAATGCTGCATTATTATCAGCGCAGTTTGATGAGTTGATTGAAGCAGGGGGTATTTCTCGCGCTGGCAATGTCCCGCAAAACGTGCCTGAAAAAACCGCCAATGCCTGGTTGTATTATCAGTTTAAAGACTTTGATATTGGGTTGGGTGCTCGCTATGTAGGTATGCGATATGCCAATAATGCCAACAATTTAGAGGTAGATGGCTACACTGTGTATGACGCAAGTGCCGCATGGTACGCCGATGAGCGCCTCACATTACGCGCCAACTTACGCAATATCACAGATAAATTTTATGCCACCAGTGCCTATGGCAATACGCAATTTATTGTGGGGCAACCGCGTCAATTAGAATTAACTGCAGAAGTTAAATTTTAACTATTTGCATTCATCATGCGAATAGTTTCATTGCGCAATTTGCACTTATGGCACCGCTGGCTAGGCATTGTGTTTGGCCTGTTGGTGCTGTGCTGGTTTGTTTCTGGGCTGGTCATGCTGTATGTGCCTTACCCATCACTCACGCAATCTGAGAGACTGTCACATTTGAGTCCAATTAATCTGCAAGCAGTTAAATATCAGCTTGCAGAACTCGTCGGCACTCAAAGTGATATTCAACCAGACAGCGTAAGACTATCCACGCTCAATCATCGGCCAGCCTATTTTTTTATGATAGATAAAGAGTGGCAGGCCATTTGGGCAGACACTGGCAAGCATGTCATTGTTAATCAACCATTGTTAGTCGATGCAGTAAACGCTTTTATACCGTCAGCGCGCATCAAACAGTTATTGCCAATAGAGCGTGATCAATGGTCACTATCCACTAAGTATGACGCGCATCGCCCCTTGTATTTAGCAAAAGTTGATGATGCATTAGGGTCGCATTTGTATTTATCTGGCAACACAGGTGAAGTGTTGATTGATACGACTAGGCAAGAACGTGCATGGAACTGGGTAGGGTCTGTTATTCATTGGATTTACTTTACGCCTTTGCGCATGCAAGCCGAAGTTTGGCGGCAAGTCATTCTTTGGACTGCATTTTTTTCTATGTTATTGGTTGGCATTGGTTTTTGGCTGGGCATTAATCGCATACGTATTAAGAGGCCATATAAGCACAATCGAGTAACTCCATATTCCGGCTGGAAGAAATGGCATCACATAATAGGATTGGCAGGCGGTATTTTTTGTATGACATGGTTGTTAAGTGGCTGGCTATCCGTCAAGCCATTTGATTGGATTTCTGACCGAAAACTGACCGAGCAAGAAAAGGCCATATGGGCTGGAACGCCCTTGGCTATTAAGGAGTTGACGCTCAATACACAATTACAGGGTGCTCAACCAATTAAGGAGATGCATTGGTTTAAATTTTATGGCAACACTTATATAGTTGGACAAGATGAAAATCAAAGCTGGTTAATTGATAAACAAACAGGGCATCACATCGCACCTTTTAGCCATAATCAATTAATTGAACACGCAAAGCAGTTGCAAGCTGGTCAAGCAATTAACTCTACTACAGTGCTCCATCATGGAGATTCATATTACCGATCAAGCCCAACTAAAAGCATTGTGCCAGTATTACGTGTGCAGTTTAATGATCAACAAAACACCAGCTATTACATCGATCCAAACACAAGCAATATCGTTTCCAGTGTAGATGATAAAAGTCGCCTCTACCGCTGGTTATTTCACGCCTTGCACCGTCTAGATATACCACCATTGTCTCAACTTGAACTCCCAAGACAAGTGGTGATATGGGTGCTATCAGCGCTAGGCATTGTGTTAACGCTAGCTGGCGTTATGATTGGTTTAAAGCGCTTAAATCACAAGCGAATTCATAAGAATTAAAGCGTTTATATTGTGTTTTTCAATTGATTTAACTGTATAGAAAACAGATCAAAGAAGAGATGACAACAATTTTTAACATGCAATTGCAACTAAGTTGCATTATAATCATTTTTGCCCTACCATACGCTTTAAGTAACCACTTTTCTATCGCTCAGGATTACCTCACTTCATGACATTGTTCCAAATAATACTTGCTACACTAATTGGAGGCGTTTTGTCGGTTTTTCTAGCAGCCACTGTTGCCCTGACATTTTTAGCCAACTTTGCCAATCGCATGGTGGCGTTTGCCGTTGGCGTGTTATTGGGGTTTGCCTTAACTGATTTACTCCCTGAAGCAGTGCATCTTGGTTTGGAGATAACTGAACTTGGTTGGGTATTAATAGCGGGAATTATGGGGTTTTTTCTGTTAGAAAAACTAGCCTTGTGGCGACATGACCATGCGACTTTATCTGGCCATACGCAAGAAAAACCGATTGTTGCCATGATTGTGATTGGCGATTCCATGCATAACTTTGTCGATGGTATTTTGCTAGCCGCAGCATTTCTAACTGATTGGAAGCTAGGCTGGGCGGCGGCCATTGCGATTACTGCCCATGAAATCCCACAAGAGATTTCAGACTTTATGGTGTTGCTCAATGCGGGGGTCAGCAAATCAAAAGCCCTTTTGTTTAATGCGCTTTCAGGCGCGGCCATGACATTGGGCGGCGTGGTTGGTTGGATGAGCCTTACTAATGCGAGTGCCGCTATCCCTTATGTATTAACCACGGCAGCAGCCAGCTTTATCTATATCGCAGTGGCCGATTTGGTGCCCGAATTGCACCACCATCGCACACCACGCGATATGTTTTTTCAACTGAGCTTAATGGCATTGGGGCTGAGTGTCGTTTCAATTGCCAAAGCACTCGAGCATTTAGGAGCTTCATAAGATGACAACAGAAACAATGATACCAGCAACCATTTTGACAGGCTTTTTAGGCTCTGGCAAAACAACCTTATTGAACCGTATTTTAAGCGAGCATCACGGCCAGCGTATTGCCGTGATTGAAAACGAATTTGGCGAGGCAGGCGTAGATGGCGGTTTGTTATTCCAAGGGGAAGAGCAAATTGTAGAAATGAATAATGGCTGTATTTGCTGCACAGTACGTGGTGATTTGGTGCGTATTTTAGGCGATTTATCCAAGCGTAATGATGCCGGCGAACTTCAGTTTGACCGTGTGATTATTGAAACGACAGGCTTAGCTGACCCCGCGCCGGTTGCACAAACTTTTTTTGTAGAAGATGAGATTAGAGCACGTTACAACCTCGACGCGATTATTACAGTGGTAGACGCTGTGCATGGTATGCAGCAGTTGGATGACCACCATGAGGCGCTTGAACAAGTGGGTTTTGCGGATAGAATTTTACTCTCTAAAACTGATTTAGTATCGCCTGAAGCGGTGCAAGCCATTACAACAAGAGTGCGCCAAATGAACCCGCGAGCGCCAATTAAACACGTCCATTTTGGTCAAACAGAGATTAACGACGTTCTGGATATTGCAGGATTTTCACTTGAAGATATTTTAAAAATTGAACCTGACTTTTTAGAAGATGTCAGTCACGAGCATGATGACGATATTGCTTCATTTGTATTCCGCTCTGATCGACCATTTGATATGGAGAAATTAGAAGTCTTTTTAAGCGCAATGTTAGAAATTTATGGCACAGAATTATTGCGCTATAAAGGCTTACTATATGTTGATAAAGATGATCATCGTTGGGCGTTTCAAGGCGTTCATATGCTGATGGGTGGCGAACAAGGTAGCAAATGGAAGCCCGACGAAAAGCGCGAATCAGTCATGGTTTTTATTGGTAAAAATCTACCAAAAGACAGGTTTGAAAAAGGATTGGCGTTATGCTTAATCGATACGCCTACGCACTAAATTAATCAAACAATGAATAAGGTTAAAATAGTGTTTTTTATATCATAATCGAATGGAAGCGAGCTTATTTCATGAGAAGACTATTGGTTTTGAGAAGACTATTGGTTTTATCCGCCTTTTTTATTAGCTACACCTTCTTATCGCAAGCGCTTGCCACCCCGTTAGAGGCGCATGTACATGGCACCGCAACACTGCAAGTTGCGGTGGATCACAATACCCTCACCATCCATTTTTCTAGCCCTTTAGATAACCTATTGGGTTTTGAGCACAAGCCGCGTAATCAAGCGGAGGTTGATCAAGTGCAAAACATGATTAAGCAGTTTTATCAGCCTCATCTTTTTTTGCCAACCAAAGAAGCACAATGCAAATTACAAAGTGTGCATTTAGATTCTTTAGTGCTTAAGAAAAAAAATCAAGCGACAAACACCAATCAACATTCGCATGACCATGCAGCAGGACACGCTGATTTAGATGCAGAAATGGTATATCAATGCAATCAGGTGAAACGTTTACGTGATTTACAAGTCAATGTATTTAACGCTTTTCCTAACTTACATGCGTTAACAGCAGAAATTGTCAGCCATCGCGGTCAAACAGCAGCGACAATCACAGCCAATAAACCCCAAGTCACTTGGTAATTCAACATGCAGCATATTGTCATTAAAGACTTACTATTTCGCTATCCAAGTATGCAGTTACCCTGCTTAGATATCGCCAGCTTTGATGCACATGCTGGCGAACGCATTTTTTTGTATGGCCCAAGTGGCAGTGGCAAAAGTACTTTGCTTGGTTTGTTGGGCGGCGTGCTATCGGCTGAACGTGGCACAATAAAGCTATTAAATCATGATGTTAGCCAATTATCACAAACGCAGCGCGACCGCGTACGGGCAGATCATATTGGCTATATTTTTCAACAGTTCAACTTGATTCCTTATTTGTCCGTTTTAGAAAACGTATTGTTGCCTTGTCAATTCTCTCAACTTCGGCGAGCAAAAACGCTTGCTGGTGGCAAAACACTCAAAGTGGAGGCCGAGCGTTTACTCACCAAGCTGGATTTGAATCCAACGCTTTGGCATCAACCTGTGACGCAACTCAGTGTAGGTCAGCAACAGCGCGTTGCCGCCGCACGCGCACTCATTGGCAAGCCTGAGATGATTATTGCAGATGAGCCAACCTCAGCGCTTGATGCGGATAGACAGATGGCCTTTCTTGACTTGCTGTTACATGAATGCGCAGAAGCCAATGCCTTACTCCTGTTTGTCAGTCATGACCGTAGATTAGCCAGTCACTTTCATCGAGAAATTGATTTGACCAGTATTAACAAGGCAATGAATCAAACCACATTGTCAGAAACCGCATGAAACATCTTCTATTATTGGCCTTAAAAAGTGCTTGGAACCGTCGTTTCACCCTCAGCCTTACGGTAATCGCCATTGCGCTCAGCGTCACCATGCTGCTGGGTGTAGAGCGTTTACGTACACAAACACATGATAGTTTTAGCCATGCTGTTTCAGGTACAGATTTAGTCGTTGGCGCCAGAACCAGTCCTGTGCAATTAATGCTTTATGCCGTATTTCGTATGGGTGAAGCAACCAATAATATGCGTTGGGCTTCATACCAAGCCATCAGCAATAATCCAATGATTGCTTGGTCAATTCCTATTTCTTTGGGAGATTCGCACCACGGTTTTCCTGTTCTTGGCACCACGCGTGAATATTTTGCCCATTTTCAGTATGGTGATGCACAACAACTCCATTTTTCGCAAGGAAAACCTTTTAACGCCATTTTTGATGTTGTGCTTGGCGCAGAAGTCGCAGCAAAACGTGGCTATCAGCTTGGAGATGCCATCACACTCAATCATGGCATGCGTGTCAATGGGCCTAAACATGATAATAAACCATTTACGGTGGTGGGTATTCTTGCGCCAACAGGCACACCAGTCGACCGCACCGTGCATGTGAGTCTAGAAGCGATTAATGCCATCCACTTAGATTGGATAGGTGGCGCGCCCATCCCAGGGTTTTCTATTCCAGCAGAGTATGTAAAAAAATTTGATTTGGCACCAAAAGAAATCACAGCAGCGCTTATTGGCCTCAAAAACCGTGCTGCTGTGTTTAAAGTGCAACGTGAGATTAATACGGATGATCAAGAAGCATTGCTTGCTGTGATGCCGGGTGTCGCACTTGAGCAGCTTTGGCAAGTGGTTAATGTTGCAGAAAAATCATTAAAAGCCGTTTCTGCAATGGTTGTTGTCGTTGGCTTAAGCGGTTTAATCGCTGTTGTACTGGCGGGCTTAAATGAACGCAGGCGAGAGCTCGCCATTTTGCGCTCGGTTGGGGCAAAACCGCGTGATCTATTAATCCTGCTCACCAGCGAAGGTTTATTAATCTCGCTATCTGGTATTGTATTGGGAGTCGCATTGTTATCTCTATTAACAGTGATATTGGCGCCCATCGCCCAATCGCGCTATGGCATTGTATTCAATGCTCATGCGATTTCATTGGCCGAATTACAACTACTCAGCACTGTTTTAGCGGTTAGCTTGCTAGCAAGTGTGATACCAGGCTATCGCGCCTATCAATTATCATTAGTTGATGGTTTAACGCCAAGAATTTAATGAGAAGCGCAGTCAAACTAGTCACACATAACATTCGCTGGGTGCTGTGCTTACTCACGACATTAGCAATATTGGGGTGTGATCAATCAATCAGTGACAACGCAAATCATGAGCAGCCAACAGAACACTTGCAAAGCACAGCCTCGGCAGATTATCCCTTATTAGACTGGAGTGCACTCTCACCAAACAATTGGGATGCCATGGCGCTGCTAAAAGACATTGATTTAAATAATATGGAAGATGATGACCCACGCGCATTCGAACTGTTAAAAACGGTGCGGGAACAATGGAATAACGCGCCAGTCGTCAGCAGCTTAGACAGTAAAAAAGTAACGATTCATGGCTATATGGTGCCGCTGGATGGCGATGTTAACTTCACCAACACCTTTTTATTAGTCCCTTACTTTGGCGCTTGTATTCATTCGCCGCCACCCCCAAGTAATCAAGTGATTTATATACAGGTGCCAGGTAAAGGATTACCATTGAATCATTGGGAAGCCTTTGTTTCAGTCAGCGGCACGCTCAACGTAACGCAAACAACATCAGCGCTGGGCGTCGCTGGCTACCAAATGCAAGCTGATATGGTTAAGCCCGCTGTCGAAACAGCCTTTTAAAACATGGAGCATAGATTGCCTTTTTATCTTCGACTTATCGCCATTTGCATCATAACGCTCAGTATGTGCAATACACATGCGGCCGAAAAATCGCCATATAAAGTTGGTGAATCACTACAAAAAGAAAATCCAGCAACAGCAGCCCCTAGTACCACATATAAAAACCTAAATTGGGATGAGCTTTCTCCAGCAGACTGGGATCCGCTAGCAGCGCTAAAAGGATTAGATTTAGATAAGCTAGAAGACACCGATCCACGCGCTAGAGATGCGCTAATTGCTGTGGGTGAAGCATGGAAAAGTGCGCCAATCATTCCAGCATTGAACGGACAACGCGTGCGAATCGCAGGTTTTGTTGTGCCTTTGGATACCAATAAAAGCAAGGTGAAAGAATTTTTACTTGTTCCCTATTTTGGTGCGTGCATTCATGTGCCGCCTCCGCCAAGCAACCAAGCGATTCATGCAATCAATGCCACAAACAATCATCCACAACAAAATAAAATATTAAAAGATGCAGCATTGATTCAAGGGCCTGTAACAATCATCGGCAAGATGCAGACGATGCTCTCAAACACCACGCTAGGATCTGCAGGTTATAAAATACAAGTTGAATCCATTGAGCAGTACAAAGAAGTGGTTAACAATTAAACTAAGATATTCAAAACAAACAGCTAATACTTAGCTTGTTGATCTCATATAACCATCCTGCCTACATTGCAGACATGTCTTTACATTGCTTTTAATACTTGATTGTTAGCCAAAATAGGTTTATTTTGACTAGACCGATTTCTGTCGGCAATTATCTTGAATGAAGGGAGCATTATGATGAACAAACCTTGCGAACAACATGCTAACCACAGCCACCAACATGGCGAAGATTGTGGCCACGTAGCCATTAAACACCAAGATCATGTCGATTATTTGCACGATGGTCATTTACATCATATGCATGGCGATCATGTCGATGAGCATACGATAGAAATCAGCGCCCAAAATCCCGACATCTGCACGCCAGCACACCAATGCGCAAGCCATGACAATACCCACATTCATGGGCCTGATTGCGGTCACCCTGCAGTTCCGCATGGTGATCATATTGATTATTTAGTTGATGGACATCTGCATCACCCACATGGCGACCACTGTGATGACCACGGAAAAATAGATATTGTGTAATTCGCCTGAGCAAACTCATGTTTGCAATGCGATTATTGAGAACTAGCGCACACCAATATCAATTGTTGCTTCACCTGTACGAATCGGTGGTGTGTCTTTTTGCATCAATACAGTCCCCGTGACTGACGAATACAAAGTCGCGATACGATGACCAAAATAATCGCTTATCCAACCCACTTCCTGCCCTTCTATCACTTGTTCACCAACTGTTACCTTTGAATTGAAGATGCCTGTATGAGGGCTTTTAATGCTCACTAATTTGCGATAGAGCACAGGGTTAGCATGGGTTTTAGAATCACGCCCCAACATATTTAAGTGATGAATTGCATTCATACAAGCTTGGTATATCAATTCAATATCCGCTTGTTTTCTTTGCCCAAGCTGGCCTACTTCTAACGTCAATCCAGGCTTACCTCTGGTTTGTGCCGTATTGGGATATGAAATTGAATGTTCTGGATCGTTGGGTCGCTCATCATATAAAACAATATGTGGTATGCCCAATGCTTTAGCAAAATCCAAGGTTCTATTATCGAGCGAGGCGTTGTTCAGCACAGGAGAATACACATGTGACAGCAGCGTTTGGTTCCAGCTTCCAGAGTGAATATCAATCAAATAATCTGTTTTAGCAACAATTTCCCGTGTCAAAAAATCAGCAATTTGTTCGGTTAAGGTACCATCCGCATGCCCTGGAAAAACGCGATTCAAGTTTTTTTCATCAACGGGACTCAACGCCACTCTTCTGCCATGAAAGCCCTCAAGATTAGCGAGATGCACAATAATCAAGGTGCCATGCAACATTTCAGGTTTAATCGTTTGACGCAATCGCTGCAGCGCAAAAATAGCAGGAAACTCATCCCCATGAATACCAGCAGTTAATGTCAACACTGGCCCCGGATATCGGCCATGAATCACCGTCATTGGCAGCGCAGTACTCGCAACCGTTTGCATCCATGACTTGGCATCTCCAGATTTCACTTCTTGATCAGCAAGTAAAAAGCTACTTTCTGCATAAGCAAAATGAAAACAACCTAACAATACAATGATGAATATAAAGCGCATAATCAATGACCAGCTCACAATGCAATGCAACATTGTTGCGCAAATAAGCAAAACAGACAATGACTTATTCGTGATTCATTGATTGCAATTGCCTCACGCCAACTATATGCAACATTACGTAAAATCATGAGGGGTGATTACGTGACTCCCGCAGGCCAATCACGAAACAAGTCTGTACTATAGTAGTGATACAAACACATCTGCAATGATGAATGTTTGAACTACGAAATTTAACGATTTAATACATGGAGAATGATTATGTGGACAACACCAGCAGCTACAGAAATGCGTTTTGGCTTTGAAGTAACAATGTACGTCATGAACAAATAAGCTTAAACGCTTAAAACAAAACCCAGCCTAGGCTGGGTTTTTTGTTGCCCGTTAAATCGTACAAATGCATTCAACTTTAAAAGTGATAATTTACTGTTAAACGCGCACTGATCGGTTCTATAGGATGAAAATGTATATCATCCACACCACCAGCCGCTTCGCCATTCAGTCTTGAGGTATAAAAGTAATCAATATCACTTTGTTTGCGGTTAAATAAATTAAACACATCCAATGTTATTTTAGTTTGAGAATTCACTTGATAACCCACTCGCGCATAAGCCACCGTTGTGGAATTAGAGCGCACACTATTATCTTCTAGCAATGGTCTTGGCCCAAAATGGCGCAATTGAAATGCACCTGACCATTGACGGATATTGTTAAAGCTAGCCCCAAAAGAAATCACTCTACCAAGTGAGCCAGGGATATGTCGGCCTGAGCCATCATCGTTTCGATAACGTGCTTGCGATAGTGCCACATCAAAATCAAACAGCAACCAGTTATTGGCAATGTATTGATTACTCCACTCAAACCCTTTACGTTTGCTTGCTCTGGTAGGTTCTGTCTCACCTGCATCACCAATATAAAGCAGCTCAGAATCTAAATCTAATTGCCAAATAGCCAGTGAGCTCTGTAAATTAGGAATAATCTCAGTGCGCAACCCAATTTCACTGCCTCTTGATGCAGCAAGTGGCGTCACTGGCGAAGCTGGGTCGCCATTCGGCAATACCGTCTGCGTAGTACCGCGCGCATCATTGCTATGAAAACCTTCACCATAATTCACAAAAAACTCGGTTTGCGCCCAAGGCCCAAAAATGAGTGAAAGCTTGGGTGAAGTGATATTGTCTTGTTCCTTACCCGAGTTATTTTGAATGCTACTATCCACATCAAAATAATAATGGTCATAACGTAGCCCCAAAACTGACCTAAATTGATCATGCCATTGCGTATTATTTTCAATAAAAAAGCCATTAGATAGCTCTTTCACCTCGTCTGATCGAATCAGTGATGTGCGGTTAGTTGCCACTGTGTTAAATAGCGCAACAGGTGACAAATCATCATAACGTGTTTGCAACCCAATTTTGTTCTGCATCGGCAAATCAAATACATCGGTAAACCATGTTTTAGCCACATTAAAACCAGCCGTAGTGCGATGTTCGTTTTGATTAAATTGGTCGCCATCAATTGGGTTATTCAAAAAATAGGTAAAGTTACTGTATAAATCCAATTTTGAATGCAATGCATAAGCATTAAAATCAAACGCGCCATCATTATCACGCAGATAACGCGCAACACTTAAGCTATAGCGTGATGACTCACCACCATTGGTCTCATCAATCGTATCAAAACGGTCAATGGTTTTAGCTTGCAACGCACGTAAAGGAATTTGGTCAGTAGCATCCCATTGGTTATGATACGCCATTGCCGTGATATTAAATCCATCAAGATAAGTACCGCTTGAATAACGCAATACACCATTGAGTTTTTTAAGATTTTCTTCACTTTCCCAAGGGCCATTATTGCGGTTCATCTCTAGCGCATACAGTAAATCACCATCTGCAATTGTCATAGAATTAGCTAACAAATAACGCTGATAATCATAAGTACCAAAAGTGACCGATGCCAAACCGCTTGGCATTCGGTTGAGCAGTTGCATATGCGCAGAACCTGCAGAAGCAAAATCGCCTTCCTCGGCAAAATAAGGTCCTTTTTTATAATCAATCCGATTAACCAATTCAGGAATCAAAAAATTTAAATCGGTATAACCTTGTCCGTGCGCATGCGTCCGCATATTCACTGGCACGCCATCAACAAACGTTGCAAAATCAGTGCCGTGATCTAAATTAAAACCACGTAAATAATATTGGTTAGCCTTTCCGTTGCCACTATGTTGAGAAACAATTAAATTGGGCACAAATTCCAGCAACTCACCTGTTCGCAATGCAGGCCTAGATTCAATTAAATTGCGTGTTACCGCGCCTTGACTAGCGGCATCAGAACTGCCCAACCCATTATCGTAATGACCAACTACTTCAACGCTATCCAGATGCATGACTTCTTCTGCATACCCATTTTTAATAACCATTAAAAAACTGATTATTAATAATGGTTTAACTGTTTTCACATTAAAATTTAGCTTTATAAATGCGCTCATAAACCAAACCATAAAGAAAAATAAATAATACAAAAATACGCAGTTTTACTTATTGATAAAGCCTGCATTTTGGCTATTTCACAATCTTTTTAAATAATGATTACGTAAAATCATGAGGTGTGATTACGTGACTCACACAGGCCAATCATGAAACAAGTCTGTACTATAGTAGTCATACAAACACATCTGCAATGATGAATGTTTGAACTACGAAACTTAACGATTTAATACATGGAGAATGATTATGTGGACAACACCAGCAGCTACAGAAATGCGTTTTGGCTTTGAAGTAACAATGTACGTAATGAACAAATA
>CBFHHI010000037.1:0-18749 GCA_965655675.1 Methylophilaceae bacterium | reverse complement strand
CGCGCGCGGTGGTGCAGCACTGTCTGTGCGTCATGTCACTGGTCAGCCAATTAAATTTATAGGTGTGAGTGAGAAAGTAGATGGATTAGAGCCATTTCATCCCGATCGGATGGCAGGTCGAATTTTAGGCATGGGCGATGTGCTGGGCTTGATTGAGCAAGCGCATAAAAATGTCGATATGGATGAAGCGAAAAAAGTCGCTGATAAAATTAAATCGGGTAGTAAGTTTGATTTAGAGGATTTTAAAGCGCAGATGGTACAAATGCGTAAAATGGGCGGCATGAGTGCGCTGATGGATAAAATGCCATCACAAGTAGCCGAAATGGCGTCAAAAGTCAGTAGTGATGACGCAGAGAAATCGTTGCGCCGTATAGAAGGCATTATTAATAGCATGACACCTTTAGAGCGACGTAAGCCTGAATTGATTAAAGCCACGCGTAAAAAGCGTATTGCGGCTGGTAGTGGTGTGCAAGTGCAGGAGGTTAATCGTTTACTTAAACAGTTTGAAGAGACCCAGAAAATGATGAAAATGTTTAGTAAAGGCGGGATGGGGAAACTTATGCGCGGCATGGGTAGTCTCATGGGCGGTAAGTTGCCAGGCATGCGATAATTGGTGATAACAGATCAATAGTAATGATATTTTTTTCAGAAAATCAAAGATAAATCACGAAACGATATTGACCTATGGGTGTGTTTCCATCATAATCGCGGTCTTGCATTTTTGGGCAACAACTCAAAAGCATTAGTAAGAAATGGGGAGTTAGCTCAGCTGGTAGAGCAGCGGACTTTTAATCCGTTTGTCACGCGTTCGATCCGCGTACTCCCTACCAAGAATTCTGTTCTGGATTAAATGGTTACTTGAAAAAGTAGCCATTTTTTTCGTGCAAAATTTCAATGCATACCTGATGTGTGGTTTCTAGTGTCAATTCGTTTGACAGTCTGTATATCGGGATTCAATACAATTCAGAGGTCTAGTGTCAAAAGTTTTTACGGTTTTAGCAATCGTATTTGTCTTTAATGTATATGTCCTAATCACGGCCTTTAGAGCTTGCTGAAACACAACTGAATACTCTTGAGGAGCTTGTTAAGGAAGCGCAACAGCTTTTCACCTAAGTATAGTTTTTTCAGGTTGCCCATTCCATCAAAAGACCATAAATTAGCTCTATATGGGCAAAACCCTAGCTGAAACAACACATGTATTAATGAACAGAGAGCTTGTGCTCTACAAAAGCCCACGAAGCTCTGCTTGGCAGTGCAGATATAAAGTTGATCACAAGTGGCTTCGTGCCAGCACTCGAGAATACAAGTTCGACTTAGCCTGCGCCAAAGCCAAAGAATTATTAATTGAAGCTGAGATTCGCAAGCGAGCAAACATCCCAGTAGTTACCCGTAGATTCAAAGATATCGCTATTCTTGCCGTTGATCGTATGCAGCAAGAAAAACGAGCTCGCACTGGCAAGGTCATTTATACCGATTATATGATTGTTATAGAGAAATATCTGATCCCGTTCTTTGGTGGTCGCATGATTAACAATATCAACTATCAAGCAATTGATGAATTCGATGAGTGGCGATTAGTTAATATGAAAAAGCCACCGACACAGAGCACTTTAATGACGCACAACGCTGCGCTTAATCGCGTATTGGATGAAGCAGTGATGCGTGGTTATTTAAATGACGTCACTAGGCCTAAATTAGAAGCTAAAGGTAAGAGTGGTGATCGCAGACCTGCATTTGACTTAGAAGAAGTTAAGCGATTGATTCGAGCATTCGGAGGTTGGCCTGAGCGAGGTAAAGATCAGCACTTAATTAACTGCAGATATTTACTACGTGACTATGTATTCTGTTTGCTTGATACAGGCGCGAGACCAGGTATTGAATTGTTTGGAATGAAATGGCGGCAGATTAAATTTGCTGATGATTTCACTAGTGTTGTGATGCGTGTTAGCGGAAAAACGGGTGCTCGAGAAATATTGGGCATGGAGCGAACAGTCGTTGCCTTACAAGCGATTGCTGAACGTAACTACACTGTCAAAACTAATGAGGCTTTAATTGCCTTAACCAAAACATCCAGTGACTTTATCTTTAGAACACCAGATAAGATAAATCCGATAGGCAGTTTTCAGCGAACATTTTCGATTTTCTTAAAAGAGAATGCGTTGCTTGTTGATCCCAAGACTGAGCAGAAACGAGTGTTTTATAGCCTTAGGCATACGTATGCTACGTTAGCACTTACTCACGACAATGTTCCCATCCACACACTAGCGCGGCAGATGGGAACAAGTGTTTTGATGATTGAAAAGCACTATTCTCATTTGAGCGTTATTCAAGCGATTGATCAGCTTAGAGGTGAGAAGACGAGGGATTTGTTGGGAGCTTAGTTACCTAATGCACATGTTTGGAATGCAGATGGGCAATGCAGATGGGCATGTGGATATGCGCAAGAAGGCTGCGCAGATCGCTGGTTAATAAATCTGTGGTTTAAGCAGCGTTCAATTCACGCAAAACTTCAGGATGTTTTGTAGCTATAGTTATTAATGTCTGTGCTGCACCTGAGGGCTCAGTTCTTCCTTGCTCCCAAGCTTGAAGTGTTCTTTTAGAAACCCCTAATAAGTTTGCGAATTGACTTTGTGAGAGTGATAAGTTATTTCTAGCTTTAACAACTGCAGGGACTTCAACTGAAGTAACGCGGGCAGCTTTACCCGATTTTAATTCGCGAGCAGAAGCTAACAAGTCTTCTTTGAATTGTTCAATTTCAATATCTTTAATCATGATTAAATTCCTTTTTAAGTTGCATCAGAAATTCAGAGGGTAAATTATCAAATTTAGCTTTTGAATAAACAATTGTTAAATTGCATATAAATTTGACCCGCCAAATGCATTTAAATTTGATCCACATAATCTTGTTACAAGATAAGTCTGCTATCGGTTTAGACTTAATGAGATGAATCAAAACTTTATGCAGTTTTTATACAGAATTGGCTCAAAATTTAATGCATTTTTACACCTGTTCTATTAGCAATCTCTCGAATCGACATTTGATCACGCAAATGCCAACATCTAATTACACTTAATAACTCCACAGTAATCACTCCATTTCTCCTGCTCATCTTTTGAGCAGAATAGTATCGGTACGTGGGTCAATTTTTAGTGCAATTTATACCTCTAAGTGGGTCAATTCTGAATGCAATTCAACACTAGAGAAATCTCGCAACATATTAACACCGTTACTTAAGTTTTTTAAAGTGGTATCAATACTAAGTTGCTGCGCGTTAAAAAGCTTTTCAGAGGCCTTTTTTGTGGATTTGTTAATTTTGTTGGCACTTTCCCTCACTTATGCAGCTTTGGTCTTTACGTTGTCTCAATTCGTCAAGGCAAAAATTTTTGCCTAAAGCTTGGCAGCAGGTACTATCTTTAAGTTTGTCTTAAGCAATTATTTCAATTTGCAAAGTAGGGGGAATATCTTTCTTATTATGAAGAACGCGCCAAATTTCTATTTGATGGGGTAAATCTATATAGAAAACAAGATATGGATATTTAACGCATTGCCACATCCGTAAGTTTGGCAAATCTAATTCAATAGCGTATCGCATTGAGCCTGATTCAGGAAAACTTTGAATGTGACGATATGCACGCTCTAAGTCATCAATAAAATCTAGGACATATTCAGGAGCATGTTCTAAGTAATAGTCCAATGCAGATAAAACATCAGTATCAGCAACTGAACGCCTTACAAGCTTTTTCATATTATTTTTTATTTTGCTTCGCTTTTGATCGTAGCTCTTCGAAATACTCTTTATTTGCCTCACCAGAAACTTCAGATGTAGCAGCATCAAGCATCAATGCTCTTAGATGAACGCGATCTTGATCACGACGAATTAACTCTCTTAGATATTCGCTGGATGTGCCATAGCCTGCGGAACTCACACGTTCATCAACAAAACTCTTAAGTTGATCAGGTAATGAAATATTCATTGTGCTCATCACTTTTCTCCAAACAATTATGGCAAAATTTGCAATATCATAATAATACATGATTAGCACTTAATTTATAACTGTTCCAGTACATCTCAAAGTATTCAAGAAGGTAGATGACAGTTATAGAGCTTGATCCAACTTGACGCACAGATTAAGTTTTTTTGGGCTTAGCAACTTTAAATGTGATTAGTGGATCAAATCTAAATTGAATGCAAAGCTTCTAGTGTTTGCTTAAAGCCTGTTCTTAATCTGAAATGTCGGGATTCCCGACGTTTTGCAAACTGCACGTCAGCTTAACCATAGATCATTTATGTTATGCATATTGCCAAACAGTAGGGTTACTAATATTTGATGATCCTATTTCGGTAGGAATCGGCTGGGGTCAGAAGTTATACTGTAAGGTTAAGCTGAGATTTGACCGATGAAGCGTAAAAGCATATACGCTTTTCTTATAGTATTAATTAGTATTCAGTTGAGAGCATTAATATCCAGTATGTGCCATACCGGCAAGCATACAAGGTCAAACTGCTTAGCGGAAAATCAGTGTATAAAATTTCCTGTTGAGCAAAAGTGTTATCGTTGCCGTCTTCAATCGAAATCTGAGCTTGATTAGATTTGGTTTGAATTTTTAAACAAACAAACTCTTCTTTGCCACCTAGTCCAGCCAAGTAACTACCAAATAAATCAATCAGCCAGAATGCTTGAGCTTGCTCAGCTAAGAACACTACGCCATCAGTTAATTTAATCTGACTGCCATACTGCGTATACCTTTCAGTTCCAGTGAATTGTCTTAGTGCCACGGCTAAATCAGCTGCATCATTTTGATCGAACATGTCAGTCTCCAAGTTTAAGTTTGTTGGGACTAGTATTTGTTCAGATGAGCAAAAGGACAACCGAAGGGGGATGTATTTAATATATGTATTTTTAAAATGAGAACTTTGCTTTAAAAATTTTGAAAGTTGTTATGATTAGCCGACTTAATGCTAGGAACTTCAGTGCAGTGTGACCTCTTACGTCAGCACAGCTAATCCGTTGATCGCGGTGTCAAAAGTTTTGACGCTTTTTAGGAAGGGTCTCAATGCAAGATTTAATCAATACCATTTTTTGAGTCAATGGTCGTGCGCTCTAGAGCAGAGCCTCGACACTTTTAATCCGTTTGTCACGCGTTCGATCCGCGTACTCCCTACCAAATTCGAAATAAGAAAAAAAGGTTACAAGAAATTGTAGCTTTTTTTTTGTCCGAAATTCCACTACATACCCACTTCACACCATTCTTGGTTTTTAACTTAGATAGTATGTTGTTTCTACTGTCGGAAAACTAAGCCAATGACTAAAAAAATACCACCACGCACACCCTCATAGAACGCCAGCGCAATGTGTACCAGCATGAGCACTTAATGTGATAAACAGAAGAGCTAGCGCCAATATTTTTAATGAGAAATTGGCTGGTTTCATCATATCGCTAAAATGTATCAATTCTTATTGATTATCAACTTACTCTCCCGGCTATCAGTGGCCGATTTGGATGCTAATCGGTTGTCCATCCCATCAAAAGATCATAAATGAGCCCTATATAGGCAAAATGCTTTCCCCCACAGCGCATATCATCCTGTTTTGAGTGTGCGTTGACCTATCAGTCTTACCCCACGTTTCTCACCAACCTCAAAGCCAGCTTCACACAAATCACAATGCACGCTTAGATTCTCATAGATGCATTGGCTATTACTTACTAAATGCTGATGACTGTGAATGGTCTTCATTAATCTTCACTAATGACTACTCTCAATATTGATTAATTTCTAACACTTTTTCTACAAATTATCGCCTTAATGGGCGAATTTTAAACCAACAAATAAGCATCTTAAAGTTGGCATTTATTTTAAAAATGACAATTATTAGAGGGCAATACGCAACAAAAATTAATGCAAGATGATAAAAATGAAATTTAGTAATCATTTATGCAATCAAAAAAAACCGAACCAAAGAAACAACCAAACCCGTTTGATATGGGCTTTGGAGACTGAAAGCACGGCATGTTAAATTTGCTCGAAGAAACAGTTTCTTTAATCGCACTTAGTTTTGGGTTAACGCTCAGCTTGCTCTATGTATTGACGCCTTTGTCAGCTCGACTGGGATTGGTAGACCAGCCATCATCCAGAAAGTCCCACTTGAACCCCACACCCATGGTAGGAGGCTTGGCCATTTACATCGTCATCTTTCTGCTCGATAGACTGTTTGGAATATGGGATCACGAGCCTCCTGTCATTCTACTGGCAATGGGCTTCGTAGTATTGATAGGCATGGCAGATGATTATATGGATTTGAGTGCACGTTTCAAGTTCGTAGCTCAGCTGCTTGCAGCTATTGTGGTAGTGCTGGTAGGTGGTCTCAAAGTGACCTATCTAGGTAATCTATTGGGTAGTGGTTTCCTCTCATTGCCTAGCAACATCCAAGGCCTTTTCACTGTCATCGCCATAGTGGGGTTAATGAACGCCATGAATATGCTGGATGGCAAAGATGGGCTAGCTGCGGGTATTTGCCTGGTGTCCTTAGCTGGATTTAGCGCACTCTCCATCCTGATTAGCAACAACTTCCATCTTTCTAGTGCCTTAATTTTGCTGGCCGCAGTATTCGCATTTTTAATGCGTAATTTTAGATTTAGGCACGATCAGCCTGCTAAAGTTTTCCTAGGAGATGCAGGCAGTATGTTGCTAGGTTTTTATCTCGCCATCTTGGCAATTCATCTTAGTGAGCACACAACGACGCAAGTGAACCCGATTACCACAGTGTGGGTGGTCGCCTTACCACTTATGGATATGGCAAGGGTAATGTTTAAGCGCTGGCGAAGCGGGTTAGGAATGATGTACGCCGGTCGAGATCACCTGCACCATGTGCTCAGAAACTTAGGCTACTCAGTAAGAAGAGTCGTGTTGATGATGATGTTATTACAAGCGATTTTTGTGGGAATAGCGCTGCTCTCAGTATTGCTAGCGGTGCCAGACTACGTAATGTTTTATGGCTTTATCGCTACGCTCATCGCTTACCACTATATGGTGAGCCGCCTTAGTCGCATGGCCATAGGACATTTTGGATGCGAGTAAAACACGATAAGCAAGCACCCTGTAAACAAAAAACGAAATGAAAAAACAATGATAGGAGAGACGGGGATGAATACCCCGATGCAAGACTCAGTGATGCAGGGTTAAGAAGCTTTTTTTAGCACGCTAAGGTTGAGCGGTAGTTGATGAGTTTTATTGAGTAATTCAATCAGCACCATGGCCCGCTCAGCACCATCTTGCATCTGAAAGACTACTTCTAGATTTTTAAATGGACCGTCCGTTACCTTGAGCAGTTCACCAGGCAAATATAAAGCCTTGGGCGCAAGTTGGGCGTTTTGAAGTGAGGTAATGACGAAATCGTCTATGGTGGCGGGTTTTTCACCAAAGCGAACAAGTGAGGTTACCCCAAGGGTATTGCGAATAACATGCCATGGGCTATTGATTTGATCAAAGCGAATGAATAAGTAGCGTTTGAACAAAGGTTCTGACTTAAAGCTGAGTCGGCCTTTCAACAAAACCTCTTTTTCGATCATTGGCAGATAGACAGTAAAGCCCTGTTGCTCAAGATTTTGCAAGGCACGCGCTTCTTGATTAGGTTTGGTCAGTATTACGTGCCATTGGTTGTTAGTTTGATCTGGTAGGGTCATTGGATAGATGCAATTAAGTGTTTACGTTTAAAAATTAACATAATTTTAACGTAAATTAATTGTAAGTTTTTAATTTTTATGCCTTTTTTTTGCAGTA
Organism: Methylophilaceae bacterium; assembly: GCA_965655675.1. GTDB lineage: Bacteria > Pseudomonadota > Gammaproteobacteria > Burkholderiales > Methylophilaceae. Next base: position 10,968 of record CBFHHI010000037.1, on the reverse strand, counting down.
TGCGCTTGCTGATCGTGACACAGTAGGGCGGTAGCGTGCCTAAATATTGATTCTAGATATAGATATTTAAATTTCATGATAATGATTAGTTTTAAGGGAAGTACACAGCTTTGAATATTCTGCTTACTGGCGGAACTGGTTATATTGGCAGCCATGCAGCGGTGGTATTGTCACAGGCTGGACATCAGGTAGTGTTATATGACAATCTGTGCAACAGCAAGGTCAGTGTCGTTGAACGCTTAGCGCAGATTACCGGGCAGCAACTACCATTTATTGAAGGTGACATTCGTGATACGCAGCTACTCACCGCCACCTTTAAAAAATATCAGATTGAAGCGGTCATGCACTTTGCTGGTCTCAAGGCGGTTGGCGAATCTGTACAAAAACCGCTCATCTATTTCGAGAACAATGTATTCGGCACGATCAGTTTGCTAAAAGCAATGCTGATATGTAGCATCAAAACCATGGTATTTAGTTCCAGTGCTACCGTATACGGAGAGCCGCAATATCTGCCTATCGATGAAGATCACCCCACTTCAGCCACTAACCCCTATGGCCGCACCAAGCTAGATATTGAAAAAATGCTGGTAGATCTGGTTAAGTCAGATAGCAAATGGCGCATCGCTTGCCTACGCTATTTCAATCCAGTTGGTGCACATGAAAGCGGTTTAATTGGTGAAGAGCCACAAGGCATTCCGAATAACCTGATGCCTTACATTGCGCGTGTGGCTTCTGGCAAGCTACCCTATCTGAATGTGTATGGCAATGACTATGCAACAGCTGACGGAACGGGTGTCAGAGATTATCTTCATGTGATGGACTTGGTTGAAGGGCACCTAGCAGCGCTAGACTATTTAGCTACCAATACTGGCTGGCACCCCATCAACCTAGGCTCAGGCTGTGGATATAGTGTATTAGAGCTGATTAACGCTTTTGAAATAGCAAACCAAATCAATGTACCTTATAAAATTGTGTCGCGCCGACCAGGCGATGTAGCAAGCTGTTATGCGGATGCCACTCTGGCTGCTAATACAATAAATTGGCGAGTCAAACGGGGTTTACCAATCATGTGCAAAAGCACATGGAAGTTTCAAAATCAGCCAGTCTCAAACAAATAATCTCTGGCTGCAAAGCTAGATAAGTACGACTGGCTCAAGCTTAAAAAAGACAAACCTTAATAATGCACTTGTTTAATGTTGCGGAGTAGCAAAGCCAGCGGGTGTTAGCAGCGTTAAACAATCGTTCAGTAACGGGCATTAGCAGGACTATTCGTAAATAGTTAGTGCGCACATTAGTTCAGAAAACCGTGTTTCGTAGTTTGCTTTTGTGTCAATGAAGCACATCTTTTAAAAATCCATCAGTTTTTTATACATTCAATTCAGAAAAAATTAGCGATATGAAAGCACTTCCAGAAGCAAAACTTGGGGTAATTGGTCTTGGCTATGTAGGTTTACCATTGGCAGTCGAATTCGGGCGCCATTATCCAACCGTTGGGTTTGACATTAATCCTGAGCGTATTGCAGAACTTCAGGCAGGCCATGACCGTACGTTGGAAGTGGATTCGACTGAGCTGGCAGCAGCAGTAAAGCTCACTTACACCGCAAACCTTGCAGATATTTCTAATTGCAATACCTACATTGTCACCGTGCCCACACCCGTGGACAAGCATAATCGCCCTGATCTGACCCCGCTGATCAAGGCCAGTGAAACATTAGGTAAAGTCGTCAAAAAGGGAGATGTCGTCATTTATGAGTCGACGGTCTATCCAGGTGCGACAGAAGAGGATTGCATCCCTATCATTGAGAAAATTTCCGGTTTGAAATTCAATGTAGATTTTTTTGCAGGATACAGCCCGGAACGTATCAATCCGGGTGATAAAGAACACCGTTTTACCACCATCAAAAAAGTAACCTCTGGCTCCACCCCTGAAATTGCTGATTTTGTAGATGCGCTCTATGCTAGCGTGGTTACTGCGGGCACACATAAAGCCGCCAGCATCAAAGTAGCTGAAGCGGCAAAGGTAATTGAAAACACGCAACGCGATCTCAACATTGCATTGATTAATGAGTTGGCGCTTATTTTCAATCGCATGGGTATTAATACTGAAGATGTTTTAAAAGCAGCGGGTAGTAAATGGAATTTTCTGCCTTTTCGCCCGGGTTTGGTTGGCGGTCATTGTATCGGTGTCGACCCATATTACCTGACACATAAAGCGGAGGAGCTTGGTTATCATCCGCAAGTAATTCTGGCGGGGCGCCGTATTAATGATGGCATGGGCTCTTACGTGGCTGAACAGGTAACGCACCTGATGATGCAAAAGTGTATTCATGTTGTTGATGCGAATGTTTTAGTGATGGGCCTTACTTTTAAAGAAAACTGTCCAGATCTACGTAATACTAAAGTGGTCGATATTATCAACGAGTTCAAAACATTCAATGCCAAAGTTGATGTTTATGACCCATGGATTGATGCAGCTGAAGCGCAGCATGAGTATGGCATAACCCCAGTTGCTGATTTGGCGGAGGGCAATTATGACGCAATTGTGTTGGCTGTTTCCCATAAACAGTTTGTAGAAATGGGTATTGAAAAAATACGCGCCTTAGGTAAAGACAATTGCGTATTATTCGATGTGAAGTATTTATTCCCTGCTGATCAGGTAGATGGGCGTTTATAGTTATGACTAGTGCAATCGAGCAAGTGAAGCAGCAGCTGCTAAAAACACAGCATAACTGGTTGGTTACGGGTGTTGCTGGCTTTATTGGCAGTAACCTGCTTGAAACGCTACTCAAACTCAATCAGAAAGTGGCCGGTCTGGATAATTTTGCGACAGGGTTTCAGCGTAATTTAGATGAAGTGCAATCGCTGGTAACGCCAGAGCAATGGGCAAATTTTAGTTTTATTCAAGGTGATATTCGTAATCTGGAAGATTGCCAAAAGGCTTGTGCAGGTGTTGAATATGTTTTGCATCAGGCGGCATTAGGTAGTGTGCCTCGTAGTGTAGCTGATCCTATCACTACTAATAGTGCAAATATCACCGGTTTTTTGAATATGCTGGTTGCCGCAAGAGATGAGAAGGTGAAGCGTTTTGTTTATGCTGCTTCCAGTTCAACTTATGGTGATCATCCAGCTTTGCCAAAAATTGAAGACCAGATTGGCAAGCCTCTATCTCCATACGCGGTAACTAAACTCGTTAATGAAATATATGCGGAACTGTTTGCTCGTACATATGATTTTAACACTATTGGACTACGTTATTTTAATGTTTTTGGGCCACGGCAGGACCCAGACGGAGCTTATGCTGCAGTTATTCCTAAATGGATTTACAGCATGATCAAAAACGAGCCGATTTACATTAACGGTGATGGTGAAACCAGTCGTGATTTTTGTTTTATCAAAAATGTGGTGCAAATGAATCTGCTTGCTGCCACTTCAGATAGATCTGATGTTGTAAATCAAGTTTATAACGTTGCAGTTGGTGATAGAACTACGCTTAATCAATTATTCAAAGCGCTCAAGAATGAATTGGTAATTCAAGGCAAGATCTATCAAAAAGAACCAATTTATAAAGAGTTTCGCTCTGGTGATGTTCGTCATTCTTTAGCTGATATAACTAAAGGTCGAGATCTGCTAGGTTATGACCCACAATACAATTTTTATGCAGGTATAGGAAAGGCAACTCCTTGGTATTTTCACTTCAATAATAGTGATAATTTAAACTAAGCAAGTTATATTAGTATGAAGAAAGCATTAATTCTATTTCCTTGCGATAGTATGGGTGGGGCTGAACGAGTGACTCGAACAGTTGCTTATGCGGCAGCTAGTTCTCGAAATTTTGATGAGGTAATTTGTTTTGTATTGAGTCGAAGGTCAACAGGAACTCTTGATAAATTAGCTAAGTTATCAGGGGTGAAGTTAATATATACCAACTCAACAAGAATCTTATACGGTTTGGTAAAGTTGATAGATCTGTTCCGAGTTGAGCAATTCGAATTTACTTTTTGTAGTTTTGCTGACCTTAATGCCATCCTCAGCCTCTCTCGTAAGCTTGGTCTCCTCAAAACATCCTTGTTAATCACAAGGGAGTCAACAATGTTGTTTGACCGAAACTTTGGGTGGAAGACGCTTATTGCGCGTAGACTTTATTATTTCTATGGAGGTCAAGACCTGATAATTTGTCAGACAGAACGAATGAAGGAGTCTCTCAATAAGAACACTAATCACAGATTTCGAAATATTACAACTGTGATTCCTAACCCGTTAGATTTTGAAGCCATTTCGCCACCAGATTTAAGCGATAAAAAACTGTATCATATACCAGTTAGTAGAATCAAAATAATTTGGTGTGGAAGGCTTAGTCATGTGAAGTCGCCGTTACGCGCAATAGATACATTGTTTGAGCTACATAAGACTGGTTATACAAATTATCAATTAGTAATGGTTGGAGATGGGGTCATGTTAAATGAGGTGAAGACTAGAATAGATAATTATCGTCTAACTGAATTTGTAACATTAACAGGCTTTCATCCATATCCAATTATTCTTATGAAGCAATGTAGTTTAGGGCTTATAACATCTGACGTAGAGGGTTTCCCTAATGTGATAATAGAGATGCTTTATGCAGGTGTTAAAGGTGTAGTTAGTACTGATTGTGCGGGGGGGCTTAGAGAAATGCCTGGTGTATATTTGGTGAAGGAAAGTGATGCTTATCAATTATCTAGGGGTTTAATTGCACTGACATCAAATTTAGATAAGCCGGAAAAAAAATTTCAGCATATGACCCCGAAAGATTTTCTGCTTAGAATCATGAATCACGAAATGTTGTTACATAAATGTTAGCATCCAGCCTAATATTTATAATATTAATTTTATTAATCATTTTTAGCGAATTAATGAGGCAGAAAGTTGAGTTTAATGTAGATGCGCTATTAATTATAAATTTGAGTTTTATAATAACTTATGGCTTGCCTGGATTAAGTCTATCCGACAGCACACTCACAACAACAGGTTTTTCAAAAGGCGACTTATTGCTTGTTTCATTATTATGCCTAATAAGTTACGTTTTTGTTCGGCTAGGATATAAGTTAAGTTATTCTAAATCTAAATTCATAATAAAAAAAATAGCAAACAAACTTGTTATTTATAAGACATCACTGATTTGTTTTTTGATTGGGTTTGGCGCTTTTTATTTATATACAAATAATTATGGCGGAGTGCATAACAGCTTAATTTTCTCAGGAGCTATAAGAAGCGGTTTTGGAGAAGATTTAATGGTTGGGTCAGGCTCAACACTTTTTTTTAAAAATTTAATTCCATTAATGTCATTCTTACCATTAACTCTATTTTTATGCTTCCTAAATGATCGAAAAAAACTTTATTTTGTTGGCTTTTTATTCACATTTGCAATCGCTACTTTTGGCTTGTTTGTAATGGCAGGTCGGGGCCGTATTGCAATATATACTTTATCACTAGCAACTTGCGCTTATATTTTCATAAGGAGTAATAGAAATATAAGCATGAAATTTTTGTTATATTTTCTTATACTTTTTTTCTTTTTTGATATTTTTGTTCATTACGGCAAAAGTTTTTTTAATCTATTTCTATTAGATAAAACTTTAGAGGAATTAATTGATGAAAAACCATATATACCATTAATCACATTCTCTTCTTATTATGAACATAGAATATTTTCTGCAATCATAGCTACTAAACAGGAATATAAAAGCTGGACATTATTTTATGACAGTTTGGCTTTTCCACTCTACCTAATACCAAGTAGGGTTTTCGGAACAACGGCTCCAGATAGTATAAGTTTTTTGAATACATATCTATTTACGGGTATTTGGGATTCCAATATACCGCCTGGGTTAGTTGGTTATGGTCTCTATTCATTTGGTATTGTAGGCGTGATATTTTCTTCATTAATTTTAGGTTTTTCTTCAGGTTTTATAGATAAAAAATTTAGAACGTGCCGATTTAATGATAACTTTGAAACAGTTGTCTATATTCCTCTAATATTTATTTGGCCAATCTACTTCATTCAAGGAGATCCTAGAGTGTTACTTGTCAACGTCACTCCTCTTTTGATTTTTTTGCTTATATTATATTTATATAAAGCTAACCTTAAATTAAAATAAATGTCTATTTTTTTTAATAAAAACTTCACCCGTTTGTTGGCGAGTAATGTCCTTTCTCAATTTATAATAATTTTATCTTTGCCCTTTTTGGGACGCATCTATGATCCACAAAGTTTTGGGATTCTTGCCGGAGTTATGTCAGTAGCATCTATCTGTGTCCCCATAATTCATGGACGCTATCATATGGCAATACTTGTGGCGCGAGCATCAAATGAAAAACTGGCTCTGTTTATTATCGCAATCATTCTTACGCTTTTATTGTCTATACCATTAGTTTTGTCTGGGGTTTTAATTTTCGGCATTAAATGGGAAGGGTCTTCAGATATATATGTATTCGCAAGTTGTATTTTTGCAACAATTATCCTCTCTCTATTGGATGTATCAAGTTATTGGTTAGGTTATCGAAATCGTTTCAGTGTTGTGTCATTTGCTACTAAATTAAAAGCTCTTGTAACAGTAGCGAGTCAAATATTTTTTGGAGTAGTGACTGGTTATGGGGTCTTGCTTGGATCGTTAGTTGGTATAGGCGTTAGTTTTATTTACGTAATGCTAAACGTATTAAAACATGATGTAGATTATCTAAGAATTCCAGCTTTTTGGGAATTATCAAATGCCTTAAAAACCTACAGTCACTTTCCTGTCTATGGAGTTCCACAAGGTTTGTTAGCCGCTATGTCATGGAATCTTCTTCCACTATTACTTTTGAAATTTGGGGGAGCCCTAATTGCAGGTAATTACTGGGTTGCTTATCGAGTTTTAATTTCACCTTTACTATTATTCAACAGCAGTTATAGGCAGGTTGTTTTCACTGAGTTTGGCCAGTTAGATTTTCAAACTTCTCTAGCTGTAGTAAAAAAACATACCTCAGCACTTGCATTATTAGGGGTGATGGGTGTAATTTTTTTTGGGTATTTTGGTGTTCCATTATTTGAACTAGTGATGGGTGATGTGTGGCTTGAGGCTGGAAAGATAGCTCAAATTCTATCCCTTTCCATAGCTTCTGACTTATTTAAAGTGCCAAGTATTTGCTTGATGCAGAGCATGAATCGTCAGCGAGAATTGCTTTTCTGGGAGTTTGGTATATCCGCATTTAGATATATCGGTATAGTCATTCTGTTGTTTGACGGTAAGCTAGACCAAGTAATTTTAACTTTTTCTTTGTTAGGGCTTATAGGGTGGACAATTTTTACAATATCACAAATTTTTTTAATAATGCCTAGGAGTTTAAAAAATGACATTTAAGCTTATATTTGGTGGTGTAGATTATATTTTTGATATTTTATATTTTTTTGTTAAGGGAGGAGTGTTAGCTGCAAGACGCAAAGGAGTAAAAGTTGGCTCAGATTGCAGAATATATATCCGAAAATTTGGTAGTGAGCCTTTTTTAATTTCAATTGGAGATAGGGTAACAGTAACCAGTGGTGTTGTAATTCTTACACATGATGGTAGTACTGGCTTAGTGAGAAATTCTAACGGTCGGAGGTATCAACATTATTCACCTGTTTCAATAGGGGATGACGTATTTATTGGTGTTAACGCAATTATATTACCAGGCGTCAATATTGGTTCCAGAAGTATAATTGGTGCAGGTGCTGTGGTTACTAAGGATGTTCCTGAAGGCTCTGTAGTCGTCGGTAATCCAGCACGTCAGATTAAAAAATTTGATGAGTACTGCGAACATGTTAAATTGGTTTGTCCAAATGATGAAGAGCTTCAAAAAGTAAAAGATTATGAATCTAGGATTTCGCTTGCGATTGAGATTTCATCTGAAAAATTGACAGTAAAAGATAATCAAGTCATAAATAATTAATTGCTATACATAAAGTTATGAAAATTATGATGATTGTGAATACTGATGGAGCACTTTATGTTTTTCGTAAACCCATTATTCAAAAATTGATTGATCTTGGTCATGCTGTCGTGTCAATTAGTTCTAAAAGCCATTACTTTCAAAAAATAAAAGATTTAGGTGTAGAGCCTATATCTTTAGATTTTGCAAGGCACTCTATTTCAGTAACTCAAAATTTCGGTATATTAGTCAGATTGTATTATCTAATTAAACTACAGAAACCGGATATTGTTCATTGTTTTACACATAAACCTGCAATCTATGGGACTATTGCGGCTCGTATAGTCGGTGTTAAAGGCATATTCATTACCATCACTGGTCTAGGTACGTTGTTTGTACGAAATGATACTAAAGCCAAGTTTCTAAGGTGGATATTATTAATTCAATATAAATTTGCGCTTCAATTTGCGTCAGTAGTTTTTTTTCAAAATCCTGATGATATGGATTATTTCGTATCTCATAAAATTATAGATTCAAATAAAGTGACTTTGACCAATGGATCTGGGATTGATCTTCTAGAGTATGCGTTTCCTAGTATTCATGATGTAAATCAAGCAAAACTAAAACTTGCAGAAGAAATTGGAATAGATTTGTCTTGCCGCAAGATTGTTTTGTTTACAGCTAGAGGTGTTAAAGAAAAAGGTTTTTATGAATTTTATGAGGCGGCAAAAATTGTCAATAATTTAGAACCTGATAAATATTTATTTATTCATCTAGGATTAGTAGATTCAGAATCATCAAGTCAAATTTCTAAAAATCGGATAGATATTTTTGCGAGTAATTGTGGCGTTCAATATCTGGGTTTCAAGGATAATATAAAGTTTTACATGAAAGCCTCAGACATTGTTGTATTACCATCTTATGGTGAAGGTACGCCCCGATCTCTAATTGAAGCTCTTGCTTTTGGTAAAGTTATTTTAACGACGGATGCACCCGGTTGCCGAGAAACGGTAGTAGATGGATGGAATGGTTTTTTATGCAAAATTGGTGATGTCAATTCGTTAGTTGCAAAGATGCTTGCCATTAATAATAGTTTTATTGAGATCGCCAGATCGCGCTCAAGAAAATATTGCGAAAAAAAATATGATGTAAGTATGCTAGTTGATAAGACTATTGAGTCTTATTTAGACTTTTTATAAAAATTTAACATTACTGAGGATATATGAGCATTTTTGATAATGAAAGGGCTAAAAATTTATATAATGCACCCAATTATGGGCATAACACAAAGAACTGGGAAGATGCGACTTCTGTTTTCCGTGCAAAAGCCTTTTATGAAGCAATCTCTAAAGCAATGCTGACTGAACAGACCACCTCAATTCTTGACGTTGGTTGTGGTTCTGGAGGTGTTTTAATGGAGTTAAGTTCGGAATACGGGCAAAAAATTGGCAAGGGATGTACAAAGTTTTACGGGATTGATTTGTCAGAAAATGCAATTAATATTGCAAATCGTCTTTATCCAAATGCTTACAAGAATAATGTTAGTTTTTCAGTTGAGTTAATAGATGCTAAAAATTCTAAAACTAAATATAACATTGTTTCTTTAATACATGTTTTAGAACACTGCCCCGATATGTTGGAAATGCTTACTTTATGTGAGAAAAAAGCAAACTATATATATATCAACGTTCCTATCGAGGTGAATTTATTATATGTTTTAAGACGTAACGTCCTAGTCAATCAGTATCTTTCTTATGGGCACTTACATTTTTTTAATGAAAGTTTTTTTGAGAGTTGGTTAGAAATGAACGGATTTGAAATTATGTCTACTGTTTATTCATCTGACTTTGAGGTTTCTAAAAAGGGGTTTGGTTATAATTTTGTAAAACTTTTAAGACGATGGATTGGAGTTATAGCTGGACCTTCAATAGCGGCATGGCTTTTAGGAGGCTATAGTTTTGGTGTTTTAATTCGTAGTCGTAGTAATTAAGCTTTAATTTGACGAATTACAATATTGTAATCCTCGGTACGGTTGGGATCCCAGCAGGTTATGGTGGCTTTGAAACCCTGGCAGAAAATCTAACTAGATATCATCAAACAAATGCGATGCCTGCAAATCTTGTCGTGTATTGCAGCGCTAAAAGTTACCCGGAAAAGCAGCATTCTTACTTGGGTGCCAAGTTGCGTTATATTAATTTGAATGCCAATGGGGTTTCCAGCATTATTTATGACATTGCCTCGTTATTTTCCGCAGTGCGTAAAGGTACTGATGTTATTTTACTGTTGGGTGTTTCTGGGGCGATTGCTTTACCCATTGTCCGTTTGCTTTCACGTGCGCGCATTGTCACTAATATTGATGGCATAGAGTGGAAGCGTGCAAAGTGGAAGGGCTTGCCTAAACGGTTTTTGCGCTTTTCTGAGTTTATAGCTGTTCAGTTTTCTCATGAAGTTATTGCTGATAATGGGGGCATTGCCAAGCATGTGGCTGATAGTTATGGCCACAAGTGTCATGTGATTGCCTATGGGGGGGATCATGCAGTATTGGCTAATCCAGTACCGTTCACTGATAAGCCATTACCATCTCAATATGCATTATCGATTTGCCGTATTGAGCCAGAAAATAATGTGGCAATGATACTGGAAGCCTTTTCCGGTAGAGCGGACTCAGCACTGGTATTTGTTGGTAATTGGAATAACAGTGCTTATGGGCAGTCTTTATTAGAGCGCTATGGTTCTTTTTTAAACCTACATCTGCTTGACCCAATTTATGACATTAGCGTGCTAAGCGCTATACGTGGCAAAGCGGCTTGTTATATTCATGGTCATTCTGCGGGTGGTACAAATCCGTCACTGGTAGAGATGATGCATTTTGGCATACCGGTTCTTGCTTATGACTGTATTTTTAATCGATTTACAACTGAAGAAAAAGCGTTTTTTTTCAAAACGGCAGATGAGTTGCAATGTTTAGTCGATACATTGACACCTGACTTGTCAGAAATAGTTGGGGCAGAGATGCAGCGTATTGCGAATGAACGCTATACTTGG
>CBFHHI010000036.1:0-18954 GCA_965655675.1 Methylophilaceae bacterium | reverse complement strand
TAGAACAACCCAATTCACGTTTAGTCACGCCAGACATTCAAAAGATGGGCACGCACGACTACAACACGGAGAAACCTCAAAGCATGGCAACGAATCCGCAAACCGGCTTGACTGAAACTGATGCGCAAGAAACGCAAGAATGGCTAGATGCCTTATTATCAGTGATAGAAAACGAAGGCACTGAACGTGCCCACTTCTTGCTTGAAGCAATGATTGATCAAGCACGACGCTCAGGCAGTAACTTACCTTATAACGCAACCACTGCTTACGTTAATACCATCCCAACACATTTACAGGCAAAACTACCTGGCGACCCAGAAATGGAGCGCCGTATTCGCGCATTGGTTCGCTGGAACGCGATTATGACGGTGTTACGCGCCAATGAAAAATCACCTGGTGTTGGCGGTCATATTGCCAGCTTCCAATCGGCGGCAACGTTATATGACGTAGGATTTAATCATTTTTTCCGCGCGGCAAATGAAAATTTTGGTGGCGATTGTATTTATTTCCAAGGCCACTCTTCCCCGGGCGTTTATGCACGCGCCTATTTAGAAGGTCGAATTACTGAAGAGCAATTAGATAACTTCCGCCAAGAAACAGGTGGCAATGGTTTATCAAGCTATCCGCATCCATGGTTAATGCCAGACTTCTGGCAATTTCCAACCGTTTCAATGGGGATTGGCCCACTAGCTGGTATTTACCAAGCGCGTTTCTTAAAATATCTACACGACCGTGGTATTGCGGATACTAGTGACCGCAAAGTGTGGGTATTCTGCGGCGATGGTGAAATGGATGAGCCTGAATCTCAAGGCGCAATTTCACTTGCGGCACGAGAAAACTTAGACAATCTTATCTTTGTTATTAACTGTAATTTACAACGCTTAGATGGTCCTGTTCGAGGCAACGGTAAAATCATTCAAGAGTTGGAATCAAACTTCCGTGGTGCAGGCTGGAACGCGCTTAAAGTCGTTTGGGGCTCCTATTGGGATCCATTATTAGCAATGGATAAAGATGGTTTGCTCAAAAAACGCATGGAAGAATGTGTGGATGGCGAATATCAAAACTTTAAACAAAAAGGTGGTGCTTATACGCGCGAGCATTTCTTTGGCAAATATCCTGAGCTAAAAGAAATGGTTGCGGCCATGTCTGATAGCGATATTTGGCGCTTAAATCGTGGCGGCCATGACCCACATAAAGTGTATGCGGCCTACAATGCTGCAGTAAATCACAAAGGTCAGCCGACTGTTATTTTAGCTAAAACCGTTAAAGGTTACGGCATGGGCGATGCGGGCGAAGGCCAAAATACCACGCATCAACAAAAGAGCATGGATATTGAGTCATTGAAGAAATTCCGCGATCGTTTTGACTTACCTCTCACTGATGAGCAAGTAGAGAAATTGTCGTATTACAAGCCGGCGCCAGATAGTCCTGAAATGAAATACATCGCAGAACGTAATGCTGCGATGGGTGGTCATGTGCCTAAACGCCGTCAAAAAGGGAATGAGTTAACCGTGCCTGCGTTATCAGCATTTGAAAATATGCTTGGCGATACTGGCGAACGAGAAATTTCTACCACCATGGCATTTGTCCGCATTCTTTCAACGCTAGTACGCGATAAAGAAATTGGTAAATTTGTTGTGCCTATCGTGCCAGATGAAGCGCGCACGTTTGGTATGGAAGGTATGTTCCGTCAATTGGGCATTTACTCTTCTATCGGTCAATTATATGAGCCGCAAGACTCTGACCAAGTGATGTATTACAAAGAATTAAAAACGGGGCAAATCCTTGAAGAAGGCATCAACGAAGCTGGCGCATTTTCTAGCTGGTTAGCCGCGGCAACGTCGTATAGCGTTAGTGGCGCGCAGATGATACCGTTTTATATTTACTATTCAATGTTTGGTTTCCAACGGATTGGTGACTTTGCTTGGGCAGCAGGTGATAGTCGTGCGCGTGGCTTCTTACTAGGCGCTACCGCTGGCCGCACCACATTAAATGGTGAAGGTTTACAGCATGAAGATGGCCATAGTCATTTAATGTCTGCCACCATTCCAAACTGCGTATCTTATGACCCAACCTTTTCTTATGAATTAGCGGTCATTATTCAAGAAGGTTTGCGTCGCATGGTGCAAAACCAAGAAGATGTGTATTACTACATCACACTGATGAATGAAAACTATAGCCATCCTGCGATGCCAAAAGGGTGTGAAGCAGGCATTCTTAAAGGCATGTATCGCTTTAGCAAATCAACAGCAAAAGGTGAAAAAGTACAATTAATGGGTAGTGGCGTGATTTTACGTGAAGTGATTGCCGCTGCAGCGTTATTAGAAAAAGATTGGGGCATTTCAGCAGATGTATGGAGCGCGCCTAGCTTTACCGAATTACGTCGCGAAGGTTTGGATTGCGAGCGCTGGAACATGTTAAACCCAGAGAAAAAGCAACGTGTGAGTTATGTTGCTGAATGTTTAAAAGACGCAAAAGGTCCAGTGATTGCTTCTACGGATTACATGAAGAGCTTTGCTGAGCAAATTCAACGCTTCGTTCCTAATCAATTTGTTGCATTAGGCACTGATGGTTATGGTCGTTCTGATAGCCGTGAAGCCTTACGCGATTTCTTTGAGGTTGATCGCTATTATGTAGTGGTGACCGCACTAAAAGCGCTAAGTGATGAAGGTAAACTGCCTGCGGCGAAAGTGGCTGAAGCAGTGAAAAAATACAAGCTTAATCCAAATAAACCAAACCCAAGTACTGTTTAAGTGTTTGGTTCGGAGTAAATAATGAGTGTAAAAGATATTTTAGTACCAGATATTGGCGATTTTGAATCGGTTGATATTATTGAAGTGCTCGTTTCACCTGGCGATACAATTGCTGTCGATGATTCTTTAGTCACTGTTGAATCTGATAAAGCGTCAATGGACATCCCATCACCAGAAGCGGGCGTGGTCAAAGAAGTGAAAGTGAAAGTGGGCGATAAAATTGCAGAAGGCCACTTAATCATTACGCTAGAGGTAAGCGATACGGCGGCTGAAGCAAAACCAGCAGCTGTTGCGCCAGTTAAGGAAGAAGTGCCAGCACCTGTTAAAGAAGCGCCAAAAGCGGTCATTCCAGAACCATCACGTCCCGCGCCAGAGCCACCTAAACAAGTACAACCTGCCAGCACGCCAGCACCTGTTGGTGCGCATGTTGATACCAACAGAGAAGTGAGTTCGCACGCTAGCCCCTCTGTACGTAAATTTGCAAGAGAGTTAGGCGTAGATCTTAAATTAGTAAAAGGCTCTGGCCCTAAAAACAGAATATTAAATGAGGATGTACAAGCTTATGTAAAAGGTGAATTAGCTAAGCCGCGCTCCGATAGTATGGCTTCTGGTGGCAGTGCATTAAGTACATTAGCCATGCCAGTGATTGATTTTAGTAAGTTTGGCTCTATCACTACCCAACCGCTATCCCGCATCAAAAAACTATCTGGGGCTAACTTACACCGCAACTGGGTAACTGCGCCACATGTGACGCAATTCGATGAAGCAGATATTACTGATTTAGAAGATTTTCGTAAATCCATGCAAGCAGATGCTGAAAAACGTGGCGTCAAACTCACCATGTTGGCATTTTTAATCAAAGCATCTGTTAATGCGCTTAAAGCTTATCCTAACTTTAACGCATCCCTTTCGCCAGATGGTGATAACTTAATCTTAAAAAACTATTACAACATTGGCTTTGCTTGCGACACGCCAGATGGTTTAGTGGTACCTGTCGTGAGAGATGTGCAAAGTAAAGACGTACTCGAAATTGCTGCCGATTTAATGGATTTATCAGCTAAAGCACGTGAGCGCAAATTAAAAGTAGAAGAAATGCAAGGCGGCTGCTTTACTATTTCTAGCTTAGGCGGCATTGGCGGCACCATGTTTACGCCAATCATTAATTGCCCTGAAGTCGCCATTCTAGGCGTCTCACGCTCAAGTATGCAACCTGTATATAGCAAAGAAACAAAAGGATTTGAGCCTCGCTTAATCTTGCCATTATCGCTCTCATATGACCACCGCGTAATTGATGGCGCCGATGGTGCGCGATTTACTAGTCACTTGAGAATGATGTTAAGTGATGTTAGAAGGTTGTTACTTTAAACGAATAAAAAAGATGCTTCGGCATCTTTTTTATTCACTATCACTTCTAGGCAAATCATGACTAAAGTTAACAGCTTTGCGCCAATTGCTAACCCAACAGCAACTATCTTGATTTTAGGCAGCGTGCCAAGTATTGCTTCAATTAAAGCCAATCAATACTACGCACATCCGCGCAATGCTTTCTGGCCAATCATGAGCAAACTGTTTCATTTCGAAGCATCACTAAGCTATGAATCACGCATGCAGGCGCTTAAACAAGCCAATATTGCTGTATGGGATGTTTTACAGAGTTGTATTCGTCCGGGCAGTTTAGATAGCGCGATTAAAAAAGGCTCACGCATTCCTAATGATTTTGGCACTTTTCTTAATCAGCATCCATGCATCCGCTTAATTGCGTTTAATGGTGTAGAAGCCGAACAATCGTTTAATCAATATGTTGTTAACAAACTCAATTTACCAAAGCTAGTTTACGTCAGACTGCCATCGACCAGCCCTGCCCATGCAATACCACTTGCGCAAAAAATAGCAGTATGGCGTTCAATGATCAACATCAATTAACTAATGATAGCCAGCTGTTGCACAAACAAACTACTCCTTTTGTGCAATGATTTGACAAGCCAAGGCGCTCGCATAAGGCATTGATTGCAATGCCAATAGCGTGACCCAAAGTTGCGCATCCAAATTACCAAAACCTCTGGTAATTAGCATTGCTAAAGAAGCTAAGCACAATGATATTAATATTAAAAACTCTTCACGTATTGGATTAAGGATTCGCCACTTGCTCGTAGCCCCCTTACCTTTGGCTGTTACCACAAATACGCCCTCTTTCTGTACAAGCCCCATCATCACGCCACGCGCGATGGCATGTGACAAACCTAAACTTGCCAGTGATGCACCCCATATGTCCAACCATTTGCATTGCATGGTTTTACGATAGAGTACAGGCCCTAAAGCGGCTTTAATCATTAAGAAGCAAATAACAGGCACAATCATAATCGAGACCGGCAAGCTAAATGCTTTCGGGAAAAACAGCATTAATAATGTCCATCCAATAGAACCTATGGTAAAAATTAATTGTAAGGCATCACTCATCCAACCAAACCAGCCAGTTAAAAAGTGATATCGCTGACTAAAACTCAACGTGGATTTGCCAAGCAATCTAGGCATATGCCGTTTTAGAATTTGCATCGCACCAAAAGCCCAACGATATCGTTGAGACTTTAATGCGCTAAAACTAGCAGGTGTCAGTCCGCGACCAAAAGTGTCATCCACATAACGTAATTCATAGTCTTGTTCTAATAGGCGCAAACCAAGCTCTGTATCTTCACAAATACACCACTCCGACCACCCCTCTAAGTCTTTCAACGCTTGGCGTCGGATTAATGTCATGGTGCCATGCTGAATGAGCGCATTACGCTCATGTCGATGATGCATACCAATGCGGAAAAAACCCTCAAACTCCCAATTGCACATACGCTTGAAGAAATTATCTTCCCACTCGCGATGGGCTTGCGGCGCTTGCACCACGGCCACTTGCGGCTCTGTAAAGTGCGGCACCAATGTTGCCAACCAATCTTGTGTAACAACATAATCTGCATCAACTACACCGACGACCACTGCATCCTGATGGGTTTTGGTTAAGGCGAAATTAAGTGCACCTGCTTTATAGCCAGGCCATTTTGGCAAATGATAGAAATGGAAATGGTTAGGCAAATCTGCCATATAGGCTTCTATCGGCTTCCACTTAGCCTCGTCTTTTGTGTTGTTATCAACCACAATCACTTCATAATTGGTGTAATCTAGGTTTTTAAGGCTTTCGATGGTAGCGATGACCATCTCTGGCGGCTCGTTGTAACAAGCCAAATGAATCGAGACAAATAACTCTTTATCTGTTGGCAATGGTACTTTGCGAGAATAAATACGTCGCCAGTTGCGTTTAAACATCACTTCACTAAACTCAACCGCATAAATCATTAAGACCAATGAAGTCAGCGCCATCGCCAATATCAATCCGGCCAAAATAATAAAATCACGCAAGCTATAGTAATAATCACCTGGCAACTTCCAAGCAATGACTAGTGTTGTAATGCATGCTTGTAACAATACTGCCATTGAAACAATGCCGCCAATACCCCAACTTCTGAATCGCCAGCCAATAAAGATAATCGGAATCAAAGCAATCACACTTGCCCAAATTGCTTTTTCTACCCAACGCCCATCTTTAGCAACGGAACCTTGTAAGGAATACTTTTCAACTCGCTTTGCATCAAACATGCCCCAGTAAGCGCCAGCCCAGCCCTCAATATTCACTTTCCAAGGCTGATCAAAGGCTTCCATCAAATAATATTCATACTGTTCTGTTTCATTTTTGGCCAAAAACTCGCGAACAAAACGCGCTTGATTGACTTCGTTGGCGATAGCGCTACCAATAGTCGGCCCACTACTTGGCCAGCCAATTTCGGTTATCACGATTCTTTTACGCGGATAAGCCTTCATCAGCTCTTGATAACGCTCAATGGCATACGCTGACGCTTGCTCTACTGGTACGCCTTCATGATAAGGCAATAAATGCGCCGCAATATAATCAACATGTTTGACTAACTCAGGATTTTTTAGCCAAACATGCCATGGCTCAGCAGTTGAAATTGGGATTTCCGTTGTCTCTCGCACATCGTCAAGATATTCAATCAAGCCGTCAACCGTCAACTCATTGCGCAATAAAACCTCATTACCAACAATCGCGGCCTCTATATTGTCGTAATAATGCATTTTCTCTTTTAATGCGGCAATTTCACGACTGTTAGCATCAGCATTTTGATTAATCCAAGCACCTGCAATGACAGAAAGCCCTTCTTTATCGGCTAGCGCAACGACTTCACTATTTTCAATCGACGTATAGATACGAATGCGGCTGGTCAACTCTTTGAGCAGTTTAAGATCTCGTGCTAACTCTGCTGTGTTGGGATAATTGCGTTCTAATGGGCTTTGACCTGATTGATAACCACTATAAGCAAAGCCATGCACAATTGGCTCCACATTAATCAGTGGAAGTGCCCTATTGGCGATAGCCCATGCGCCAAAATGCAAGACAGCAAAAATAATCGCAAATAAAAATGGAAAATAAAAACGTTTGATGAGTTGCATAATGAATGAGCGCCGAGCCTACTTGCGTGTTCTTCCAATCGTTTGAATGGGCCAATTTGTCATCGCTAATAACATGCTTAAGCCTAACCACATAAGCGCAGCATTATTTTTAGGCTCGTCCGCAAAACATAACGCTGCAAACATTACGCTTAAAGCCGCGGGCACTCCATAAACTAACCACCGCCAATGCGTTGCATATTGCCTTCCAAAAAAACCAATTGTCATCACGATTGCTGGCAATGCAAAAATAACGATTGGAAAATCTCGATAGCGTCCATCCGTAAAAATCAGATAGCCCGCAATAAGCGCGGCATATAGAAAAACCAACTTCAGATTTTGCATCGCACGCACTACGCACTTTGTTGGTCGAATGAGCAGCCATGGCTGCATCAACACCAACAAGCTACCTAATAACGCTAATCCACCCAAAGCTAGCCACTCAATCCAATCTCTGCAAGCGGCAATTAAATATGCATACTGAAGATAAACAGTTAACGTGGCAATACTCCCTAAGACTGTTAATCCAAATAAAGCTGCTATACGTCTCTCATGTAAACTGATTGCGATGATTAGAAACAACAATGCGCCCGCTAACGCAAAAAAGATAGGTTGATGTCCATCTTGTCGCTCACTAACGACACCCGTTAAAGAAAACTTTGGTTCCAAATCTGCTGACACCACACCCCAATAACCGCCGACCGTTCCTTCTAACTGGCGTTTCCACGGTTGGTCAATGGCTTCAATAATATTGTATTGCCACTGTTCTTCATGCGCTTTTTGCAAAAACTCACGCACATAGCGCGCTTGGTTAACCAAACTCGGCACAGCCTCATTGCGTTGTCGGCCAACAGAAGGCCAGCCCGTTTCACCAATTAAGATCGGCTTAGTAAAATGATTTTGCATCATCCTCATGACATTTGCGGCATGCTGAGTTGCATCAGCAATCGCAACAGGATTATTTTCCCAATAAGGCAAAATATGCACGGTATGAAAGTCAATATACTGCGCGATGTCTTTATGCTTAATCCAAAACTCCCACACATCCGCATAGCTAATTGGTGTGTCAGACAGCGATTTCGCCAATGTAAAATAACGTTTCATCGCGGGGGATTTTTGCTCACCTCTTAGGAAAACCTCATTGCCCACAATCAATGCTTTAACCGTATCAGGATAATCATTTGCTTTAGCCGCTGCCAACTTAACTTCGGCAATATTATCGGCCTCTGTCCAACCAATCCATGCGCCAAGATAGACTTTTAAACCTAGCTTGCTTGCCGCCTCTGGCACATAGTCCATGCCTTGCCCAACTGAATACGTTCTCACGCACTGACTAATGTTAGCCAACAACGCTAAGTCTTTATCAATCTGCGCAGGCGCTATCCACATTCCTTCAATAAAAGGTGACTGGCCTTTGCCATAATAAGGTGCATAAGAAACACATTGTAATTTATTGTCAGGCAACCCTGAAGGAGAGATGATATTAACTGGCTGATTTTGCTGATAAAACCAATAGCTCAATGCGGATAGCAATAGCAAATAAAATGCACTATAGGTCCATAACCATTTGGTTGTTTTTACTTGCATAGCGCTCCGTAGGGAATGTTGAAATAACTGAACTTGAATAAAAAAAGCATTATCCGAATTACATCGTATCATGCTGATGCGTATCCAGAGCGCAATTCATCGATATGCCACATTATAATAGCGCTAATAGAATCAAGTCATAGCGTTACACTTTTTTACTATTTATCGTCTATACAAAGCGATACAATCAATTTTTAGGTTAGAAATAAACACATGTTTAAACAAGTCATCAGTTCTTTTTTTCTTCTTGCCGCGTTTTGTCAATCAGCACATGCAATGCCGCCATTTGTAGGGGATGACTATAGTGGAAAATATGTTTGCAAAGGCAATAATGCAAACGTTGGGGATTACGAAGTGTTTGTTACCTTGAAACTAAATAAGATCACCAGTCATGATATCTATGGCATCTACGACTTTAGTACAAAATCTAATAATCAAGCCACTTACACTGGTCACCTGTTGGCAAAAGGTCAACAGTTCTCTATGACATTCAAATTATTGAATGATAAAGATGACACTTTGAGTACAGGCATGGGTGTATTTAAAAAAGTGGGCCGCGACCAATGGTCTTTTCAACAAACTTATTATGAACCAGATGGTAGCGGTGGCAATTTTGGCAATGACCAATGCATCATGCAACGCTCAGAAAAAGCAGTCCAAAAGACCTCAAAAAAAGCACAAGAAAGACTGTAACAAATTGAACGTAAGCACCAGAGACTCCAAACTAAAAGCTTATCTATCTCTATTTATATGGCATGCAGAAAGCGACTTTGATGCTAAAATTTAATTAATCAAATTGTTTTTATAAGTATTAAGGAAATGCATGAGTCAGTTAGTTGAAGTACGAGTGCCAGATATTGGTGATTTTGATTCGGTCGATATTATTGAGGTATTAGTCAATGTTGGTGATCACATTGCATTAGAAGACTCATTGATTACGGTTGAGTCTGATAAAGCGTCGATGGACATTCCATCAGCACATACCGGTATCGTCAAAGAAATAAAAGTGAAAGTGGGCGATAAAGTCGCTAAAGGCGCTTTAATTTTGATGCTAGAAGCGGCAGAAACTGCAGATGAGCCAGCCAAATCAGAAACACCTAAAACAGAAACGCCTGCAGAACCTGTAAAAGAACAAACACCAACACAAGCTACCGCACCGATAGCAGCGACACCAACCGGTAACAATGATATTGACACGCAACTGGTGGTCTTGGGTTCTGGCCCTGGCGGTTACACCGCTGCATTTCGTGCGGCAGATTTAGGTTTAAAGGTGGTTTTAATTGAGCGCTATCCTAACTT
Source organism: Methylophilaceae bacterium (assembly GCA_965655675.1). Classification (GTDB taxonomy): domain Bacteria; phylum Pseudomonadota; class Gammaproteobacteria; order Burkholderiales; family Methylophilaceae. Next base: position 8,809 of record CBFHHI010000036.1, on the reverse strand, counting down.
AGGTGGTGTTTGTTTAAATGTTGGTTGCATTCCATCTAAAGCACTTTTACATACCGCCAAAGTCATTACAGAAGCAGAAGAAACGGAAGCGCACGGCTTAAGTTTTGGCAAACCTAATATTGATTTAGACAAACTACGTAACTGGAAGTCAAATGACGTCGTTGGCAAACTCACTGGCGGTTTGGCGCAAATGGCAAAAGGTCGTGGCGTTACCGTGATCAATGGTGTCGGCGGTTTTACAGGCGCTAATCAAATTACAGTGACCAACACAGAGGGTAAAACGACAACGATAGGCTTTGAAAATGCCATTATTGCGGCTGGCTCTCAAGCAACAAAATTTCCAGGTGCGCCAGATGATGAGCGTATTATGGACTCCACAGGCGCACTCGCATTAGCCGATATTCCAAAACGGATGTTGGTGATTGGTGGCGGTATTATTGGCTTGGAAATGGGCACTGTATATGATGCGCTAGGCTCTAAAGTCAGTGTAGTTGAGTTTATGGATGGCTTAATTACTGGCTGCGATCGCGACCTTGTGCGCCCATTACACAAACGTATGGAAAAACGATTCGAAAGCATTATGTTATCAACCAAAGTAGCCAATATGGAAGCTAAAAAGGATGGTATTCATGTGAGCTTTGAAGGCGAAAATGCACCTGAAGGTGTGCAAGTGTATGACCGGGTTTTAGTCTCTATCGGTCGCCGACCTAATGGTAAAAATATTGGCGCAGAAAACGCAGGTGTTGCGGTGGATGAGCGTGGTTTTATTGCCGTAGACAAACAAATGCGCACCAATGTGCCGCATATTTTTGCAATTGGCGACATTGTTGGTCAGCCGATGTTGGCGCATAAAGCAACCCACGAAGCCAAAGTGGCCGCAGAAGTGATTGCTGGTCATAAAGTAGAGTTCGTTGCTAGCGTGATTCCTAGTGTGGCTTATACCGATCCTGAAATTGGATGGGCCGGCATTACGGAAACAGAAGCAAAAGAAAAAGGCATTGCTATTGATAAAGCCTCATTCCCTTGGGCGGCCAGCGGTCGTGCGATTTCGATTGCACGAACAGAAGGTGCGACTAAGTTAATTTTCGATAAAGAAACGCATCGTTTAATTGGTGCAGGTATTGTTGGCACCAATGCAGGAGAACTATTAGCAGAAGCCGTATTAGCCATTGAAATGGGCGCAGATGCGCATGATTTAGGTTTAAGCATTCATGCGCACCCAACGCTTTCAGAAACCATTTGCTTTGCGGCAGAATTAAAAGAAGGCACGATTACTGATATGATGCCACCGAAAAGGCGATAAATAAGGCGATTCACGCATTAAAAAAGCCAGCATAAAGCTGGCTTTTTTAATGCATCTCAATTACTGGCAAGCAACGGAAGCCACATCCGTACCAATAAACTCAGGGCGAATTTTATATAACTCTACGGCCAATTCAGCACTCACCGCTTTAGCCAACAAACTACTGGTCGCACTGCCTTGATTACGCACTGATTTCACAACGTTTCGCACACCTTTCGCTTTTAAATTTTTTAATAAATTATCAGCCAATGCTTCTTCTACAAACAATCCAAAAGAAATCGCATTGCGCCATTGCGAGTCTTGTACGATATATAATTCATCTACACCTAGCTTTTTGATTTCTTCGGCTTTATCTGTTGCTTTTTCTGGCGTTGCTAATGGTGGGTAGTAAATCCAAAAGCGTCTATCTTGTTTTGGTGTTTCCTCTATCAGCTCAGATTCTAAACCTAGGCGCTGCATTACCTCTTGCGCTGCCTCTAAATTGCTCGAAGTAAAACGCCCCCATTTATAGCAATTGGTCAGCGGAGTTGCCATAAATGTCTTTTTATCTAAGGTTGCAAAGTCAGCGTCCATCAATAATTTTAGTTTTTCTGGATTTAATTCTTGATGCATCTCTTGTATTTTAGGGGTCATTTTATCCATGTTAAAGTAGCTAAAGAGCGCAGCATTCAATAGCACTAGCCCAATCAATAATCTCATATACCGTCTTTCTCTAATAAAGCCAAACCATGTAGTACCAAGTTATCCTCAACTGCAACTCTTTTTTGGTGTGGTGCTAATGCATGTGCAATTTTAATCGCATCGCCACCAGTAATGATAATTTTAGGTAAAAAAGCGCAGTGTTTTTCTAATTGCTTTGACGCTAATAAAATCGCACCTATTACGGCATGCATACAGCCTGTTTGTATCGCATCAACGGTGTTGGTTGGAAATGTTTTTATTGTACCTGTAGAAGCATTACCAAGTTTTGCCGTGTGATTAACCAAGGCATCATGCATTAAATGTAATCCAGGCATAATACTGCCCCCAAGATACAGTCCTTTTTTGTTGTTGGCTGACTTTAATAGCGTTGTTATTAATGAAGTATGCATAGAAATACTATCAATTGTAATTGCCGTCCCTGCACAAACTACAATCGTTGGTTGCTTGTATCGATGCCAAGCTGCAATGGCGGCCGCCCAACGATCTATCCCTAACGCATCAGATTGTTGATAGCAATTAATCACATCACAGGCTTCTTCACTTGCATTGACAAAATGTGGTGTGACATGCTCAGGCATTAATGCAATTAGCTGCTGCGCAATGGCTTCACCAGCCACATTCGCCACAACCACCTTTCCAGCCTGTGCCAATCTATTTTTCAATACTGATTGTGTCAGGGTGATATTTGGTGTCATGTCAAACTCAGATAGGCTGCCATCATCGGCAACCTCTGCCCATTTAGTACGGGTATTTCCAATATCAATCACCATCAACATTTTTATTTTTCCTTTATTGCTTTGTGATTATGCTTTTTGTTATCACTTTTATAAAGAAGACTTTTAATTCAGTCGGCGTAACGAGATTTCTCCGGCCGAAAACCGCTGTAAACCCAATGCTGTTTCCACTAGCAAAATACCATCTTCAGCAACCCCAATGACCGTGCCTTCAACATCACGTCCATCAGGCAAAAGCATACGCACAGATTGATTGTGGTAAGCGTGATCACTCAGCCATTCATCGCGCAAGCCAATAAATCCATGCTGCTCAAAATAACGCAATACGTCAGCCAGATGTTTTAACACTGTACCCAATAAATGGCTTTGGTCAATATTCGCCAAACTAACGTGTTTAATATCAATGGCAGGCTGATCAATCCGTTCTAACACTTGTTTAGGTAAATCAACATTAATACCAACGCCAATGACTGCCGCACTTGGGCCATCCATATCACCCTGCAAATCAATCAATATACCCGCTAGCTTTTGATTGTCCACTAGCACATCATTCGGCCATTTCAATTGCGCTGTATTAATATCCAATGCACGTAGTGCGCGAATCAATGCTACGCCAACAGCCAAACTTAAACCAGAAAGCGCCGCCGCGCCACAATCAAAGCGCCACAACAATGAAAAGGTTAAACTTGCCCCAAGATGCGAAACCCATGTTCTACCGCGCCGTCCTCGCCCGCCTGTTTGAATATGTGCAACCGCGCAACTCACATGTGGCGCACCATTTGCTGCCGCTTTCATCAAATAAGTATTGGTAGAAACCACTTCATCTAACACTTCCAAATGAAACCATTCGCGCTCTATGCCAATGGCCTGTAACACTTTTTCTTTATTGAGCAACGCAATCGGATACGGCAATTTATAGCCCTTACCACGCACACTAAATACTTCAATGCCTAAACTTTGCGCATGCTGAACCGCGTTCCAAATAGTGGCTCGCGTCACACCAAATTGCTTGGCTAGCGCTTCACCTGAGTGAAATCGACCATCGGCCAGCTGATGTAAGATAGGAAAAGTAAGGGTATTCATTAATTAACACAAGATTTAGACAAAGCAAAGTTTAGCATAGGCTAACGCTAGCCATGTCTAGCTGGTGTAAAATACGTTTAACTCAATTGGAAAAGTAACATGGCAAAAGAAACGTCAACACTCCCACTAGGCTCAAATTTTATTCGCGGCATTATCGAGCGCGATTTAGAGGCTAATAAATATGCAACTAAACAATGGGTTGGTAGCCCTGGTGATGCGGCGCATCAAAGCGCTGGTCAAGTAGACCCTGCAAAAATTCGCACCCGCTTTCCGCCAGAGCCAAACGGTTATTTGCATATTGGTCATGCCAAAAGTATCTTTTTAAATTTTGGCTTAGCGCAAGATTACAATGGCATTTGCCATTTGCGTTTTGACGATACCAATCCAGAAAAAGAAAGCCAAGAATATGTCGATAGCATCACTGAAATGGTGCAATGGCTAGGCTTCGGCTGGGAAAATAATGGTGAGAATAATCTTTATTTTGCCTCCAATTATTTTGACGATATGTACCATGCAGCAGAATTGCTTATTCAACATGATTATGCCTATGTTGACTCACAAACCGCTGATGAAATGCGCGAAAATCGTGGCACATTAACCGAACCTGGCAAAGATTCGCCTTTCCGCACACGTACCATAGAAGAAAATTTAACCTTATTCCGCGAAATGCGCGATGGCAAACATGCCGATGGTAGCCATGTCTTGCGTGCAAAAATCAATATGGCATCGCCCAACTTTAATCTGCGTGATCCTGCCATTTATCGCATTCGCCGTGCCCATCATCACAACACTGGCGATAAATGGTGTATTTACCCGATGTATACGTTTGCGCACCCGATTGAAGATGCATTAGAAACCATTACCCATTCTATTTGCACTTTAGAGTTTGAAGACCAACGCCCTTTTTATGATTGGTTGATGAAAAAACTGGTTGAAACTGGCATGTTGGCGCAACCTGTGCCCAAACAATATGAATTTGCACGTCTGAATTTAACTTATGTTGTGCTTTCAAAACGCAAACTGATTCAATTGGTTGAAGAAAAACACGTTAGCGGTTGGGACGACCCACGCTTGCCAACACTCGCAGGCGCGCGCCGCCGTGGTTATACGCCAGCTGGCTTTAAATTATTTACCGATAGAATTGGCGTCAGCAAAGCCGATTCATGGATTGAATACACCATTTTAGAAGACTGCATGCGCGAAGTGCTGAACCTAGATGCAGAGCGCCGTATTGCCGTGTTAGACCCCATTAAATTGGTGATTGATAATTATCCTGAAGGTGAGAGCGAAGATTGTTTTGCACCCAATCATCCATTAAAAGAAGAGCTAGGCAAACGCGTTGTGAAACTCAGTAAAGCGTTATGGATAGAACGCGAAGACTTTATGGAAGTGCCCGTTGAGAAATACTTCCGCCTCTATCCTGACAATATGGTGCGTTTACGTTATGGCTATGTGGTGAAATGCACAGGCTTTGAAAAAGATGCAAATGGCAATGTCACCGTTGTGCATTGCGATTATCTACCCGATACCAAATCAGGCACAGAAGGCTCAAACAACGTCAAAGTAAAAGGCAACATTCATTGGGTCAGCGCCAATCACGCTTACGAAGCGGAAATTCGCATGTACGACAGATTATTTAAAGCACAATACCCTGGCAGTGGCGACCGCGACTTTTTAGATGATATTAATCCAGATTCAGTGCAAACAATCACCGCGCAACTAGAAGCCAGCTTGCAAGACGTGAACGCAGGCGACACTTTCCAGTTTGAACGTCATGGTTATTTTGTGGCGGATAGAGTGGATAGTGTTAAGGGTAAGCCTGTGTTTAATAGAACCGTAACTTTACGGGATGCTTGGCAGAAATGACTTAAAACCTACTGCGCAGTTGAACCGCTCGCTACGGTTTGGAGTTACACAGAGGCATACTCTCGCAAAATTCGTAAACGGGCTCTTAACTTTTCACCTTCTTTTTTATGCATTCTTGTTAGCTTACTCACCAAGCCTGATACTATATTAAAGTCTTTCGGTGTCATTTTAGGCTTATTTTCTAATTGATAAACAGCGGCCCTAATTGATGATCGTTCTTTTGCAGTCAATGATGGATGATCACTATTAACCGTAAGCTTTGTAATCGCCATACGCTTACCACTAGTTGAAATGTCATGCTTTTTACGCTTAGCTTTATACCCGTGGCTACTTAACATTCCGTATACTTTTTTTATTACTTTCGTTTTATCACTTTTATCTAGGTAAACCTTTGATGAGATAGTTATATCATCTACGTATCTTGAGTAAACAAGACCATATTTGCTAAATTCATCATAAATCTTATATTCATACTTCCAAAATGCTAGATTAGCTAGAAAGGAACTTGTTTTTGCTCCTTGAGGAAGTTGTCCATCTTTTGTTGTTAACTTAGTTAGCATAGTTGACACATCTTCTGAAAATCCAAAAAACTTATTCCAGATTTCAAATACTAGCTTGTCTGTGGTTGATGGAAAAAAAGACTCAACATCCTCAGAAATAACAATCTTTGAGCCAACATGCAGTTTTGCATTTACTACATAGTCTTTCCCTTTTAGGCTACCTGTTAAGTAATGCGGAAAGTGAACATTCAGTAAAATTCTATTTTTTATTCTCTCATGCGCTTCTTTTAATAAATCAAACGCATCAAATGTTTGTCTTAACGACCCGTCTGACTTTTTCTCAACTTTGGCAAGTCTATAACTTTGATTTGCAGTATTAGCTAAATCAAGCAAAACAGCCTCTTCAAAACCTAAAGCTTTTGACAACATACTTATGGTTTTTATAGAGCCATTTTTATAGTAAGGTCGGTTGGGATTCTTCACTTAGAAAGTCCAATGCAGTAACGGCTAATTGCCCTGCTAGCTCCTTATCAAAGCCGGATAATTCATTTTTCTCTGCACCAAGAAAAAAGAGAATTCCAACAGGAACGTTTAGAGAAAAAGCTATTTTCTCAATTGTTGACAGCGTAGGGTCTCTCTGTGAGTTTTCTAATAAGGATAAATAAGACACTGAACAACCTGCCAGCTTTGCCAGCTTTGCCTGAGATAGACCGCGGCGATTTCTACAAAGTTTAATTGCTTTTCCAATATTCATTTTTACATTTATCACTTATACAATGAGGGGCTTGCTGTGTTTCGGCTTTCATAATCAACCCATAAAATCAGTAAAGTCACAAATAATGCTGACAATACGACTTATGACTTCCAAAGCTTTGAAACTTATGTCTCCTAGTTTCATATCACTTTGATTGTTATTGTTGAGCATTTTCAGTTCATTAATAACGTCGTCTAATTCAGTTAAAACACAAGTATCAAGTTGGCTATTAGGTATATTTCGTACTTTTTCAAGCACTTCAATACAGTTCAATAAAGTATGATTTTTCAAAATTATTCTCCAATCCGGACAAAATTGTCCAAGTGCCCAAAAGACAAGAGGCCGAAAGGAGCCAACCTGATACAACAAGCCCTACACCAGTCTTATGCGGTTTCAAGTGCCCTTATTTGTTAACCGTTACTTACTATTGCTTTACGGCTAAACACCTAATGACTCTTTTCCACGTACGAGCCTCAATACTGTAATAGAGGCGTCTCGGCTAGCCGAGACCAATAACTGACTTTGTCTATGGTTACAGAGAATACAAAACTTTAAAGAACAAATTCGAGCGATAACACTCGACCTATATTGATATAATATCAATATTATTGACTAAAGTCAATACTTATTTGACTGTGAGTAATATTTTTTGCGTGATATGAATAAATTCCAATATCATCTTGACTACTTTATAATTAAAATTTTATAAGAGCTGTATATGAGAATCGCCAACAACACCGCCGAACTAGTCGGCAACACCCCACTCGTTAAACTCAACCGCGTTGCGGCTGGTATTGATGCGACGATTGTTTGTAAGTTGGAATATTTTAATGCGGCAAGTAGTGTTAAAGACCGTATTGCGGTGGCGATGATTGATGCGTTGGAGGCGGCTGGCAAGATTAAAAGCGATACGATTGTGATTGAAGCGACCAGTGGCAATACGGGCATTGGTTTGGCTATGGTGTGTGCGGCGCGTGGTATCAAGAGTGCATTTGTGATGCCTGAAACCATGAGTCGTGAGCGTAAGCTACTATTACAAGCATACGGCGCAGAATTGATTTTAACGCCAGGCGCTGAAGGCATGGGTGGCGCGATTGCCAAAGCGGAAGAATTAGCGGCGAACGATAGCCGTTATGTGGTGGCGCATCAGTTTGAGAATCCTGCTAATCCTGAGATTCATCGCAAAACAACAGGTGAAGAGATTTGGCGCGATACCGATGGTCGCGTGGATATGTTTGTATCGGGCGTTGGCACTGGCGGCACCATTACTGGCGTTGGCGCAGCGCTAAAAGCACACAATCCAGACATTCAAATCATTGCCGTTGAGCCTGACGCGAGCCCTGTGTTATCAGGTGGCGAAAAAGGCCCTCACCCACTACAAGGCATTGGCGCTGGCTTTGTTCCTGCCATTTTAAATACTAAGATTTATGATGAAGTGGTGCGCGTTAAAAATGACGATGCAATGGAGATTGCACGTCGCATGGCAAGTGAAGATGGTTTGTTAGTTGGCATTTCATCTGGCGCGGCGGTTTGGGCGGCAATGGAAGTAGCCAAACGTCCTGAAAACAAAGGTAAATTAATCGTAGTGATTATTCCATCGTTTGTGAGCGTTATTTATCAACGCCACTTTATAGTCATCTTGAAGTTGATTAATCTTGGATGGTTTTATCAAAGCAAGCCCTTATTCTGGCTTTGACGTCATTCCGACGAAGGTCGGAATCCAGTGTCTTTGAACTAAGCTATCAATCAACGACACTGGTTACCGACCTTCGTCGGTACGACGGGATAGGAAAGCGTTATTTGTCTACTGCACTTTATAACGAGCTTGATGTAGATTAACCTTTATCGATGGATCAAAGCAAGCCGC
>CBFHHI010000035.1:0-19264 GCA_965655675.1 Methylophilaceae bacterium | reverse complement strand
TTTAGCATCAACGTACCAGGATCAGCATTAGCAGCCGACCCAGACGCAACCATTGATGCCAGCGTCTCGACGACTGATGCAGCAGGTAACCCAGGCAGTGCGACAGATACCCAAGCCTATACCGTTGGACCGATGTTAACGGTGGCAGCGCCAAGCACCAACGACACCACACCGACCATCAGTGGGACATCAGATGAAATTGGCGGGACAGTGTTCATAGTGGTGACAGGCGCGGATGGTGTTACTCAAAACTTACAAGCCACTGTACAGACTGACGGTAGCTGGAGTGTTGACGTATTGGATGCGCTAGTAGATGGTCCATACACGGTGGACGCTACTATCACGGATACGCTTGGCAACAGCACACCTGCCAGCGATGCTGGAGACATTTTTTTACCACCTTCATCAACAGTGAATTTATCTGAGGAGGGCTTGTTAAACGGTAATCCAGATATCATAGGTGATCCTGATACAACTAATCTTACAACTGTATCGGGTGTAATTAATGTTAACGCAGGAACTGTTTCTTTGATAGCGCCATCTGAAGACTTAGCTTCTGGAGGCGTCATCGTTAATTGGGTAGGCTCTGGTACAGATACTATCATCGGTTATTCTGCTGGCGTTGAAGTGATTCGTGCCACTATAGACAATGATGGTAATTACATTGTTAGTCTGTCAAAAGCTGTGGATCATCCAATTACTGGCCAAGAGGATGTCCTGAATCTTGGTTTTGGTGTGGTTGTCACTGATGCTGGCGGAGGCACTAACAGTGGTATGCTAAATGTCAATATCGAAGATGACTCACCTTTGGTTAGTCAAAGTGTTGTTATGAGTGTATCAAATGGTTACATCAATACCAACTTAAGTATCGTTCTTGATCTTTCAGGATCAATGGATCTTTCAAGTGGAATTGGTGGTACGCGATTAGATCAAGCAAAGTTAGCTATTACCAGCCTAATCAATGGCTATGACGAATTTGGTGATGTAATGGTGAATATCACTACCTTTGGGACGATTGCGGGGCTTTCTGGACCTAATGACGGTATATGGTTAACAGCATCTAATGCACTAACGTTCCTAAATAGCTTGTCAAGTTATACAGATGGAAATGCTAATACTAACTATGATGCTGCTTTGGCAAAAGCTATCGATGACTTTGGTAGTCTAGGCAAGATGGCTGACGGTCAAAACATTCTATACTTCCTCTCAGATGGATCGCCATTAATAGGCGATGGAGATGGTGGATTACTAAACCAAAGTGGCTCAGGTAGTGTTGGTATAGATGCTAGTGAGCAAGTGATTTGGCAAAACTTTTTAGTGGCTAATCAAATTAATGCGTTTGCTTATAGTATTGGAAATGACGTAAGTATTGATGAGATGAATCCTATAGCTTACGACGGAGCTAGCGATAGAGACCGTGATGCAGAAATTGTGAGTATAGGACAACTTGGAGAGAAGTTGCTTGAAACTGTTGGCATTACTTTAACGGGTAGTTTGCTTGATGGCAAGATTGGCAGTTTTGGCGCAGATGGGGGACATGTACAAGATATTACAGTTGAGGGCACTACCTACAGTTATGATATTCAAACAGGCGCGCTGACTGTGACAGGAGGTGTTGATAATAGCATCTTTGATAATGTCACGCAGATATTGACAATCACAACCCAAACAGGCACTTTGGCCCTTAATATGGGTGATGGTGTATATACCTATACAACATCTGGCGCTAATCTTGCTGATAAAGTTGTGCTGATTAGCGAAGATTTTTCTACCGCCACCGTTGGCCGGTCTACTGCGCCAGCGGGTTGGTTTACAGACAATGCGAGCGGACTAGTTGAGATTAGACCAACAACAGTATATGGTCTTCCTGATAATAGCTATGGTAACGTCATAGAAATCGAAGCTGATGTTGGTGATGGCAATATATACACATTGATTAACACAACAGCTGGGCAAGAACTCAATCTAAGCGTTGATTATGCTGCACGTTCTGGCCAGTTAACAAACTCTCACATACAAGTGTTGATTGATGGCGTAGTCATTGATACCTTAAATACTGAAACAACTACATTTACTACCTTTACTTATGATTTTATAGGTACTGGTGGTGAGATGAGAGTTGAATTCAAAAGCATTGATAATAATAGCTTGGGAGGCTTATTAGATAATATCGAGATAACAGGTGACAAACCTAGTTCTCCATTTACATATACGTTAGTGGACAATGATGGGGATCAGGCTGTAGGTACTATCACTTTTGATAATGACAGTATGCTTATCGGCACTCCGGGCGATGACTTACTTATTGGTAGCGATGGAGCTAGTGTTCTCTATGGGGGCGCGGGTAATGATGTGCTGGTTGGTGGTACTGGGGATGACATATTAACAGGTGGTACTGGTTCTGATGTCTTCAAATGGTCATTTGGGGATGATGGGGCTGCAGGAAGTCCAGCAATTGACATTATTACTGATTTCGATCCTTCAGAGGGCGATGCGCTTGATTTGAGAGATTTACTAGTCGGAGAAAATGTTAGTAATATCGCTAATTTCTTGAGCTTTGAACAGTCGGGAGTGGATACGATAGTGCATGTCAATAGTACTGGTAATTTAGTCACTGGCGATACACAAACTATTACTTTACAAGGGGTTAGTTTGACCGACTTGGGTGGTGCAGATAGTGCGGCAGTGATTGCTAGCATGCTTGCAAATAACAACTTAATTATCGACCAGTAATCAGAAAGATCTTATGTTAAGGAAGCCCGAGTTTTCTCGGGCTTTTTTATTCAATATAAGCGTTAATATGCTGTTGATTTAATCGTTTGTTTTATCAAATGATTTGATGATCATCTTATTATGATGGCTGATTGAAAGAATATGTGGAGAGCGTAATGCCTTGTATATTAAGAAGTGAGGATGGGAAAGTGAAGGCGATCAGCAAAAATATGATAGCTGGATGGGAGGAAGTAGAGGCGGGAAATATAGAATATGCTCAGTATGTGGCAACTACAATGACTAAAGAAGATAAGTTCCGTGAAAGTGATATACAACTTGCAAGAGTCTTGGAAGATTTAATTTCTTTGTTGATAGACCGTGACTTTATTCGCTTTACTGACTTTCCTGAACCAGCACAAAAACGATTAATTGAGCGAGCAGCGCTTCGTGCAAGAAAGTCTGAGCTTAATTTGCTAGCAGATGAAGACGATTTTTGATTATTGTCGATAACGAGTACAGCAACAATAAAAAAGGTAGCAAAGCTACCTTTTTTATTGTTGTTGTCGCTGATGCTTAGTTAAGATATTGTTCCTATTGAATGATAGGGCCAGTTGATGCATCGATACCCAGTTCAGGTAGTGTAGATAGTTCTTGCTCTGTTTGCACGCCCTCTGCAATGGTGATTAATCCGATGGAATGTGCAATAAGACAAATGCCCTTTAGGAAAGCCTTATTGCCTGGGTTTTTATCAATATTACGCACTATAGAGGCGTCTACTTTGATGTAGTCTAAATTCAAGGCATGCAACTCGCCCAACTTGCTAATTTGGCTACCTACGTGTTTTACGCCTAGTTGACAACCAAGGGCTTTGGCAACCTCACAAAAACTAGTTAATTGTGGCAAGTGTTCAAATGCGCTATTTTCGGACACTTCTAACCAAAGTCTCTTTGCAACTGCCGGGCTGTTCGATAATAGACGATGTAGACGACCATGATAGTCTGGGGCAAACATTGCGTTGGTAGAGACATTCACAGCAATGGTTTGTGTCTCGTCTTTTATCAGTGTTTTAATAGCCTTTTCTAATACCAGTAAGTCTAATTGTGTTACCAGGCCAAGTTGATTCGCCCAGGGTATAAACTCTCCTGCTTCAAGCCAAGGGCCTTTTACATGTAGTTGTAATCTCGCTGGACTTTCATAATGCAAAACCTTGCCGTCGTTTGATATGACGGGGAAAGCTGCAAGCTTCAACCTTTTAGCTTGAATTGCGGTAGTGATCAATGTACGCCACTCGGATTCGTCTTGACTCTGATAAACAGTAGCGTCTTCTTGATGAATCCAAGCCATAATGTCAACCTCATCTGATTGTGTTTTGATTCTGATGGTTGCAATGAGCTGTTTAAGGTGTTCGAGTTGATCCGATTTTTTGATATCAGATACGGTGGTTTTTAATATAAGGTTGTTCAATTGTGATGGTAACCCAGATGCTTCTTTTAGTAGGGATTCTACTTTCTCACATAGAGTATTGTGATCTACTGGCTCGCTAGAAAAGATAGCAAAATCAGCACCAGTTAAACGACCAGCAATAACAGTGCTATGTTGCTTACAATAGCCTTCTAAAGCCAAACCTATTCTTTTTAAAACACTATCGGTTGTGGCTGCGCCCAGTTTCTCGTTGATTTCCGTCAAATTGCAAATGTGTGAAATAACCAGCACACCTTGCATAAAGTTATCTTCATTTTCTATATAGGTTGCCACTCGATTACTAAAATACTTGCGATTCATTAAACCAGTCAATTCGTCATAATTGGCTTCAAGGCGCATTTGCTCTAGTAAGTTTGACTGGTCTTTGAGCATGTCTTTAATTTTTTGAGATAAATGATTTAATGCTCTGGCTAACGATTTGAACTCAATCGTATTGGGTTCTTGAATGGATATAAAGTTTTTATCGCCAATCGCTTCCGTCATCGCCACCATTTCAAGTAGTGGACGGGTAATTGCCTTTAAGATAATTGTGCCGATCATGCCACAGACGATGGCAATAAGAGTACTCCATAACAGCATCCACTTTGTACCGTTCCACAAATCTAAGTAAGCAAACTGAGTTGAGCTGGATAAAGAAAGAACGCCATATTGTATCCAACCATCTTGTATCTGAGCCACACCAGGATCGGGAGAAATATTAATAAATTGTTTAAACCAGCTAGGCACTCTTATCTCTTTTTCTTCACTCACACGCTCTGTTATGAGTTGGTGATTGGGGTCAGTTAGCTTGATATAGGCATAATGACCATTGTCAAACTGCGCCGATAACATCAAATTAACTGCGACTGGATCCTTTTCCATTTGAGAAATAGATAATGCGAGTGAAACAGCATTATCTGTGTTTTTCATTGCCAGCTGCTCTTCTAGATAGTTTTTACTGGTTGCAATATTGATGATAAAACTGGTGCCAAATGCTAACCCCATGATTAAGATAATTGCTAGCCAAAGTTGTTTAATGAGTGACATATTTATTCCTAACTTGTAAATTACTCAATACCATCGTTTCTAATCCTAATTAAAACATCGCGCCAGCGTGAGAGAGATTTTAATGAGCTGCCTTGTTGCTTGGATGCACCCCCAACCCACAAGCCCGTGCTGTTGAAGCTGAACACCGGTTTTAAATCAACACGCACCGAGCTTTTGTGTATATCAAAAATTAGATTATCCAAAATCATCGGTTCAGCCGTGGGTGACTCATAATAACTGAGGACCATATGCGCTTGAAAACTTTTACTGTGCAATCCGCCAATTTGTGCTTTTACATAAGTTAGTCTGAGGCGTTCATCTGGAATACCAAGCGCACGTAAAAAAGTATATTTTGCAATACTGTAATCTTCACAGTCGCCTCGACCCTTGCCTAATGATTCTAAAGGTGTAGCCCAGTAATCGCTAATACCCCAGTTTTCTTGATCGCTCACAAAGTAAATATGCTGATTAAAAAAAATATTGATACCTTGCAGCTGCTCAAGCTCAGAAGCAAAACGTAAACGACTAAAAAGAGACTCTAATGCAACCATTTTTTGTTTAGCGGGGATTCCATAACGCTGTTCTGCTAAATCAGCTAACTGCTTAAACTCTGTAGCAACTGCCACACATAAAGTGATAAATATAATATAAATGATAAATATATAACAAAAAAAGCAATTAAATAAATGACTTACAGTGTTTTTTTTATGTAATATGTAGGATAAATTTATAATATGTATTATCATTTTTCACTTAGTAAGTAATGCATTATTTACTTGCCTAGTGCTATGGATTATTTGGTTTTTATTATCGCAAGAGCCAATCATCAAACACACATAGCATATGTCGATTTTAAGGTCTAACTAGCTTAATTGAGTCTAAGAAAAAGATTGAGTTTAGGCCGCTGTTTACAAAATTGATGCAAATACATGTTAAGAATATTTTTAATTAAGAAGGCCATACATGAACAATACACATCGCTTATGGATTACAGTTACTTTACTATTATCATTTAATGTTGCGAATGCAGAAGTGCCGCAAGTCTACAAAGATATTGTGGAGAAAACGATATCAAACAATCCTGAAGTGCAAGCTAAATTGCACGAATACACAGCCTCTTTGCAAGAGCAAAAAGTAGCCAAAAGCAATTATTACCCTGTTGCTGATATTATCTATAGAGCAAGATCACAGCAAAGTGTAATTCCAAATATTAATAATACAGAAGCGCCTGATAGCCAGGCTCAGTTTGTGATTACCCAAATGCTATTTGACGGTCTTGCTACACCCAGTCAGGTGAATCGTTTAGGTCACGCAGCACGAGTGCGTTACTACGAGTTGCAAGCTGCTATGCTGAGAGTTGCGTTAGATATTAGTCGAGCTTATATTGATGTGCAACGTAGCCGTGAGTTAGTAGGCTTTGCTGAAAGAAACTATGTTGCGCTTAAACAAATGTTTGATAAGATTGAAGAGCGTGTGAATGCCGGTGTTGCTCGAAAAGTCGATTTAGAACAGGCGAGCGGCCGCGTGGCATTGGCTGAGTCTAGCTTACTAACTGAATTGGCAAATTTACAAAATGTCAGTGCAAACTTTCAACGTTTGTCTGGCGAAATGCCTCCAGCAAACATTCCATTGATAGATATGAATGGCTATGAAGTACCAAACGCGAAGCAAGCGTTAGAAACAGCGTATCAAAAAAATCCCAATTTTCTAGCTGCCGCAGAAGATATTCTGGCTACAGAGCAGGAGGTAAGAGGTAACCGTGCTGGCTACTTACCACAGCTTAATTTAAGAGGTACTACAAATCCGTATACCAGTAGAAATGGGATAAACAGTGCTCTTGCTGCAGATACACTGGAATTAACAGCTTCTTTTAACTTATTTAGAGGTTTTAGGGACCAAGCTATTGTTGCGCAAGCAGCGGAAAACTTGAATCGTTCATTTGATATAAGAGATCAAGTATGTCGTGATGTTAGACAAGAAGTTTCAATCGCGCAGAATGATATCCTTGTCTTGAAGGATCAAGTGAAATATCGTAAACAACACCAACTCGCAATTGAAAATGCAAGACTGGCATATAGAAAACAATTTGATATCGGTCAACGCTCATTACTCGATCTGTTAGACACCGAAAATGAATACTTTCAGGCAAGTCGTAGCTATGTCAATGCCGTTAATGATCTAAATGTAGCCTATGCCAGAACTTATGCAAGTGAAGGAACCTTGTTAAATAAAGTTGGTGTAACAAGAGGTGATTTACCTGAAATCAATCAGTCTGAAGATAATGAAAACTATGCAATCTGTACAGCAGAAGCACCAGAAATGTTCGCAGTAGATAAAGCGGCATTACTGGCTGCGGCATCTAGCGCTGCGAATGATATGATGTTAGAAACAAAAGCAGCGATTATGCCTAGTGATAAGATCAGACCGCCAGTAGAGTTTGAAGAAAATAGTGCAAAACTTAAACCTTCATCATATGCAGTTTTAGATAGTGCAGTGAAAGTATTGAAAGAGTGGGGCGATGCTAAAGTAGAAGTGGCTGGTCATACTGATAAAAGAAGCGGTTCTGAAACTGATTACAACTTAAGTCTGTCTAAACAACGCGCGCAATCTGTTGCTGATTATCTTGTAACACAAGGAATTGATAGCGCTAGACTAATTGTAAATGGATATGGCTTTAATATGCCTATTGCAAAAAATGATCCAATTACCGGTAGTTTTGAAAATCGTCGAGTTGAATTGATCAGACAAAAATAGTGCGTTTTCGAAAATAAAAAAAGGAGGCTTTAGTCTCCTTTTTTTACTTGAGAACCATGAATATCTATTTTTGATTAACAGTACAAAAAAACTAAATTTGGCTTATAAAATAATCTGTATAGTGTTAGAATACGCTCCGCGCTGGTTGAGACGGCGTACAAATTCAAGTTCGGAAGAGCTAATCACCCGCCCGGGTGGTGAAATTGGTAGACACAAGGGACTTAAAATCCCTCGACTTTGCGGTCGTGCCGGTTCGATTCCGGCCCCGGGCACCACATGTTCAATATTCTTTATTTAGTTCTTTTGCTTTATTAATATCTTGGTTATCCAGCAACTCTTAAAATAGCTTGTCTTTAAACACATGAAGATAAAGTCAATGTTTTTGATGACGAAAGATGGTGGCTGATTTTGACTGATTTTGCCATCGTTATGTGAGTCATTAACTATTTTAGTAATGTTGCAGTCCAGATATTCGTGTCAGTATTTTCATCTCTAATCAATCAAGCATTTCTTGACAGAATCTTATCACTGTTGTTTTTATGAATATTGCTTTATTTGTGTCACTTGATGTCTTTAAATAATCCATATAACTGCCTAGCGCTAATAGTTGATTCATCGGATGAATTCATAATGATTGGCTCCTGAGCTAACTTTGACCACTATTGATATTTTAAAGGTAGACGACTTTTAGTGCGCTATTTTAAGAATTGACTGGTTATTTTGTTAGATAAACTAATTGTTAATATGCCGTATTAATCTTAGAGGGGCTGGTTATCAACACTAAACATCAATATTTACTGAGCTGTTTGATCGGCATGCTGTTGTTTATGCCTCTGCTTTCATATGCTGCGACTAAAGAACAGGCTGTTAAAGCGGGCATTGTCTATAACATTACCAAATATGTGATATGGCCTAGTACAGTTGCTGATGATGATCAGTTCAATTTATGTATCTTTGGTGACGCTAAATTAGGGAATGTCTTAAAAAGCTTGCAGGGGAAGTTGGTAGATAACAAACCCTTGGTCCTACATCGCTGGGTTAAGAGTGATTCTTCAGAGCGTTGCCATATGGTGTTTGTAGCAAAAGACAGTACACAAGAATTTCAAGATTTTTTACAGGAGATGAATAGCTTACCAGTGCTGACTATTAGTGATATTCCCGATTTTGTTAATGCTGGAGGCATGATTGGCTTAATTAAAGATGGAACAAGAGTGGGTTTTGAAGTGAACTTGATGACAGTTAGAGCCGCAGGATTAGGTATGAGTGCGCAATTGCTTAAGTTAGCGAAGACTGTAAAGGGGATAGAATGAATAAGAAACTATCAAGATGGCACCAGTTAAAAAACTATTGTGTCGATAAACTTTGGTTTGTTATCTTGCTCACCCCTTTACTTGTGATTGCTACCATCATTACTCAATATTATCAGTCCACAACAAAGCAAACAGGTGCTAGCAGGATGGTAATGGTGGTTGGAGCAGTGGAAATATCAAAGCATGAATTAGTTGCTATCCTTGCAAAGCCCTTAACTGAATTAATTGCTATGGAAGTCTATCCTGATCTTACTGCTAGCGCTCTTATAGCCAGTACAGATAATCTGGAACAATTAAGGCCTGATACATCTAACCGACTATCCGAAATTACACAGGTACAGTATAGTTCAATTAAAACGATAGCTTACCTACCAACGGAAACAACTAAAAGAAGAAGAACAAAGGATGCATATTAAGTGTTGCGTTTTTTAGCTAATCAGCCCATCAAAAAAAAACTCATGTTTGTTGTTTCAATCACGGCAGGCATTGCTGTTCTTATTACTTTTTTATTTTCCACAATAAATGATGCTAATAGTGCACGAGAGGATGCTAGAAAAAATTTAATTGTCTTAGCTGATGTAGTAGCTAGTAACAGTGCTTCAGCTATTGTTTTTGATGATGCAGGAGCAGCTAATGAAACATTGAATGCGCTAGTGCTTGATGAATCTATTTTAAGCGCACTTATTTTAGATAGGCAAGGTAATGTATTAGCATCTTTTATGCATGGTAGTCAGCAAGCAAAGAGCTGGTTAACTAAGTCAACTATATTCAAGACATTAGTGATTGAACGCCCAATTATTGAGAATAACCATCGAATAGGCACAATACGAGTGACAGCAGATTACAGCCACGTATTTGCGGATGTTGCTTTAAGAATGGTCACCAATTTAATCGGCATTGGTATTGCATTTGTTGTTGGATACAATTTTCTGAAACGAGAAGTGAAGCGTGTTTTAGAGCCTGTAGAGCGTTTAACGAATGCGATTGCTACTATTATCGATCAGCAACAATATTCACATCGCGTTAAAAAAATATCCTCTGATGAGCTTGGCAACTTAACGGATGGTTTTAATTTAATGCTAACGCAAATTGAGTTACGCGACACTAAATTAAGGCAGAGTGATGAAGCGCTATCGCAAACATTAGAAGCGATAGCATTGTTGGATGAAGACTTGCAATATCAATATGTAAATCATGCCTTTATTACATTATTTGGCTATGATTTAAAAGAGCTCTCAGATCAACCCTATTCTTTATTACCGAAAGACAGTCTAATTAATCAATTAACAAGAGACGAAATATTTAACTTTGCGAAAGATAATGGTAGCTATAGAGGAGAACTTACGCTGCAAACAAAGTCTGGAAACATGTTGCCAATTTCAATGCATGTTAGTCCAATTAAAAGTGACAAAGGAGAAATAACCGGCTACGTTTCTGTTGCTTCCGATATTTCAGAGAAAAAACAAGCTGAGGAATGGATTTTAAGACAAGCCAATTATGATTTAGTAACTGGCTTACCAAATCGCCATATGTTTTATCATCGTCTAGAGAATGAAATTTGTGACACTAATCAAACTGGAAAGTCTTTTGCTTTAATGTTTTTAGATCTAGATGATTTTAAAGAAGTCAATGATAGTATCGGTCATGATATGGGCGATTTGCTGCTGACTGAAGTTGGCGCTAGGCTGATGGGCTGTCTGCGTGACACCGAAAAAGCTGGTAGGGAGGGTACAGTTGCAAGGATGGGTGGAGATGAGTTTACGGTTATTCTGAGCTACTTCAAAAATGAACATGATGTCGATGTTGTCGCTCAGCGTATTCTGCAGGTGTTGTCAACGCCTTTCAAGCTGGCTGCCTATGTTGTTAACATTTCTGCCAGTATTGGCATTACGATATACCCAAAAGATGCTAGTGATGCTGAGTCATTGACTAAAAATGCAGATCAAACCATGTATCACGCCAAAAATAAAGGCCGTAATACCTATAGCTTTTTTACACCGTCTATTCATGAAGCCTCTGCAAAACGCAGAGAGATGACGCACGATATTCGAATAGCACTAGAAGAGCAGCAATTTAGTTTAGTTTATCAACCGATTATTGATTTAACCACAAGAGATATCCATAAAGCAGAGGCCTTATTGCGTTGGCATCATCCTCAACATGGCATGGTCAGCCCTGTGGATTTTATTCCAGTAGCCGAAAAAGCTGGATTAATAGTTGATGTTGGTAATTGGGTATTCTTTCAAGCGGTAGATCAGCTGGCAAAATGGAGAAAAACGATTAATAGTGATTTCCAAGTGAGCATTAATAAATCACCAGTTCAATTTTATGATAAATCTAATCAACATTTAGATTGGTTTAATTATCTGAATGAATTGGGTATACCAGGATCAGGCTTGGTTGTAGAAATTACTGAAGGTTTGATGCTCGATAAAAATCCAGAAGTGAGTGAAAAGTTATTGGCTTTTCGCGATAGTGGCGTGCAAGTGGCTGTAGATGATTTTGGTACAGGTTACTCATCGCTGTCCTATCTTAAAAAATTCGATGTGGATTATATTAAAATAGACAAATCATTTGTCAGTAATTTGTCTGCAGATTCTGAGGACATGGTGTTATGTGAAGCGATTATCGTCATGGCGCATAAGTTAGGTCTAAAAGTGATTGCAGAAGGGATAGAAACAGCAGAGCAACAAGATTTATTAATCGCAGTTGGTTGCGATTATGGACAAGGTTACTTTTTTTCACGACCTTTAAGTGCTGATGCACTTGAAGCGCTGTGTATTCAACAAAATCAGCTGATAAAAAATGTGCATCCGATAGGCGCTAGAATGTAACAACACTGTGTGGATGGCTGAGCATCAAGCGATCAACGTTTGAATAACAAGCACATCCTTTCTCAAATCCACCCAAGCATCCAATAATAGTTAACCATTGCTGTGTTAAAATCGTATTGGTTATTATCCGTTCAACGTAATCAATTCAGCATGAAAATGCCAATCCCAGCCCCTGTAGCTCAGTGGATAGAGCATCCCCCTCCTAAGGGGAGGGTCACACGTTCGATTCGTGTCAGGGGCACCATTGAAATGTCAATGTAATGAATAAGATTGATAATGCTAGAGAAAACTAAACCTTGGTTTTTGTATTTAATAGAGTGTGAAGGTGGCAGTATTTACACTGGTATTACCGTCGATGTTGATAAGCGTTATGCGCTGCATTCCGCTGGAAAAGGTGCTAAATATACCCGTTCTCACCGACCTCAGCGTTTACTAAAGGTAATCGAATTTGCTAATCGTTCTGAGGCATCTAAAGCGGAGTGGATGATTAAACAATTATCTGCCAATGACAAGCGCGCCATAATAGAAACAATGGCATAAATCGTGCATTGTTTAGATGCTGTTGATATCGATAGCTGCCCCTAACATTACTGAGCAATTGAATCAAAAGGAATCGCATGGCAATTCGCGTTGCATTACATCATAAAACCAGTTATCAGTTTGATCGTTTGGTTAATTTGTCTCCGCACGAGGTGCGTTTAAAGCCTGCTGCGCATGCGCGTACGCCAATTTTGTCTTACTCGTTAACCGTTGCGCCTAAAGATCATTTTATTCACTGGCAACAAGATCCTTACGGAAATTATATTGCGCGTTTCGTATTCCCCGAAAAGGTGCAGTCGTTGGCGTTTACGGTCGATTTAGTGGCAGATATGACGGTGATTAATCCGTTTGATTTTTTTGTAGAAAAATATGCCGAACATTTTCCTTTTCAATATACCGAGCAGCAAACATTCGAATTAAGCGCTTATTTAAAACCAGATCCTATGGGTGATTTGCTCAAAGATTGGGTCAACAAGGCAAAAAAAGGCATTGTTAAGCAACATTTAAGCACGGCCAATTTTTTGGTTGCGATTAATCAGCAATTACAAAAAGAGATAGGCTATTTGGTTCGCATGGAGCCAGGCATACAAACACCAGAAGAAACATTAACTAAGTTAACTGGTTCTTGCCGTGATAGTGCTTGGTTGTTGGTACAAATTTTTCGTCATTTAGGGTTAGCTGCGCGATTTGTTTCAGGTTATTTAATTCAGCTGACAGCAGATATTGAAGCGCTGGATGGACCAAGCGGTACAACGGTCGATTTTACCGATTTACATGCTTGGACAGAGGTGTTTATTCCAGGCGCTGGTTGGATAGGTTTGGATCCAACTTCTGGCTTGATGGCGGGAGAAGGCCATATTCCATTAGCGTGTACAGCGCTGCCTTCTTCAGCTGCGCCTGTGACTGGTTTAGCCGATATTGCAGAGGTTACTTTTCATCATGAAATGACCATCACCCGTATTCATGAAGATCCGCGTGTGACTAAGCCATATTCGGAAGAGGATTGGCTTAAGATTGATCAGCTTGGGAAAGCAGTGGATGCTGATTTAAAGAAACAAGATGTTCGTCTTACACAAGGCGGTGAACCGACTTTTGTATCAATTGATGATATGGAAGGTGCTGAGTGGAATACGGAAGCGCATGGCGATAAGAAGCGTCAATTAGCGGGTGTGCTTGCGCTTAAGTTAAGACAGCACTTTACCAAAGGTAGTTTGTTACATTATGGACAAGGTAAATGGTATCCGGGAGAGCCTTTGCCAAGGTGGGCGATTAGCTTATTTTGGCGCGTCGATGGCAAGCCAATTTGGCATGATGAACAATTATTTTCCGATGAGAATGTTAACGATAACTATAGCGCACAGCATGCTGCACAATTTGCCAAAGAATTGACCAAACAGCTTGATTTTCCAGAAGCCTGCTTAATTCCTGCGTATGAAGATGTTGTTTCACTTGCACAGTTAGAAGCATGCTTGCCAGAAAATATAGATCCATTAAAAGCAAATCTAAGCGACAGTGAAGAGCGACGTCGATTAGCCCGTTTATTAGAGACCGGCTTGGGAGATGTGGTTGGTTATGTGGTGCCAATTAAAGCAGTTGAGACCAAAAAGAAAAGCAAAGAAAAATCGAATGTTGAATGGTTAACCAGTAAATGGCCGATTAAACGAGAGCATTTATATTTATTGGGTGGTGATTCGCCTATGGGTTTGCGTTTGCCATTATCCACTTTGCCTTGGGTGGTGCCAGAAGAAATGGACCCCGAGTTTCCTGTTGATCCTTTTGAAGCCGCAGTAGCACTTGATGAGAGTGTGATGAAGGTCAAGGTTAAACAACAGAAAATCAAGTCAAAAGCGCGCGAGGTGATTCATACCGCATTGTGTGTTGAGGTGCGCGAAGGACGATTATTTATTTTTATGCCGCCAACCAATCGGTTAGAGGATTATTTGGCTTTGGTGCATGTGATAGAAAACACGGCGGCAGCAACACGCTTGAAACTATCGATTGAAGGTTATACACCACCGCGTGATGCACGAATTAAAATGTTAAGTGTCACGCCTGATCCTGGCGTGATTGAGGTGAATATTCACCCTGCGTCATCTTGGACAGAGTTGGTCAATAATATGACGACACTCTATGCAGAAGCCAGACTGACCAGACTGGGGACTGAGAAGTTTATGTTGGATGGACGTCATACGGGCACTGGTGGTGGCAATCATGCTACGCTGGGAGGTGCAACTGCTGCAGATAGCCCTATGTTAAGACGACCTGACGTATTGAGAAGTTTGATTACCTATTGGCAAAATCACCCAGCACTTTCTTATTTATTTTCGGGTACATTTATTGGGCCAACCAGCCAAGCACCAAGGGTAGATGAAGCGCGTGACGATAATTTATATGAGTTAGCGATTGCGTTTCAACAAATGGAAAAAGCATTGCCTGATACCAAAGAGAGTGACCGACCTTGGTTGGTAGATAGATTATTGCGTAACTTATTAGTCGATCTGACAGGTAACACACACCGCTCAGAATTTTCTATTGATAAGTTGTATTCACCAGATGGCCCAACTGGGCGTTTAGGATTAGTGGAGTTTCGCGCTTTTGAAATGCCGCCACATGCCAGAATGAGTTTAGTTCAGAGTTTGCTATTGAGAGCGCTAGTGGCAAGGTTTTGGAAGGAGCCGTATCAAGGCAAGCTGATTCATTGGGGTACGGAGCTACATGACCGCTGGATGTTGCCGTATTTTGTAGCGCAAGATATAGCTGATGTTGTTAAGGATTTGCGACGCTTTGGTTATTCTTTTGAACAACACTGGTTTGATCCTTTTGTTGAATTTCGCTTCCCGCGCTATGGAACAGTGGCTTATGAAGGTATAGAACTTGAATTGCGCCAAGCCATTGAACCATGGAATGTACTTGGCGAAGAAATGAGCGGAGGTGGTACTGCGCGTTATGTTGATTCATCGGTAGAACGTATGCAACTGCGAGTTAGGGGCTTAACAGATGGGCGTCATATTGTAACGTGTAACGGTAGGCCATTGCCATTACAGCCTACAGGTAATACCGGCGAATATGTTGCAGGCGTACGCTTTCGCGCTTGGAATCCATGGTCAGCATTACACCCAACCATTGGGGTTCAAGCGCCATTAATTTTTGATTTAGTGGATACATGGAGTAATAAAGCGATAGGCGGTTGCACTTACCACGTGTCACATCCTGGTGGTAGAAACTATGACACTTTCCCAGTGAACGCTAATGAGGCAGAGGCGCGTCGTTTTGCGCGTTTCTGGAGTCATGGGCATAAGCCAGGTAAATTAAAAATAGAGCAAGAAGAGCGGAACCCTCGGTTCCCAATGACATTGGACTTAAGGTGGCAAACAAAAACTTAATACACCAAACGCTTTGTTTTAAAGCGACAGACCCTGTTGGTCATGATTTAAATGACTATGTATCTCAATTAATTAAGATGCTGGTGGGTTGTTTCTGCGTTTACTAATTCCTCTTCCCATTCAAATTTAGGCAAGCTCATCAAGGCATTCACTAAGCCGTTATTCCATTTTTCTGCAAGCTCTTTGGCAAAAGCATCATCTTCAGTTAAATGCATTTTACGACCCTCAGTTAAGCTACCTGCTTGGTAAAGCATTAGGTCAATTGGTGGTCCTACCGTTAGATTACTGCGAATGGTCGAGTTCATAGAAACCAATGCACAGCGTGCAGCACGATTGAGCGATGTGTCGCGTTTGATAATGCGGTCTAATATTGGTTTTCCGTATTTTGTTTCACCAATTTGTAGATAAGGATGTTCGTCTGATTCACTAATAAAATTACCTTGAGGGTAAATGAGTGAAATTTCTGGATGATCAGAGCCAATTTGACCTGCCACAATAAATGTAGCTTGGAAACTAGTATTGCCCGCATCACGCACAACATGAACATTTTGTATTTTTGTGCTGGTGCTAGCAATGTAGTCGATTGCTTCATGCATGCTGGTAACGCTTAATAGATTCGGCAACACTGCTTTATCTAGGTCGTTTTGTAATTTCTTTAGCACTTGCTGAGTAGTCGCCAAATTGCCCGAGGACATGATGGTAATAAATCGATTATTAAGCCATGAAAACGTATGCATTTTATTGTAGGTAGATACATTATCAAAACCAGCATTGGTGCGCGAATCTGAGCACAATACTAGTCCTTCATGAGTGTTAATGGCAAGGCAATAAGTCATTGTTAAGCAGTCCCGGAAGTGCCGAATTACGCACTATTATTGTTACACTATTGTAATTATTTTTAGCCAGCCTCAATTGTATTCTATAAGCCACACAATCTAAAAGACAATTAATCAATTAAATATTGTTTGTTTTGGACTTTTAGTTTTCCCAAAAAAAACGGGGTAAGCTGTCAAGCGCTGTGGTAACGCCTTTGCTCCAAGCGCTCGACATATTATTGAAAAACGCGCTATTCTCATCTAGTAATAAGTAGTGGCTCATGGCCAAGCTATTATTGTTGTAAAGCAGTAATTCAGTTTGCATGGTTGCTGTGGGGTTGCTACGGATGGTGGAATCAACAGAAACCAAAGCGGCATATGCCGCAGTGTTTAAACTAATATTGCGCTTGATAATACGATCTAAAATAGGTTTACCAAATTTCATCTCACCTATTTGTAAAAAAGGTGAATCATTAGACTCATGGATAAAGTTACCTTCTGCATAAATCAGTAAGGTTTCCATTTTTTGGTTATTTATCTGCCCAGCAACAATAAAGTTAGCAGCGGTTGGTGTTTCTTTATCTGCTAATTGCATGAGTGCGTTTTGTTGTTGAGCGCTGATGCTAGCAATGTAATCTGAGACTTCGTTAAGGCTATTGGCGGTTAGCAAAGTGAGTGGTGCTTGTTGTATTAAGTCTTGTTGAATGTGTTTAAAAACAGCATCAATCGTGCGCTGATTGCCGGAACTTAATATCGTAATCATTCGATTGCCAGGCCAGATAAAACGCTGCATATTTGAACTGAGCCGTGGTTTATCTGCATAAGTGGGACTAAATGAAGCCGCACACAAAACCAAACCTTCATGCGTGTTAATCGATAGACAATACGACACGACGATTAACTTATTGAATATCGAAGTATTGTTTGGTTATTGCATCGTTGATATCACCAATAAATTGTTGTGATAAATCGATATGCTCATGCAATTTTTCTTCACTCATCGACTGTTCATCTCTTTTGGCTAATGATTTTTGTGCCAGCCTCACTGTTTTGATGACTTCTTTGCTGTTAGGCATCTCAACAAGGCAAGCTTCTAATTCGCCGATACAATGCAATATGCTGCGAGGAAAGCGTTTTTCGTTGAATAAAAAATCGACGACATCCGGCATATTGATATGAAAATGTTTTGTACGTCGATAGGTTTGGTAAGCAGACAGTGACTTCAGAATGCTGGCCCATAATGTTTCTTTTGCAACCTCATATAGCGGGTGATCTTCTGGTAATGAAATAGCATAGTTGACATCCATAATGCGAGTAGTCATATCGGCGCGTTCTAAGTTTCTACCAATTTTCATAAAATGATAAGGCAGATTACGCTCCATGGCACCAAAGATTAAGCCAATAATGGCTTGTCGTTGGTAAATCACTTCTTGTAAAAACACATACTTTTTCCGTCTTTTATTAGAGGTGTCTTCAATATTGCTTAAGATATATAAATAAAGACCGTTCACGCGCTCCCACAGCTCCTCAGGCAATAGCTCGCGTAGGGTGCGGGTATTTTCGCGTGCATATTTAATACAAGCAAATATAGAGCTAGGATTGCGCTCATCTGCAATTAAGAAATGAATGATGTCATTTTCTTTAGCAGTTTTGTGATATTTGTTATAAAGATGGTCTACGCCAACGATTTCTAGCAAGGTTTTCCAACCAATAGAAGCATCGGTTGGCATATCTAACAGAGTATCGGTAATTTTAATAATCAGGCGCGCGGTGTTTTCTGCGCGCTCTAGATAACGAGCCATCCAATAAAGATTTTCAGCATCACGAGCAAGCATCATGGTTAGTTGCTCCCTTCTACTATCCAAGTATCTTTGCTACCACCGCCTTGAGATGAGTTAACCACAAGCGAGCCTTGGCGCATCGCAACGCGCGTCAAGCCGCCCATCGTGACATGTAACTCATCAGATTGCAGCACAAAAGGACGCAAATCTAAGTGACGCGGTGCCAGTTGGCCATTAATAATGGTGGGTCCTGTTGATATATTCAGCGTTGGTTGTGCCATATAATTACGTGGATTTTCTGTGATGAGCTTAGCAAATTCATCACGCTCTTTTTTAGTAGAGCGCGGCCCAATTAACATCCCATAACCACCAGATTCGTTGGCTGGTTTAACAACCAGCTTGTCTAAATTGTTCAATACATATTCGCGTTGATCTTCATACATGCACAAATAACTAGGTACATTTTTGATAATCGGCTCTTCACCTAAATAATATTGAATCATTTGAGGCACAAAGGTATACACAATTTTGTCGTCTGCTACGCCTGCGCCGGGTGCGTTTGCAATGGCAACATTGCCTTTACGCCAAGCCCGCATTAAGCCTTTTACGCCAAGAACAGATTCTGGG
>CBFHHI010000034.1:0-19703 GCA_965655675.1 Methylophilaceae bacterium | reverse complement strand
TGGGAATCATCAATGGATGCATTAGGCAAAATGGTTTAGATTTTTCTATATTCCCTGAACTCTAAGGTAATTATGTTAGCATTGTATTACTATTATCATTCATTCGGATCATTTTTCCGTCGTTATCTTTTATAGTTTTTTTTACTATAATTTGAATTAATAGATAATCAATAATAAAAAAAGTAAAAAACAATCTGAAGGTAGAAATACCTAAGTTTTTATAGAATAATAGTTTTTGCTTAGCAGACGATTCAATTATAAAATAAGTTCCTTCATTATTCCAATAATCTACACTTGATACTTTTTCTCCTGCTCTTAAAACTAATTTTCTACCTTCATTAGTGGGTTTCACTAGCAAGCCCTCCGTTCATCCAAATATATTTCTAAAAACTTTTGCTTTAATTGCTTATTACGCTTAGATCGCGGTATTGCTTACTATGTTAAAACACAAAATGGCGAATCTTTAAGCGCAAAAGAAAAAGCAGCGTTTGTTGCAGCGATACATGATCGCATGACAGAAACCGTATTATTTTCATTAGCGGATGCAGAAAAACTCTACCATCATGCAGACCCTAAACCCTTAACCATCATTGATATTCTAGAAGGCGGCAGACTGGCGCTAGAAAACGCTAACAATGAAATGGGGTTGGCGCTTTCTCCAGACGAAATAGACTACCTGATTGAAAACTACATCAATATGCAGCGCAACCCAACCGATGTAGAATTGATGATGTTTGCGCAAGCCAACTCTGAGCATTGTCGTCATAAAATATTTAACGCTGACTGGGTCATTGATGGCGTGCAACAAGATATATCGCTCTTTGGCATGATACGCAACACCCACAAACTCAACCCAGGCCATACGGTCGTTGCTTACTCCGACAACTCCTCTATCGTAGCGGGTCAAACAACCAAACGCTTTTACCCTGCCCCCAATCACAACTATCAATTTGTTGAAGACAACATGCACTACTTAATGAAAGTAGAAACGCATAATCACCCAACCGCTATCTCGCCCTTTGCAGGCGCAGCTACAGGTGCCGGTGGTGAAATTCGTGATGAAGGTGCTACAGGTGTAGGCTCTAAACCAAAAGCAGGATTAACCGGTTTTTCTGTATCAAACCTCAATCTGCCTCACTTGCCACAACCGTGGGAAAAGGCATACGGAAAGCCTAGTCGCATTGCTAGTCCGCTACAAATCATGATAGATGGACCATTAGGTGGCGCCGCTTATAACAATGAATTTGGTCGTCCTAATATTGCTGGTTATTTCCGTACATTTGAGCTAGCAGTGCCCGACAGTCATGGCACACCAGAAGTGCGTGGCTATCACAAACCAATTATGCTCGCAGGTGGGGTTGGCAATATTTCAAACAGCCATTCATTTAAAGATAAAATTCCAGCAGGTGCCGCATTAATTCAACTCGGCGGCCCCGCCATGTTAATTGGTTTAGGTGGTGGAGCGGCCTCTAGCATGGACACAGGTGCTAATACTGAACATTTAGATTTCGATTCAGTGCAGCGCGGCAATCCAGAGCTACAACGCCGTGCACAAGAAGTGATTGACCGTTGTTGGCAAATGGGCGACAAAAACCCAATCGTCAGCATACATGATGTTGGCGCCGGCGGCATTTCTAACGCCTTCCCAGAGCTAGTCAACGATGCTGAAGTTGGGGCTATTTTTCAATTGCGTGATGTGCACAACGAAGAACCCGGCATGAGCCCGCGCGAGTTATGGAGCAACGAAGCTCAAGAGCGCTATGTATTAGCTGTAGCGCAAGACAACTTGCCTTTATTTAAATCGCTGTGTGAGCGCGAGCGCTGTCCTTTTGCGATCGTTGGTGTGGCTACTGAGGATCGTCACTTAACGGTTGAAGATAGTCACTTTGATAATAAACCAGTTGATATGGATTTGTCTGTATTACTAGGCAAGCCACCTAAAATGACACGCGACGTTATCAGCATTAGTAAACAACTAGCACCGTTTGATACCGGTAACATTGATTTGAATGAGGCCGCTACGCGCGTCTTACATTTGCCAGGTGTTGCTGATAAAACCTTCCTCATCACCATTGGTGACCGAAGCGTTACAGGCCTCATTGCACGCGACCAAATGGTTGGGCCGTGGCAGGTGCCAGTCTCTGATGTGGCGGTGACAACGGCAGGATTTGAAACAAATGCAGGTGAAGCGTTTGCTATTGGCGAGCGTGCACCATTGGCTTTAATTAATGCACCAGCCTCTGGGCGGATGGCAATAGGTGAGGCTATTACTAATATTGCCGCCAGTTTGATTAGTGATATTAGCAATTTAAAACTATCTGCCAATTGGATGGCTCCAGCAGGTCATGAAGGCGAAGACGCGGCTCTATTTAATACCGTTAAAGCCGTCGGCATGGAGCTGTGTCCTGCACTTGGCATTAGCATTCCTGTCGGCAAAGATTCCATGAGCATGAAAACAGTATGGCAAGATGCTTCTGATAAAAAAACAGTCACTTCGCCAATTTCTCTGGTAGTAACCGCTTTTGCTAATACCAGCGATGCACGTAAAACGCTAACGCCGCAACTAAGAACAGACCTAGGCGATACCGCATTAATCTTAATTGATCTAGGCAATGGCAAAAACCGTATGGGCGGCTCAGCTCTAGCGCAAGTTTATGGTCAAACAGGTAATGAAGCACCAGATGTTGACAACCCTAGTCAATTAAAAACTTTCTTTAGCCAAATACAATCTCTTAATCATGACGGAAAAATATTGGCCTACCACGATCGTAGCGATGGCGGTTTGTTTACGACACTATGTGAAATGGCATTTGCCGGCCATTGTGGATTGCTAGCCGATATTAGTGCATTACAAGGCGATGCCGCTAGCGCGCTATTTAATGAAGAGCTTGGCGCTGTGATCCAAGTACGCAACAAAGAAGCTGAAACTATTTTGACACAGCTCAATAGCGCACTGGGGGATTGCGCGCATTGGATTGCTAACGTAACTACCCAGCAGCAATTGTCTATTAAAAAAGGTGATATAACGTTTAACGACACGCGTATTAACTTGCATCGCATGTGGTCAGAAACGAGCTTCCATATGCAAAGCTTACGTGACAATCCAATCTGTGCTCAACAAGAATATGACCGCATTTTAGATGATACGGATGTTGGTATACAGCCACATCTCACTTTTGACATCAATGAAAATATTGCAGCGCCCTATATCAATAAAGGTGTTCGTCCCAATATGGCAATATTGCGTGAGCAAGGGGTGAATGGCCAAACTGAAATGGCGGCTGCATTTGATCGTGCTGGCTTTAATAGTGTTGATGTCCATATGAGCGATGTGATTGCTGGCAGGGTGTCATTAAAAGACTTTGCTGGATTAGTCGCCTGTGGCGGCTTCTCATACGGCGATGTACTTGGTGCTGGCGAAGGCTGGGCAAAGTCGATTTTATTCAATAGTCGCGCGCGTGACGAATTTAGTGGATTTTTTAATCGAAGTGACTCATTTGCACTCGGTGTGTGTAATGGTTGTCAAATGATGAGTAACTTGCACAGCATTATCCCAGGCGCAGAACATTGGCCACATTTCGTGCGCAACAAGTCAGAGCAGTTTGAAGCGCGCTTTGCAATGGTGGAAGTTTTACCATCACCTTCTATCTTTTTTAATGGTATGGCAGGCAGTCGACTGCCAATAGCCGTCGCACATGGAGAAGGATTTACGGAATTTCTTGATGCAAATACTGTCAAAATGGTGTTAGATAGTCAATTGGCTACAATACGCTATATTAATGGAGCGTCAACGCCAACTGAGGTATATCCGTTTAATCCCAATGGTTCGCCTCAAGGTTTAACGGGATTTACCACCACCGATGGGCGTTTTAGTATTATGATGCCTCACCCAGAACGTGTGTTTAGAGCAGTACAACATTCATGGCATCCTGATGAATGGCAAGAAGATGGGCCTTGGATGCGGATGTTCCGCAATGCAAGGCGTTTTGTTGGCTAGTGGGGTTTTGTAAATCACCCAAATAGCAAAAATAATATTTTATAAAAATTAATTAGTTTTGGAGAATGACAATATGCAATGGTTTAAAACAGCTGTACTCGCAATGGCTTTATGCTTATCTTTTAACGCTTCAGCCATGACAGACGATGATGAAGCTATCTGGAGAGAGGCCTTAATAAAAGGCGAACTCCAAACTGTACAAAAGTTTGTTAAAGCTGACCCGAATGTTGTCAACGACAAAATATTCGGTTGGAGTCCATTACAAATGGCAGCTAACACCAACCAATTGAAAGTAGTTGAATTTCTGATTTCTAAAGGTGCAGATCTTAACTATATCCAACCGAATGCACAACATAGCGCCTTCCATTTGGCGGCTTTTAATCGCTTTACTGACATGACAACACTGCTCGCAAAAAGTGGAGCTGATATCAATATCAAATTAAGAAACGATTTGTCTTTAATTCAATTTTTTCGTGATGAAGGCGATCAAAAAATGATGGATCATCTCATGGCGCTTGGCGTTAAAGATGATGGATGTAAAGGTGAATACTGTTAATTAGCCATGTGACTTCGGACACAAACTAATCCCAACTTTATGTTTTAGAATGGTGTTTTAATCGCAGTAGCTCAAAATAGGGTTAAAACACCATGCTACCCAAACTAACAATACTGACTTTATTACCTAGGTCTATCAGACCACTCTCTTTCAATAATCTACTCAATCAAAACACCAGCATTGCTTGTATATTGCTCGCTGCATTTCTACTGGCTACCCTGGCAGTAATCACTCTGATTTCATCTGATGCGCATAGTGCACAGAGTGCAGAAACTGATGTTTCCATCACTCAACAACAGATTCACACACGTACGCTAGCAGCATCATGCGCGGCTTGTCACGGCACACTAGGCAACAGCCTCAGTATAACGCCTGTACTGGCAGGTTTAGATCCAACTTACTTTGTTACCGAAATGCTAGCCTTCAGAAATGGCGAACGTGATAGCACAGTCATGCATCACCATGCTCGGGGGTTAACAATCGATGAAATTAACGCACTGGCAAATTACTTTTCTAAACAAATACGTACTGCAAATCCAGCGGCATTATCAGAGATATTGAAGGCCAATGATGAGTAAATCAGATCAACAACTATTTGATCGGCGACATTTTATTAAGCTTGCAGGGCTTGGCTTAAGCAGTTTATTAGCGCCAAGTTGCATGCTGAATGGCGCTAAGCAACCATTGATTGGTCATGTCGTTGTGATTGGTGGTGGCTTTGCTGGAACAACAGCAGCAAAATATATTCGACTTTGGAGTGGTGGCAGAATTGCCGTCACCGTCATTGAAAAGCAAACACAATTTGTTTCATGTCCAATGAGCAATCTCGTGCTTGGTGGTGGAAAAAGCATCAATGACTTAACCTTTAGCTATGATATTGTCAAAAAAAATCATGGCATTAACTGGATACAAGATGAAGTGATTGGCATTCATACCGCCAATCAAAAAGTAAAAATGAAACGCGGCGAGATCAGCTATGACAGACTGATTATGGCACCTGGCATCGATTTTATGTATGATGAATTGCCTAATTTACAAGATGCGGCAGCACAAACACAAATACCTCATGCCTGGAAAGCTGGTTGGCAAACGGTCAATTTACGCAAACAAATTGAAGCCATGCCGAATGGCGGTGTGTTTGTTTTAAATGTACCTAAATTGCCTTTTCGGTGCCCTCCTGGTCCATATGAACGCGCATGCCAAGTAGCGCATTATTTCAAAACGCACCAACCTAAAAGCAAAGTGATTGTACTAGATGCAAATCCAGATATCGTATCCAAAAAAGGCTTATTCTCAGCAGTATGGCAGCGCGACTACAAAGATATTATTGATTACAGACCGGATAATCCTATTACACATATCGACGTAGCAACAAAAACAGTGACCACTGATTTTGAACGCATCAAAGCAGATGTTCTTAATATTATTCCACCGCAACGTGCGGGCAAACCTGCCCAGTTAGCTAATTTATTAGAGCCAGACTATCCTTGGTGTGAAGTTGACTTTTTAAGTTATGAATCTAAACGCGCACCCAATATCCATGTCATTGGTGATAGCGTAGCCTCAGGCCTACCTAAGTCGGCCCATATGGCAACTTCACAAGCCCGTGTCTGTGCCAGTGCTATCGTCGCACTGATGCATGGCAGAAGCCCAGATCCAGAACCTGTATTTGCTAATACTTGTTACAGTTTTGTCGACAACAAACGTGCCATTCACATCGCTGACGTTTACCGATACAGCGCTGGCAAAAAAATCATGGTGCCTGCAAAAGGTGGTGGTGTATCATTAGCACCTTCTGAACAAGAAGGCCAATACGCTAACGCATGGGCAACCAATATTTGGTCTGATGTGCTCACTTAAAATGATTAAACAATGCTGGAAATGTTTTTATACAAACTGAATAGTTATTTAGGATTGGCCCTGTGTAGCCTGTTACCGTCGCTGACTTGTGCTAGCGAGGCGCCTGACATCTCTGCGTTATCACTACCTGAAGGATTTAAAATCAATATCTACGCTAAACTAGATATTGCTCCGCGCATGATGGCATTCTCACCTGATGGCAATTTGTTTGTTTCTTCCTATAAAAATAATAAAGTCCTGATGCTTACAGACACCAATCAGGATGGCATTGCTGAAACGCCCGTAGTCATTTCTTCTGATTTAAACGCACCTAATGGCTTGGTATTCATCGATGATGATTTATTGGTGGCCAATCAAGATGGCATTGTCAAACTCACCCGACAACATAACGGATGGTCTGACCCCATTCCTTTTATTGGTCCTCTGGCAACTGGCGGTCATACCGTCAAAACCATTCAGTTAGGTCCAGATAATCATTTATATATCAACGTTGGGTCAAGTTGCAATGTATGCAATGAATCTGACCCAACGCGTGCAACTATCTTGCGTTACACAATAGATGGCAAGCCCGCTGGCGCATTAGCGATGACTGGTCGACATAGCGAGCTTCCGCCGATTTGGGCAAGCGGATTAAGAAACGCGCAAGGCTTTGCTTGGCATCCCATTACCCAAGCCATGTTTGCCACTAACAACGGTGCAGATATGCGCTCAGACAAAAAGGGCGATCCTGTCAACGATCAGTTGCCACCAGAACATATCAATCACATTCAACGGGGTAAACACTATGGCTGGCCACACTGCTGGGGCAATATAGATGGCGGCATGACGATCGATCCCAATTTCCCAGGACCAGATCATTTCTGCCAACAAGCAACCCCGCCTGCGCTGATGCTCACTTCTCACGCTACGCCAATTGGCATTACTTTTTTAGACAAAAGTCAGTTTCCTGTTGAATTTAATCAAGATGCAATTGTCGCATTACATGGGTCGTGGAATCGTCAACAATTAAGTGGCTACAAATTGGTGAGACTACAGTTTAAAAATGGCCAGCCCGTGAAAGCAGTAGATTTTGTGACAGGCTGGCTACACCAAAATAAAGCATGGGGACGCCCCGTTGATGTCGCCGTTGGACCGGATGGCGCACTGTATGTTAGCGATGACAGAACTGGCTACATTTATCGTATTACTTATCAAAAAAATGAGATTGTAGAGGAAAAAAATGTTAAAAAAACTAATGATTAAACTAAGCATATCGCTATTAGCCTCAATGCTCCTAAGCGTGTCAGCGCATGCTGACGCAGCCTTAGAAAAGCAGGTTGCTGTGCATATTGCTAAGGTTCATTACCAACACCCAACCATTTTGTTTTTTCCCTATGTGACGATTTGGCAAATGCAAGGACCTTTAGTTGAAGAAGTAGCCATGTCTTCATTAACATCCCTTTTTAGTCAGGTTAGTGAATGCAATACCGACGCTGCTAAAGATGCTAATCTGGTGATGCTGCTTAAACCACATGTATTTTATAACCCGCAATCTCGCATTTATTATGCAGAGTTAATAGCCACTGTTTATGGTGCGCAAAACCAGGTCATTACCAGCATTATGAAAGAAGATTGGGTTGTTGGTCCTGTGAATATAAATCCAGATTTTTATAGTAAACAAGCATACACAAAAGCTATTAATCGTATTATCGAAGCGTTGAAAACCGATACAGCATTTCAATCAGCCTTAAAAGAGAATGCTCCAATGAACGCTAATCAAATTTGTCAAAATTTAGATAATATGCCTACAAATAGATTTTATTATTAAAGTGCATAATGAATGAGCTAGCACGCCCTTTTTTTCCGCTTGGTTGTTCCTAGTGAATCGCTGTTTATTAGATGCGGTGGAACTGCGTCAGTGCGCACTTAATTGGCTGGTGTCAGATAATCCGCAGCGTAAAGTAGATGGCGTGCTTGAACTGCAAAAAGCATCGACTCACAATCAAATTGCACTGGATACAGCGTGGCTAAGCAATAACGAAATCGCTAACAACAGGCCTATTCCTGGGCGCCCAAGTAAACCTGAATTAGTACAACCTCTAGCTGTCAAAAAACGTTCTATGCGTACACAAGAAGGTCGTGCAACGCTGATTCATGCGCTATGCCATATTGAGTTTAATGCCATCAATTTAGCACTAGATGCCATCTGGCGTTTTGCCAATATGCCTAAGCAATACTATTTAGATTGGTTAAAGGTGGCTGCAGAAGAGGCGCTTCACTTCTCACTGTTAAACAGCCATCTCAATACACTAGGATATGCATATGGAGATTTTTCTGCTCATAACGCACTATGGGAAATGGTTGAGCGCACACAAGAAGACGTATTGGCACGCATGGCATTAGTCCCACGCACTTTGGAGGCGCGCGGTTTAGATGCCACCCCCGCGATTCGCAACAAAATCGCCCAAGCAGGCGATCAAGCTGCCGCAGAGATTTTAGATATTATTTTGCGGGATGAAATTGGTCATGTCGCCATTGGCAATCATTGGTTTAATTATTTATGCCAAGAGCGCGAGTTAGATCCAATCACGACTTTTGAAAGCTTATGCCAAGAATATAAAGCGCCAAAATTGCGACCCCCTTTTAATATGGAAGCCAGACAAAAAGCGGGGTTTACGGAGATGGAATTGGCTTATTTAAATGGCGATACGATTTAGTAAAGATATTGCTGTAAAAGAAATATGTATGTTTGTTATCACGTTGTGACTTTCATGGATAACTAAAAATACACTATGCTTATTAAGCTGTAAGTAACCCAACCACACCTTCCAACCCAACATAATTCAACGCATAAGTCGCCTGCTCTTGTACCACTGGCTTCGCGTGGTAAGCCACAGCCACTCCTGCTACCGCCATCATTTTCAAGTCATTCGCACCATCACCAATGGCTATCGTTTGCGCTGCTGTTAAGCTTAATTGATCACGTAGTTTAACTAACTCGTCCGCTTTGCGTTGTGCATCGACAATATCGCCTACAATATTGCCAGTCAGTTTGCCATCGACAATTTCTAAGACATTAGACACCGCATAATCCAAGCCTAGCAATTGTTTTACGTGATTGGCAAAGAAGGTAAAACCACCAGAAACCACCATGGTTTTGATATTGTTTGCTTTGCACGCCTTTATCCAATCTAACACACCAGGATTTAGCTTTAGACGTTCATCAATCACGCGTTGCAATGCGCTTTCATCTAAGCCTTTGAGTAAAGCCACCCGCTTTTTTAAGCTGTCAGCAAAATCCAATTCGCCACGCATCGCCGCTTCAGTAATCTCTGCAATTTGTGGCTTAATACCCATCATATCGGCAATTTCGTCTATACATTCAATGGCGATTAATGTCGAATCCATATCCATTACGCATAAGCCAAACTTACTCAATACTTGACCATTTGGCACTAAAGCACAATCAATCTGCTGTTCTGCGCAGAACAATTTAACCCCCTCAATGTCTGAAGAATGCATAGGTAAATAATAGGCAAATTCACCTATTTGCATAAATTGAGTATTACCGCCGATTAAACGATGAATATGGGTAAGATGGGCAACGCTTACTGCGTGACCTTGAACGACTAAGCGCATGAATGAATCTGCTCATTAAAAATAAAAGTCAATTATAACAGCTCGCGCAATTCAAAATGTAGCAGCATAAACTAAGCGACTTTTCATCCTTTATTTGTTTAGTTGATTATCAGAATGAATGCTATTATTTCCTACCATTTTACATAAGGCTGAAAGATGAAACACACCCCATCCAATATGACATGGTTAAATCTACCCAATATGCCTGCGCCAATTAAAGCGCTATTTGCGGGCTATTTACTTGTTATTGGCATTGGCCTTTGTATGGCAGGCTTACAAATTATGCTAACGCACGGCTTGGCAGACGGTAAATTAGGGTTATCTATCAATGACATTGTCTACAGCTATTATGGAGACCGTTCTGGCAGCACTTTAGCAGCTAAATTAAACGGATCTATGCAAGACAAAGCGCCGATAGAAGTACGTCAAGATATTATTAAATGGGCTGAAAAAGGCGCACCTGAGGCACAATGGGAAACGCATTATAAAGACGTATTTGCAAAACACTGTACGATGTGTCACAGCCAAATTCCGGGCATTCCCAACTTCACCAACTATAGAGAAGTACAAGATGTTGCGGCTACCGATCAAGGTGCAAGTATTAGCGGTTTAACGCGTGTGTCACATATCCATTTATTTGGCATCAGCTTCATTTTCTTTTTTATGGCGTTTATTTTTAGTTTTGCTATCAACATTCCTAAACGCAGAAAAATGATTGTTATTATTATTCCTTTTGCTTTTCTGATTGTTGACGTGCTGTCTTGGTGGCTAACTAAACTAAGCCCACATTTTGCTTGGTTTACCATTATTGGCGGGATAGGCTATAGCCTTGCTTCAGCCTATATGTGGTTTACCAGCATGTTCCAAATGTTTTTATATAAAAATGGTGACGAACATTATGGCAACGCTTGGGAGCAAGATTTATAAACGTTTGCTTAAGCAAAAAAACCACACGAAAGCCACAGTTTAAATACTGTGGCTTTTTGTTTAAATGCTTTTCACTAGCCTCAAACGCACTTTTGCGAGAAAATACTAGTTAGTATAAACAATCAAAAAATTGCTCTCATCATGAACTTACACGAATATCAATCAAAGCAACTACTGCAACAATATGGCATCGCGACACCCATTGGTGAAACAGTGCAATCAGAAGAAGCGGCAGCAGCCGCAACAAAAGAAATCGCAGGCAATGCTTGGGTAGTGAAAGCACAAGTGCATGCTGGAGGTCGTGGCAAAGCAGGCGGCGTTAAACTGGTAAGATCTGCACAAGAAGCGCAAGCAACTGCAGGTAGTTTGCTTGGCAAAAACCTAGTCACCTATCAAAATGCGCCAGATGGCCAAGCTGTGCATCGGGTCTTGGTTGAGCAAACACTACCCATCGCCCGTGAACTCTACTTGTCTATGTTGGTAGATCGTGCATTGGATCGTGTCGTGATGGTTGCCTCATCTGCAGGCGGTATGGATATTGAAGAAATTGCTGCCAATCAACCTGAAAAAATACTACAAGAAGTGTGTGATCCCTTAAATGGCTTGGTTGACTTTCAAGCACGCAATCTTGCATTCGCATTAGATTTATCCGGTGACCAAATTGCTGAATTTACTAAATTGGCAAAAGGCTTATACAAATTGTTTATTGAAAATGATTTAGCTTTGCTCGAAATTAATCCACTCGTCGTAACAAACGAGGGTCACCTAGTAGCACTTGACTGTAAAATGACTGTGGATGACAACGCTTTATACCGTCAAAAAACGTTGGCTGGCTTACGTGATTGGTCACAAGACGATACAAAAGAAGCAGAAGCACATCACTCAGGCCTAAATTATATTGCCTTAAATGGCAATATTGGCTGCATGGTGAATGGCGCTGGCCTTGCAATGGCAACCATGGATTTAATCAAACTACACGGCGGCATGCCAGCCAACTTCTTAGATGTGGGAGGAGGCGCAACAGCGGAAACAGTAACCAAAGCCTTTAAGATTATTTTGGCTGATCAGAATGTGAAAGCGATTTTAGTGAATATTTTTGGTGGCATTATGCGTTGCGATATTATTGCAACTGGCATTATTACGGCGGTAAAAGAAGTGGAAATGAATATTCCCGTTATTGTTCGCTTAGAAGGTACAAATGTAGAACTGGGTAAACAAATGTTACGAGAAAGTGGTTTAAATATTATCTCCGCCGAAAACTTAACAGATGCAGCCGTACAAGCTGTAAAGGCGGTCGCATGAGCATTTTAGTCAATAAAAACACCAGAGTATTATGCCAAGGCTTTACGGGTAAGCAAGGGACGTTTCACTCTGAGCAAGCCATTGCCTACGGCACCAACATGGTCGGCGGCATCACACCGCGCAAAGGAGGACAAACCCACCTTGGCCTACCTGTGTTCAACACAGTGCGTGAGGCCGTGCGCGAGACGCAAGCCAACGCCAGCGTCATCTATGTTCCTCCGCCGTTTGCTGCAGATTCTATTTTAGAAGCTAGTGATGCAGGTATCGAATTAGTTGTTTGTATTACCGAGGGTATCCCAGTGCTAGACATGATTAAGGTCAGAGCCGCATTAGATGCGAACGGTACCAAATTAATTGGTCCTAATTGCCCAGGCATCATTACCCCAGATGAATGTAAAATTGGCATCATGCCAGGCAGTATTCATCTCAAGGGCAAAGTAGGTGTTGTCTCTCGATCTGGCACATTAACTTATGAAGCTGTGCAGCAAACTACTGCGCTTGGTCTAGGTCAAACAACTTGTGTTGGTATTGGCGGTGATCCAGTAAAAGGATTGAATTTTATTGAGTGCTTGGCTTTATTTGAGGCTGACCCTGAAACTGAGGCCATCATTATGGTGGGTGAAATTGGTGGCAGTGATGAAGAAGCCGCTGCTGATTATATTCAACATCATATTACCAAGCCTGTTGCAGCTTATATCGCCGGTTTAACCGCGCCAAAAGGCAAGCGGATGGGCCATGCTGGCGCTATTATTTCAGGCGGATCTGGTCGCGCTGAAGATAAAATAGTAGCACTTGAACGAGCCGGTGCAGTTGTTGCAAACTCTCCAGCTGGTCTTGGTGAGGCCGTCATTAAAGCAATGCAGCTTAAAGAAAGATAAGCATTGAAAAAATACTCATTTATCTTGCTATTGTGCTTTGCCTTATTTGGCCATCATGCTATTGCTGAAGACTTGCCCTATTTATTAACAGCAGCCGCCAGTGGGGATGTAGCAGCAGTTAATAGCCTTCTAGCCAGCGGCATGCATCCAGATACAGCCGATAAAGATCATATTACCGCCCTGATGTATGCCGCCAGAAAAGATCAATCCGTTGTTGCTCAATTATTGATAAATAAGGGCGCCAATGTGAATGCGCAAGATAGTGATGGCTGGACGGCACTAATGTTTGCCGCAAAAAAAGATCATATTACAACCATGAAAGTATTATTAGCCAATGGTGCTGATTTAAGCATGCGGGATGAAAGTGGTTGGACTGCTTTTACTATGGCCGCAGCTGCAGGCAATAATGCGGCTGTAGCACTATTGATTAGTCATGGCGTTGATCCAAATGCAAAAAATGACAATGGCAAAACCGTACTGATGTATGCGACCAATGCTGCTGATTTAGCAACGGTTGCAACCCTGATAGAACAAGGTGCAAATATTGACATGCAAGACCCTTTTGGCGTGTCTGCACTAATGTATGCTGCACGTGAAAATAACACTGAAATCGTTAATTATTTATTGAAAAGTGGCGCTAACATCAAACAAGAAGACCAATCAGAATGGACTGCGTTAGCTTGGGCGATTCATCAGTCTGCTATTGATACAGCCACAGTATTAATTAAGAATGGTGCCAACGTTAACCATAAAGATGCACAAAGCACGCCCATGCTAGGATTAGCCATTAATAGCGATTCGCTAGAAATGGTCCAATTGTTACTAGACAATAAAGTCAATTTAAAAGCACGTAACAAATATGGACTGACTGCTTATGTTTACGCGCTTAAGAAGGGAAACCCTGCCATTGTGAATCTCATTAAAAATGCTGGTGGATCCTATTAATTCATGAAAATTGCTATCGCACAATTCAACGCGATTGTTGGAGACATTACTGGCAATGCTAATAAAATCATAGCGTTATCAAAACAAGCCAAACAACAAGGTGCAGATTTAATCATCACGCCCGAACTGGGATTATGTGGCTATCCACCAGAAGATTTATTATTTCGGCAAGACTTCATTATTGCCAACCAAAAAGCGCTTAATCGCATAGCAAAGTCTACTTCAGATATCACCGTGCTAGTAGGCCACCCGCATTACGAAGATAAACAGCTATTCAATGCCGCTAGTCTACTGCAACATGGCAAAATCGTGGCTACGTATCATAAGCAAATATTGCCTAACTACAGCGTATTTGATGAAGACCGTTACTTTGAACCAGATACCAAATCGCTGGTATTTGAGCTAGCTGGCATCAAGTTTGGCGTTCTAATTTGTGCGGATGGCTGGGAGCCTTTACCTGCGAAAAAGGCAAAAGAAGCCGGTGCAGAATTTCTGCTCTCACTCAATGCATCTCCCTATCATATAGATAAACTAGAAACTCGCTATGAAGTATTAATCGAACGCGTTAAAGAAACGGGATTGCCACTGATTTATGCCAACCTTGTTGGCGGTCAAGATGAACTGGTGTTTGATGGCGCCTCTTTTGTATTGAATGCACAAGGCAAAGTAACGCATCAACTACCTTCGTTTGTAGAAGTCCT
Organism: Methylophilaceae bacterium; assembly: GCA_965655675.1. Classification (GTDB taxonomy): domain Bacteria; phylum Pseudomonadota; class Gammaproteobacteria; order Burkholderiales; family Methylophilaceae. The sequence goes on along the minus strand of CBFHHI010000034.1, from coordinate 4,919 downwards.
GGATTATGTCAACATCACAGACAAGCAACCCGTCGCAAGCGCGATTATTCCGGCCTTAAGTTTAGAGGCAATGGTCTACCACGCGCTCAAGCTAGGATTAGCTGACTATGTCAATAAAAATGGATTCCCTGGCGTTGTGCTCGGCCTTTCAGGTGGCATTGATTCAGCACTTACTTTAGCCATTGCAGTCGACGCCCTAGGAAAAGATCGGGTAAAAGTATTGATGATGTCATCACAATATACTGCCAGCATCAGTGTAGATGATGCAATAGCGATGGCGAAATTGGTTGATGTCGACTACAGTTTAATTCCCATTAAACCCTTATTTGAAAGCTTTAAACAATCACTTTCAGCAGAGTTTAAGGATAAAGCAGAAGATGCAACTGAAGAAAATTTACAAGCCCGTATTCGCGGCATGCTGTTAATGGCACTATCTAATAAATTTGGCAGTATTGTGCTCACCACTGGCAATAAATCCGAAACAGCTGTTGGTTACACCACATTATATGGTGATATGGCAGGTGGCTTTGCTTTATTGAAAGATGTACCCAAAACCTTGGTTTATCGATTAGCCAACTATCGTAACAGTGTATCAACAGTCATTCCAGAACGCATCATCACACGCGCACCCAGTGCGGAGTTACGGGATAATCAAACCGACCAAGACAGCTTACCATCCTACGAAATACTCGACGCCATTATGCAAGCTTATGTAGAAGATGACTTAAGTCATGCAGATATTATCCAGCTTGGCTATAGCGAAGCGGATGTTAAATGCGTAACAAAATTGATTGATAAAAACGAATATAAACGCCGCCAAGCGCCGGTTGGTGTCAGAATTACAGAACGTGGATTTGGTAAAGATAGAAGATATCCAATTACTTGCAAATTAAACTTTAATTAGTAGTACAATTTAATGAAGTATTCAGGAGAGGTAAATGAAAAAAATCGAGGCCGTCATTAAGCCATTCAAATTGGAAGAAGTACGTGAAGCACTATCTGAAATTGGTATCAATGGATTAACGGTTACCGAAGTCAAAGGCTTTGGTCGCCAAAAAGGTCACACAGAGCTATACCGTGGTGCGGAATATACCATCGACTTCCTACCTAAAGTAAAATTAGAGTTAGTTGTTGCCGACAACATTTTAGAGTCTGCAATGGATGCCATCGTAAAAGCCGCACACACTGGCAAAATTGGTGATGGTAAGATTTTTGTCACGAGCGTAGAACAAGCTTTGCGTATTAGAACTGGTGAAACGGGTGATGAGGCGGTTTAATTATTAAAAAAATAGTAATTAGTTTGATAATAAGCTAGCTAATTCATAGCGATGCTGTAATTGAGTATATTTATTGAATTAACTCCAAAAAAATATGACGCACAGCATCTAAATCGGCTTGGGTATCAACACCGCTTGCTGGGGCATTATCGGTAATGGTGACTGCTATTTTATAGCCATGATAGAGCACTCTTAATTGCTCTAAGCTTTCTATCTGCTCTAACTCAGTCACTGCTAAGTGCGCATATTGTTTTAAAAATCCTACGCGGTAAGCATAAATGCCGATATGTCGATATGCTTTAATCTGTTGCTTATGTGCTTCGTCTCGTGGATAAGGGATGGGTGAGCGGCTAAAATATAATGCGTTTCCATCTGTATCCATCACTACTTTAACAACATTCGGGTTGAGCATGGCGGCTTCATCGTGGATAGCATGGCAAGCGGTTGCCATGACGGCGTGTTTGCTATCTGCGAGTGCTAATGCCACTTCTTGTATCAACTGAGGGTCAATTAATGGCTCATCACCTTGCACGTTAACCACAATATCATCGTTGTGCCAATCTAAGGTTTGCGCCACTTCAGCGATTCTATCTGTGCCAGAAACATGATCGACACGGGTTAATACTGCTTCTACATTATGCGCTTGCGCGACTTCTAAGATTTTTTCAAAATCAGTGGCGATGATAACGTGCTCTGCCCCGCTTTTGCTTGCTTGTTCTGCAACTCTGATCACCATTGGTTTGCCGCCAATATCTAATAGTGGCTTGCCTGGTAATCGTGTGCTGGCATAACGCGCTGGAATAACAACCTTAAACGACACTAATCCACCTTCTCATCTGTTGCTAATTTACGCGCCTCTTCTTCTAGTAAAACGGGTATGCCATCTCGCACAGGATAAGCCAATCGTGCTGATTTGGAGATTAATTCATTCTGCGCTTTTTTGTATATCAATGGCCCTTTAGTAACGGGACAAACTAATATTGCTAATAATTTTGCATCCATAATAGGCACCTCTTTCTTGTATGCTTAGTGTGACGCTGTTTTTAATTTTGATAACAGCATGGGTAACAAGGTATCGTCTATTTTAGCTTCTATTGGCAATACCCAGTAATGCGATTTTGCAAAAGGCTGACATTTGACGGCATCTTTTTCCGTCATCAGCAATGCTTCACACTGAATAGCGTCCAACTCTTGTTCTGTAAATTGATGGTGATCTTCAAAACCAATGCCTTCAACCGTTAAACCTAACTCACTTAAGCTTTTAAAAAAACGTGCGGGCTTACCAATCCCAGCGATGGCTTTTAATTGCTTTTTGCTAAAAAAATCGGCTGTCACGCTTTTTGTTGAATCAGCTAAATTATAAAATGTTTGACCAGATAATTGCATTTCATAGGCGTTTTCAATCGGTTGTTGGCTGTGATTAATCACCACATCAACCTGCGTTAGCCGTTGTCGTGGCTCGCGCAAAGGGCCTGCTGGCAATCCATATTGATGCCCCACACTTTCATGATCAACCACTACAATTTCTACACTGCGCTGTAAACGATAATGTTGCAGACCATCATCACTAATAATCACGTCACATGCTGGGTGTGCTTTCAGTAATGCTTGTCCTGCAGCCACTCTATTTTTACCAACCCAAACAGGGCAATCAGCGCGTCTTGCAATGAGCAAGGGCTCATCGCCCACTTGGCTAGCTAAGCTCGTTTGATTGACCGCTGTTGGCTGTAAGTGATTGACACCATATCCACGACTGATAACGCCAGGGGTATATCCTTGTTTTTTTAGTTGTTCTACTAGCCATATCACCACAGGGGTTTTACCACTGCCGCCCATATTAATGTTGCCGACAACAATCACAGGGACTGGCAAGCTGACAGATGATAATAGGCCAGCTTTGTATGCCAGATAGCGTAACGCAACAATGGCAGTGAATAAGTAAGAAATGGGGACTAAAACCAAATAGAAAAAAACAGATTTATGTTGCCAAGCGCGTAAGATGAAATCTTGCATGTGAATGACCTGCTACTTACTCACTGAACTCTTTTTGATATAACTTGCTGTAATAGCCTTGGGCTTTTAATAACGCTTTGTGCGTGCCAGACTCAACAATTTTGCCTTTGTCCATCACCAAAATTCTATCGGCATTTTCAATTGTGCTCAGACGATGTGCAATCACGATACTGGTGCGATTTTGCATTAAGACATCTAATGCCGCTTGTACATGCTGTTCTGATTCGGTGTCTAATGCCGAAGTGGCTTCATCTAGTAATAGAATTGGTGCATTTTTTAAAATAGCGCGTGCAATCGCAATACGTTGGCGCTGTCCTCCAGAGAGGCGCACACCTCTATCCCCAATTTCATTTTGCAAACCGTTTGGTAATTGCTGGATAAAATCCCATGCGTTTGCTGCTTTTGCGGCTTCAATGACTTCCGCTTCACTGGTGTCTCTTAATACGCCATAAGCAATATTATTAAAAATCGTATCATTAAATAAAATAATATCCTGACTCACCAGCGAAAACTGGGCACGCAAATCTTTTAATGACAATGCACGAATATCAATACCATCGAGCAGAATCAGCCCTTGTTGCAATTCATAGAAACGCGGCAATAAGTTCACTAGCGATGTTTTGCCGCTACCAGATCGACCAACTAAAGCAACTTTTTCACCTTGTTTAACGGTAAAACTTAAATCATCTAACGCTGGCCGCTTCGCATTTTCATAGCGTAAACTCACATTTTTAAATTCAATACTGCCATGATGAACGGCCTGCAATTGATGTTGACCTTCATCTACTTCAACAGGGGCATCGATCACATCAAATACACTTTGCGCTGCTGCTAAACCAATTTGAAAATCTTCATTGGCTGCTGTAATGTGTTTGATGGGTGAAATGAGCATCAACAATGCGCCAATAAAAGCGGCAAATTCTCCCACCGTAAAACGGCCTAATGCATAGTAAACCACCAAAGCTAGGGCCAATGCAGCCAGCACTTCAATCACAAAGCTATTCAGCCCTGCAATACGGGCTGAGCGCAGTTCCAAATCTCGGTTATCAATCACCACTTTTGAGAAGCGTTGATTTTCATAATCTTGCGCACCAAAAATTTTAACAATACGCTGTCCAGAAATAGCTTCTTCTGACACCTTTGTCATTTCGCCAACAGCCAACTGTACTTTTTTTGCGTTAGCACGTAATTTTGGGGTGGTTTTTCTTAGATATAACACCATTAAAGGTGCCACAATGGCAAAAATCAACGTGAGCCGCCAATCAAGATATAGCATATAACCAACCAAGCCTACTACCGTCAGCACATCTCTTAAGACATTCATTGCTGTTCGCGTTGCTACATTAGACAACCTTTCGGCATCGTAAGTTAATTTAGACACCATAATGCCAGTAGATTGCATATCGAAGAAACTAACAGGCATGTGCATCAAGCGACCAAACGCTTGTCTTCTTAAAGTTTCAACCACACGCCGCGCTATCCATCGTATGCTATACATAGACACATAACCAGCTATACCGCGTAAAATCATCAATCCAAATAACATCAGCGGCAAAATAAAAACCTGCTCGGCTGATTCACGCATAAAGCCTTCATCAGTCACTTTTTTTATCATCGCGAGAAACGCTG
>CBFHHI010000033.1:0-19887 GCA_965655675.1 Methylophilaceae bacterium | reverse complement strand
ATTCGCCATTTTGTGTTTTAACATAGTAAGCAATACCGCGCTCTAAGCGTAATAAGCCATTCAAGCCACAGTTGTTAGCAATATCTGTTGCACGCGAAGCCCAAGGCGAAATCGTACCAATGCGCGGAATTGTTAAAAATAGATCACCAGTTGGTGCTTCTATATTTCCGCTTGGGCCATAGCTTAGAATTTGCGTTAATCTATGTTTCTCGTCTGTATTTAATGCGTGCTCACTAAAGGCAAAGTGGACTAATTCAGCGTAAATGTGCTGAATGCTAGGCGCATTGACTTTGACCGAGGCGTACAATTTATCTAAACGAAATGGTGAAAGAGCGGGGCTGCCGCGTAGGCTTAAAAAGTGCGTTTGATTTGACATGGAAGGCGTTGGAATTTAATTAAATTTCAATCCATTATTTTAGCAGAAAGCGGCTAATAGCCCATCAAAAAATATTGACTTTAACAGCATGTGGATGGGGCATGATGGCTATTACGACGACGAATAACCTTATTTTGCCAGTAGACGAACACCGTTTGCAATCATTTCAATGGCGTAGGTCCCCGTGAATATGGCGACAACTCTACCAATAATTTCAACATAACGATTTAAAAGTCGCTCATTATTTTTTTTGAGTGGATCGTGAATGAGTTTAAATAAAATCAATGAGATTAAGGAGCCGATTACTGCGATTGCGATTGCTACAATAGCTGCATTTTTTGGTAGGGATGCGCCAATCAATACGCTAGCGCTCAAGGTGCCAGGTGCAATCATAAAAGGCATCGCGATAGCGCCAGCAATGTGCTCTGGATTGCCCCTTGTTTCAAGTAGTGTAATTTGGCCTGAAAAAATAGCTTTGATGCCAATCATTAAAAAAACAATGCCGCCAAAAATAAGAAAAGAAGCAAAACGAACTTTAAAGATATCTTCAAATATACGTTCGCCCGCAATCGCAAAAATCACGAAAGCAATACAGCTGATGATGTGTGCTCTTATGACGACTTTATTAAACTCATGTAGAGAAAGCTCTCTAATCAATTGAATGAGATACACGCTCATCAAAAATGGGTTTAATAGAATAAACAGAATAGAAGAAGCTTTGAATATTTCCATTGTTATGCAATGTTAAGTTTCTCTGGATATTGATTTTTTATCATAACAAAAATCAAGCGTTATTAGTGCTTAATATTGGATGACTGCCATTTTATGGCTGCGTGAAAGTGACCGTGATTTATAAACCAAGCATTCTTGCGCCTTGATAAAATACAAAGCTGATTACCCAAGCAAGCGTCAGCGACCAAACGATGGACAGCCACATAAAGCCACTGCTTTTTGATTCGCTTTTAAGGGTGGCAATGGTTGAAAGACAGGGAGTGTAAATCAAGCTAAATAGCATAAAACTCATGCCTTGCACCCAATCAAGATTTTGGGCCATTTGACTCATTAATGCATCGCCTTGCAAGCCATAAATAACAGCAAGTGAGCCTACTACAATTTCTTTCGCAACAAAGCCAAAAATAAGCGCAATTGCCAGTTGAGTATCGATGCCAATAGGATCTAATATTGGCGCAAAAAAAGTACCAATTTGGCCTGCATAAGTTTGTGTACTGGCGGCGGCAACATTGCTTGGAAAGTTGGTTAATAACCAGACCATGACCACACCAAAAATAATAAATTTGGAGGCACGTACCAGAAAGTGTTTCACTTCATGCCAACCTCTTGCCCAAATTTGATGGGCGGTAGGAAAGCGGTAAGGAGGAAGTTCTAAAATAAAAGGTTCGTGACTAGTAAAGCGGCCTTTAAAGATAAGTGCGGTAATAAAAATAGTGATTAAACTCATCATGTATAAAGAGAACATGACCCATGCGGCTTGATTGGGTTTAAATAGGACAGCGATCATAAAAATAAACACTTGTAAGCGAGCGGAGCACAAAGAAAGTGGAATGGTCAGCATGGTTAGCAAACGCATGCCTCTTGAGCGCATCACGCGCGTGCCCATCAGCGCTGGCACGTTGCAACCAAAGCCCATTAGTACCATCACAAAACCGCGACCGTCTAAGCCGAGTTTTGCCATAAAGGCATCCATCAAGAAAGCAGCGCGGGAAAGGTAGCCGCTATCTTCTACCATGCTCATTACTAAGAAAAATAAGACAATAATAGGCACAAAAGCGGCGACAGTACTCACGCCATTGTAGATGCCATCGAGCAATAAGCCACTCAGCCAAATTGGCGCAGCGGATAGTAGCGGTTCAACAATCACTGTTCGCGTCTGGTCAAATAACCAGGCCATTGCATCCTGCATTGGTGCGCCAACCGTAAAAATAAATTGGAATAGTAAAAAAATGGCAACAAAAAAAATGGGCAATCCAAACCAGGGATGTAACAATACTTTATCAATATTATCAGTGGTTGCATTATTAAGCGTTGTTGGAATTTGCACGGTATCGTTAATGATGGTTTGCATCTCCAATTCAATTTGATTGTCATCTTCTAAGCGCTTAGCAACATCTTTAGCGCTAACTTTCTGGCTGTTCTTAGCAATTACTTCTGCCGCTTTTTGTAACAGCGCCGGCACACCTTCACCGTATTTCGCACTTAGCTGCAATGTAGGCATATTGATTTGTGTTGACATTGCCTCGGCATTAATCGTTATACCTGCGCGTTTTGCTTCATCTTGCATATTGAGTAATAAAATAGCAGGAATGCCCAAGTTGCGAATTTGCAATGCAAGGGAAAGCTGACGATCAATTTGGGTGGAATTCAGCACAATACAGACTAAATCGACTTCGTTATTGCTTAAAAAATGCCGGACAACTTGCTCGTCATCTGAGAAGCCATGCAAATCATACAGTCCTGGTAAGTCAATCAGTTCGGCAATATGACCGCCAGTTAAGATTTTAGCGCTCATTAAATCGACCGTAATGCCAGGCCAATTACCGACTCTTGCGGACGCACCAGAAAGGCGATTAAATAAAGTTGATTTGCCTGTATTTGGCATGCCTAGCAAGGCGATTCTTTTCATTGTCAGTCTTATCTTAGTTAGCTAATGTGTTGATAACGGTGTTGTCATTGTATGTCATTTAATTAAAGCAGGTGCTTGTTGCGATTGTCATCACGGAAAGCTTACAAAGCAATAGGCTGAGTAATCTCTATTAGATTTGCTTCAGACTCTCTCAGTATAATATCGGTTGAACCAATTCTGACATGCAAAGGCCCATTAAAACTGGCTTTGCGCATGACTTGAATACGCTTGCCGACACGGAAACCTAAGGCGACCAAGCGTTGTGTTAATGGTTGATCTGCATGTGTAGCATGAATGCCAGTAATGGTAGCAGAATCACCAGGCTTTAAATTGTACAACTGGCTCATGGTAGATTTGATTGCGGGCAATAAGAATGGTTCTTATTATTGCATAAATGCTTAAAAAATGTCTATCGCTTAGGCTGTAAAAAAAGCTTGCGTAGGCAAGCTTTTTTGAGTCATTCAGTTGAATTAATTTTCTGGTACAACAATTTTTGCTTTATCTTTTAAGCCTAGCATTAACTCTTCTAGTTTGCGTTGTTGAAGCGTGCGCTTTAAGCTGTCTTTTGCTTTATCATAAGCTGGAATTTGAGTTGCGCGACTATCATTGAGCTTAATGATGTGCCAGCCAAATTGTGTTTGCACTGGTGCTGAAACCGTCGCTCCTTTTTTAAGCGAGGTCACCGCATCGCCGAATGGTTTAACCATGCCTGCAGGAGAGAACCAGCCTAAATCACCGCCGTTCTCTTTTGAGCCTGAGTCAAGCGATTTTTCCTTTGCTAGCTTGGTAAAATCAGCACCCTTATTGACTTGCGCCAGCAAGTCATTCGCTTCTGCTTCTGTTTTTACCAAAATATGCTGTGCCTTGTATTCTTTATCACCTATTTCTTTTTTATACTGCTCGTAAGCTGCTTTTGTTTCAGCGTCTGAAATAGGGTTTTTATCCATGTAGTCAGCTAGAAAAGCATTAACGACCAGTTTTCGCTCTCCGATTTCCGCTGCAATTTTAATATCAGCTTTTTTATCAAAACCTTTTTTTACAGCCTCTTGATACGCTAACTCTGATCCAATCAGTTCGTTTAGCACTGCATTTTTTAACCCATCACCTTTTTGACCACGAGCGCCCGCATCTTTCATGATGAAATCAACCCACGCTTGTTTGATTGGTTTGCCGTTCACTGTCGCTGCATCTGCAGCATAGGCGGTAGAGTTAAGCGAAACAGCAGTAAAGGCTACTATCGCGATTAATAATTTATTCATTTTCATGCGCTTCCTTAATGGTTAAAGTGATTATGGTTGCTATCTTGGGTCGTTTGGCGAAATTGCAATGATGCTTATAGCATGAATTTGTTGCGGAATTAAGTCATCAAGTGCTTGGTAAATTAAACGATGTCGCATTATCGGTGTTTTTTGTGAAAAATGCGAGCTAGCGATTGTAAGCGTAAAATGTCCACCGCCATTATTACCTGCATGCCCTGCGTGTGAGGCGCTGTTGTCTTCAATCTCTAAAGTAGTTGGATTAAAAACAGCGAGTCTTTCTCTAATTATATCTACTATATTCATCGTGACATCACACTTAATATTTAGGGTAGTGTTTTGCGAAAAGGTTTCACAGTTACACTGTTGTAAACGCCAGCTGCAACATAAGGATCTGCGTTTGCCCAGATATTGGCAGCGTTTAAGCTATCAAATTCTGCCACGATTAAACTGCCAGAAAACCCTGCTGGGCCAGGCTCATTGCTATCAATGGCTGGAAAGGGTCCAGCTAGCAATAATTGCCCAGCTTCTTTTAATGCCGTTAGCCTTGCCAAATGCGCGGGCCTTGCTTGCAATCGCTTGTCAAGGCTGTTTGGGGTGTCTTCTGCAATAATGGCATACCACATCGTTTTTTCTGCTTCGCTTTTTCTATTTTTAATTCAATAAGGGCTTTATTCTGCGGGTTCTATTAAATAGTTTTTGAGTACCAGTGTTTGCGCAATCATAAAAATAAACATCATGGATGTAACACCAAATAGTTTAAAGTTCACCCAGGTATCTTCACTGTAATGTTTGAAAACATAGATGTTAACAAAACCAAGCCCGATTAAAAATAGTATCCATAGCCAATTTAATTTTTGCCAAATATGCGCAGGTGGATTTAGCATTTTACCCATCATTTGTTGAATTAAATTTTTCTTAAAAAATAAATTCGAAATGAATAGCGCGCCAGCGAGTAGCCAGTACAAGACAGTTGGTTTCCACATGATGTAGGTTTTGTCGTGTAGCAACAGGGTAACACCACCTAGAAGCGAAATAACAATACCATTAATCATCAGCATTTTTTCAACTTTGCCATGACGCAGTTTGCTATAAATAATCATTGCAATAGTCGCCACTATAGCGACAGCCGTTGCGATAAAAATATCGTAAAGCTTAAAGCCGATAAAAAACAAGATGACAGGAAATAAATCAAAAAATACTTTCATGCTGACTTTCGTTTTTAAAATGTATATAAGCCCTGTTTTCGGGCATTGTTTCAATAGCGAGTCTAGTAACGATAGGAATAAGCACTAGGATGACGTAAAATACAATTATCATGTAATGCATAAGCTTTGATGCCAACCACTATCGATTTACATTGCCATTCTACCATTTCTGACGGGTTATATTCACCAGAAGATTTAGTTGCGTATGCACATCTGCAAGGTATTAAGGTATTAGCATTAACCGATCATGATGATATGGGTGGTTTAAGCAGGGCGCGCAAAGCAGCTGAAGAGTGTGGCATGCAATTTATCAATGGCGTTGAAATCTCTGTTACATGGAAAAACCGTACTTTACATATTGTTGGCTTAAAAGTCGATCCGGAGTATGCCCCTTTAAAAACAGCGTTAGATGCGGTAAGACACGGGCGATTAGCACGCGCAAAACGCATGGCACAAGGTTTGGAGAAAGCCGGTATCGTTGGTTGCTTTGAAGGCGCGCAAGCCATTGCGGGTAATAGTATTTTAACGCGCAGTCATCTTGCGCGGTTTTTGGTTCAAGCCGGTTATGTTAAAGATGTCAAAACTGTTTTTAAAAAATACTTGGTGAAAGGTAAGCCAGGTTTTGTTGAGCATGAGTGGATGAGTCTGGAAGACGCAGTTACATTGATTAAAGACAGTGGCGGCATTGCTGTCATTGCGCATCCTGGACGTTATGACTTAGGCAGAACCAATATGCCATTATTGATGCATCAGTTTAGAGCCTGTGGCGGGGAAGCGATTGAAGTAGTTACTGGCAGTCATACACCACCGCAATATACCCAATTTGCAAAAATTGCCCATCAATTCAGTTTAAAAGCTTCCCTTGGTTCCGATTTTCATGGGCCAGGCATCTCTTATATACCGATGGGACAGATTGCTGAATTACCGGCAAATTGTGTTCCAGTTTGGCAAGATTGGGAAGAAGCCAAATGTTTAAATTGATGACTTTATAATTTATTATGGCGCAATATTTTGTTATTCATGCAGAGAACCCGCAAGCAAGGCTGATTAAACACACGGTAGAAATATTGCGTGACGGTGGCGTCATTGCCTACCCGACTGATTCAAGTTATGCGTTTGGTTGTATGTTGGGGAATAAAGACGCACAAGATCGCATCCGCCAGATTCGACAAGTGAGTGATAAACAATTATTTACGTTGGTTTGTAGTGATCTGAGCGAGCTTGCCAATTACGCCAAAGTGGATAATGCGCAATTTCGATTATTAAAAGCCAATACGCCGGGCGCTTATACTTTTATCTTAAATGCCACAAGAGAAGTGCCGAAACGCTTGCAACATCCTAAGCGCAGTGCCGTGGGTATTCGTGTGCCTAATCATCAGGTAGTGCAAGCGATTTTAGATGAATTAGGTGAGCCGATGTTAAGCATGACTTTGCAGATAGCTGAAGAAGAGCCTATGAATATTGCATGGGAAATTCGTGATAGATTAGAGCACCAATTAGATTTGGTCATTGATGCGGACATTCATCATATTGGCTTTACTACAGTGATTGATTTAACAGAAGAAATCCCACAATTGATTCGACAAGGCGTTGCCGATGCTTCGCCATTTGGGCTATGAAATAGAAATAATGACATGATGGAACTGACCTTAATACAAAAAATTACCGTCTCGGCAATCCCTATTATTTTTGCGATTACTGTGCATGAAGCAGCGCATGGCTATGCGGCAAAATACTTTGGTGATTTAACCGCTGAAAAAATGGGGCGTATTACGCTTAATCCTATTAAACATATCGATATGATTGGCACCATTATTTTGCCTGCACTTACTTTGATGCTAGGCGGTATTTTATTTGGCTGGGCTAAGCCTGTGCCAGTTAACTTTGACAATTTAAATAATCCAAAAAAAGACATGTTATGGGTGGCTGCAGCAGGACCAGCTTCTAACTTTATCATGGCGATTTTATGGGTTTTGGTGCTTAAATATGCTAATAGCGCGCCCGGAGATGCTGCGTTCTTTTTATTGGAAATGAGTAAAGTTGGCATCATGATTAACTTGGTGTTGATGGTGCTAAACTTACTACCATTGCCGCCATTAGATGGCGGGCGCATTGCGGTCAGTTTGTTGCCGATGAATATAGCCGTTAAATTCTCTCAATTAGAGCGTTATGGCTTCATTATTTTAATCTTCTTATTGTTTACAGGCATACTTGGTAAGATTATTTCACCAATCATTGGTTTTTTTGGGCAATTGATTTTAAGTCTCTTCGCCTAATAATTATTTGTATAATAACGTTATCTTTAAATATTTTATCAACATTAGGTTAACTCATGGCGGTTGAACGCGTTTTATCGGGCATGCGCCCAACAGGTAGTTTACATCTTGGACATTACAACGGCGTGCTGAAAAATTGGCTGCGCCTACAACACGAGCACGAGTGCTTTTTCTTTGTTGCTGATTGGCATGCGCTGACCACGCATTATGATACGCCAGAAATTATCGAAGAAAGTGTATGGGAAATGGTGATTGATTGGCTTGCGGCAGGGGTTGATCCTGCGAGCGCTACCGTCTTTATCCAATCAAAAGTGCCCGAACATGCTGAATTACATACTTTATTATCCATGATTACACCGCTCAGTTGGTTAGAGCGCGTGCCAACCTATAAAGATCAGCAAGAGAAATTAAGCAGTAAAGATTTATCAACCTATGGCTTTTTAGGTTATCCGCTATTACAAAGCGCAGATATTTTGATGTATAAAGCGACGCAAGTGCCTGTTGGTGAAGACCAAATTCCACACATTGAATTTACCCGCGAAATTGCCCGTCGCTTTAATCATATTTATGGTAAAGAAATTGGATTTGAAGAAAAAGCAGAAGCGGCAATAAAAAAATTAGGCAATAAACGCGGTAATTTATATAACGAGTTGCGCACAGCTTATCAAGAAAGTGGTGATGAAGAAGCGTTAGAATCCGCTCGAGCCTTAATTGAAGAGCAACAAGGCATGAGCATGGGAGACAAAGAACGTTTACTTGGTTATCTTGAAGGCGGTGGAAAAATTATTCTCATCGAGCCAGACTATAAATTAACACCTGCTTCCAAAATGCCAGGTTTGGATGGGCAGAAAATGTCTAAATCCTATAACAACACCATCTCTTTACGTGAGTCGCCAGAAGACATTACCAAGAAAATCAGAACGATGCCGACGGATCCTGCACGCGTAAGGCGTACTGATCCAGGTGATCCAGCCAATTGTCCAGTATGGCAATTACATGAAATCTATTCGGATGACAGTATCAAAGATTGGGTGCAAATGGGTTGTAAAGCTGGCTCAATAGGGTGCATTGAATGCAAGCAACCCGTCATTGATGGGGTATTAAAAGAGTTGAAGCCCATTCAAGAGCGTGCAGCGCAATATGCCGAAGACCCAACCTTAGTCAAAAACATCGTATCCGAAGGATGTGAAAAAGCCCGCAAACTGGCGCGAGAGACCATGCGAGATGTACGCGATGTGATGGGTTTAGATTATGGATAGTGAATACAAAGCTTAGGCATATTTAGTGTTTTATCTTTACTAAAAGTGCTATATGATGTGGTTTATTGTAAACAATAGCGATTAAAAAAGGATTGCTTTGCTCATCACCACATCAGACATTAAAATTAATGGCGAAGCGCTATATGAGTTGCCCCACGATTTATATATTCCGCCTGATGCACTGGAAGTCTATTTAGAGTCTTTTGAAGGCCCTTTAGATTTATTGCTTTACCTAATCCGCAAAAACAATCTTGATATTTTAGACATTCCGATGGCAGACTTGACTGTGCAATATATGCAGTATGTCGAAAAGATGAAGGCCATTAAGCTGGAACTGGCTGCTGATTATTTATTAATGTCTGCTATGTTAATTGAAATTAAATCACGCATGTTGCTGCCTAAACCGGCAGAGATTGAAGATGAAGATGATCCGCGTGCTGAACTGGTTAGGCGCTTGATGGAGTATGAGGCCATTAAGTTGGCCGCTCAGAATTTAGATGACATGCCTAAAGTTGGTGAGCAGTTTCAAGTTGCTGATGCTTATTATCAGCACATTGCAGATATTAAACCACCAGAAGTGAGTATTGATGAGCTTGTTGAAGCGTGGCGTAATGTGCTTAAGCGCGCCAAATTAAACTCACATCATAAATTGGGGCGAGCAGAGCTTTCTGTACGTGAGCATATGAGTGCTGTCTTGCGCCGTTTGCAAACAGATGGCATGTGTGAGTTTTCTCAGCTATTTGATTTGCACGAAGGGGGGTTGCCTAAATTGGTAGTGAATTTTTTAGCTATTCTAGAATTAGCAAAAGAAGGACTGATTAAGATTACCCAACAAGCGGCCTTTTCTACTATTTATTTGCAAATGAGTCATGCCGAATGAGAGAACCTGAAAATATTACCGAAATGAAGCAAATTATCGAAGCGGCCTTATTAACTGCTGGCCAGCCGTTAAGTTTAGATGATTTGTTAAAGCTATTCGCTGGCCGGATGGAACGTGCAACATTGAGAATGTTGCTGGACGAACTCAAGCAAGATTGGGAAGGTAAAACCTTAGACCTAGTACAAGTTGCAAGTGGTTATCGATTTCAAGCTAAGCCAGAGCTGAGCGCGTTTATCGCCAGATTGAACCCAGAACGTCAGCCTAAATACTCACGTGCAGTGATGGAAACGCTAGCGATTATTGCTTATCGTCAGCCTGTTACACGCGGCGATATTGAGCAAATTCGTGGTGTAACGGTCAATCCGAATGTAATGCGCCAGTTGGTTGAGCGTGATTGGATTGATGTGGTTGGGCAACGCGAAGTGCCTGGCAGGCCATCGCTTTATGCAACAACTAAACATTTTTTAGATGATCTCAATTTGCGCTCGCTAGCCGAGTTGCCGCCGTTTGAAGATTTTGCCCAGAGTGAAATACCACTCGACAGTTAGTTATTATCAAGCTTAAGAATCAGAATATTTAGTCGGAATTAAGCAGTTGCTGTAAAATCACATACTTACCGATTATTACCACTGATTAAGTTCCTTCATGGCCAGACCGTTTAAAAAACCACAAGATAAACAAATTGCTACACGCAGACCAGTGTCTGACGACGCTGTGGCACAGGAGCCAGCTCAACGTTTGCATAAACTGCTTGCGATGGCAGGTTTAGGCTCACGCCGCGACATGGAGAAGCTGATTGAAAGTGGCCGTGTGATGGTCAATGGCGTTGTCGCACAGCTTGGCGCTGGGGTTACCAAATATGACGAAGTGAAAGTGGATAATCGTCCTGTTCGCTTATCTTTTACGCCAGAGCTGCCACAGGTGTTGATTTATCATAAACCTGACGATGAAATTGTGAGTGCGGATGATCCTGAAGGCCGTGCAAGTGTGTTTGATAAATTACCACGCATCAAAGATGCGAAATGGATAGCCATTGGTCGTTTGGATATGAATACGTCTGGCTTATTAATTTTCACCACATCAGGTGAGTTAGCCAATCGTTTTATGCACCCGCGTTATGAAGTGGAGCGGGAATATGCTGTGCGGGTATTTGGCGAGCTGACCGATGAGCAGATTGATATGCTGAAACAAGGTATTGAATTGGAAGATGGACCAGCAGCATTTGATTCGATTGTTGCGCAGGGTGGTGAAGGCGCGAATCATTGGTATCAAGTGATTTTGCGCGAAGGCAGAAACCGTGAAGTGCGCCGTTTGTTCGAAGCTTTCCAAATGCCAGTAAGCCGACTCATGCGCGTGCGATTTGGTCCAGTGACTTTGCCATCCCGTGTTAAACGTGGCGGCATGTTGAAATTAGATGCCAAGCAGGTCATTGGTTTAATGGAGTGGGCTGGTTTAGAAGTGCCAAAAGCGCCGCCAAGACAGCTGAATCAACGAGAAAAAGACAAAGTAACGACTGTCTTTACACCAAAAGTACGTAAGCGTCGAGGTGGTGTGTTAGCGCATCAGCCAAAAGAAAGAACGGTTGATGGAAAAACGATAGAGAGAAAAACAGCTGAACGCAAAACAGACGAAAAGCGTAAGCCTAGACCAACAACTGATGCAAAAAGAAAACCTGCAAAAAACCGTCGGATTAGAGGCTAAATATTAGCGACTGACTGATATATTCAGCAGTTGCGCTTTGGTCAATAAAAATACAAATTGATCGCCACCACTGGTATCTAGCCAAACAAACGATACCTCAGGATAAGCCTCTAATAGCGCATCCCTGTTGTGGCCAATTTCAACGATTAATATTCCTTCATCGCTTAGATAATGAGCCGCTTCGCGTAATAAGGTGTGCGTGTGATCTAAGCCTGCATCGCCACTGCCTAGTGCGAGTTGTGGTTCATTGCGATATTCGGTTGGTAGTGCTGCCATGCTTGGCGCATCAACATAGGGTGGATTGCTAATGATGACATCATAAGTTTTTCCTGCCAATGCGCTGAAGATGTCTGATTGTATGGCGGTAACTTGTTCTTTTAAGCCGTAGTTTGTAATGTTGATGTTACTCACCGCAATTGCATCAGGTGAAATATCAATGACATCAACGGCGGCTGAAGGAAACGCGTGTGCTAGCAAAATGCCTAAACAACCACTGCCTGTGCAAATGTCTGCGGCGCGTTCAATCATCTCGGGATACTCAATCCAAGCACTTAAGCTGTCATCCAGTAATAATTCTGCAATGAATGAGCGTGGCACAATCACGCGTTCATCGACATAAAATTTGAAATCATGCAACCACGCTTCGCGCACCAAATAAGCGGTAGGCACGCGTTTGGTCACTCGTTGTTCAATTAAATAGGCTAGGTGTTTGCGTTCTAGTGTTGTGATGGATGCATCAAGAAAATTTTCTAAGGTTTCCATAGGCAAATGCAAGCCACTCATGATAAGCCAGACGGCTTCATCATAACTATTGTCGGCACCGTGACCATAAAAAATATCTGATGCTTCAAATTGGCTAACCGCGTAACGAATCCAATCCCGTATTGTGGATAACTCTTCCGCTAACTTGATTGGGTTGCTCATGCTAATAGTTTTTCCATGGTCTTTTTATAGGTTTCTTTGAGCGGTTCAATATCGGCAACGGCAACACATTCATTCAGTTTGTGGATGGTTGCATTGAGAGGGCCAAATTCAATCACTTGTTGGCAAATGTCGGCAATAAAGCGCCCATCTGATGTGCCGCCAGTGGTGGATAATTCAGGGGTAACGCCATAGCTTTCTTGAATAGCTTCAGAGATGGCATCAGACAGATTGCCACGTGGTGTGATATACGGCGGAGAGTATTCCCACACGATGCTGTAATCTAGCGCGTGTTTATCAAAAATAGCAAGCGTGCGTTGTTTTAAGTTAGCCTCTGTGCTCGCTGTACAAAATCTGAAATTGAATAAAATTTCTACTTCACCTGGGACTACGTTGGTTGCGCCTGTGCCACCGTTAATATTGCTAATTTGCCAAGAAGTTGCAGGAAAGTATTCATTGCCTTCATCCCATACGGTTTCAACCATGTCTTTAATGGCAGGAGCCACCATATGAATAGGGTTCTTTACTAAATGCGGGTAAGCAATATGGCCTTGGATGCCTTTTACTATCAATTTGCCTGAAAGCGAGCCACGCCTACCGTTTTTAATCATATCGCCAACGACTTTATTAGAAGTCGGCTCACCAACGATGCAATAGTCAATGTACTCGCCGCGTGCTTTTAGTGCCTGCACCACTTTAACTGTGCCATCAATGGCCACATCTTCTTCATCCGAAGTAATTAATAGACCAATCGAACCGTTATGATCTGGATGTTCTGCGACAAATTCTTCAATACTAGTAACAAAGGCAGCTAGCGATGTTTTCATATCAGCCGCACCACGCGCATATAAAATACCATCTTTAATGGTTGGTTCAAATGGCGGTGTGTGCCATTTTTCTAGCGGTCCTGTTGGTACAACATCGGTATGACCTGCAAAAACCAATAACGGACCAGTGGTGCCACGGCGCGCATAAAAGTTATCTACTTTGCCAAACCGCATACGCTCAATCTTAAAACCAAGCGGCTCTAGGCGGGCAATCATGGTTTCTTGGCAACCTTTGTCATCGGGCGTGACCGAGCTGCGTGACAGCAAATCAATGGCGAGGTCTAGTGTTTTTGTCATTTAACTATCTCTTTATAAGTATCTTCATCAAAGCCAATACACAGAATCACAGCATCATTTTCTAAAATAGGCCGTTTGATGACCGATGTTTTTTCTATCATTAATGCAGAAGCGCTGACATTGTCTGTGATACCAGCTTTCGTTTCTTCACTTAGATTTCGCCAAGTCATTCCTGCGCGATTCACTAGTTTTTCCCAAGGCTGTTGCATTAGCCATTGATCAATGGTTGCTTGCGTAAGGCCTAGTTTTTTATAGTCATGAAATGTATAACTAATCTTGTTTTTGTCTAACCAAAGACGGGCTTTTTTGACCGTATTGCAATTAGGGATGCCGTAAAGTTTCATATCGTAATTCGGTTGCTGACTAATATAACCATTATTTTAACAGCTCGCACAATGGATGTGCAGCTAAGGTTTTTTGGTTGGTTCTGGCATGTCAAAATCAATTTGTAATTGTTTGTATTGTAATTGTTTATACAATACTAATAATGCATCTTCTTTTACCGGTTTAGTAAATAGATAGCCCTGCATAAAGTCACAGCCAAGTTTGATAATCGTCTCTTGCTGCGCTTTATCTTCAATCCCTTCTGCGGTCACCTGAAAGCCTAAAGCGTGCGTGAGTTTAAAAATGGCATCAAGTAGTGCTTTAGCATCATCATCTTTATTAATCATGGCAATAAATGATTTATCAATTTTAATTTCATCAATATCTAAATCAAGTAAATACGTCAGGCTAACAGGCAGTAGGCCAAAATCATCAAGGATGACTTTAATACCAGCTTCTTTAAAGGTACTGAGTAATTCTTTAAACTGCTCTTGGTTATTAATAGCAGCGGTTTCTTTGATTTCGAATGAAAGACAATTGGGGTGTAAAGCGTGCTTTTTAATAATATTAACAATTTGTTGTACAAGATTTGCATCACGGAACTGATAGCTAGAAAGGTTAACAGAAATATTTAAATCCAAACCGGTTTCTCTCGCTCTCACCAAGGTGAGGCAGCAAGCATCCACAACCCATGCGTTAATCTCTTGAATCAAGCCGCATTGCTCTGCAATACCTAAAAAGTCATTGGGTAATATTTCACCCTTGCTTGGATGGGTCCAGCGAATCAAGGCTTCTGCACCAACTGCAGCCATTGTTTTACAATTTATTTTTGGCATGTAAGCAATCGAAAATTCCTTATTTTTTAGCGCCATCATTAAATCTCGTTGCATATTTTGAATTAAGATATTGGCAGATTCGATTTCTTCATCATAAAATTTAAACTGATTTTTACCTTGGTCCTTTGCCTTATACATGGCAGCATCGGCGTTAACCAAT
This sequence comes from Methylophilaceae bacterium, assembly GCA_965655675.1. GTDB lineage: Bacteria > Pseudomonadota > Gammaproteobacteria > Burkholderiales > Methylophilaceae. Next base: position 4,925 of record CBFHHI010000033.1, on the reverse strand, counting down.
AGTTTATTGTCTTGATTATCTTTTGGATAAATAGCAATACCAACAGAGCAAGAAAGCTCAATATTTAAATGGTCAATAAAATAAGGTTCTTTAATCGAAGTGACAATGCGAGTGACCACAGGTCGAATATCATCTTCCGAATGAATTTCTTCTAGAATAGCCACAAATTCATCCCCACCAATGCGTGCGACAAAATCGCAACCGCGTATCGCTGCATTTAACCTTTCAGCAGTCATGGTGAGTACAGTATCGCCAGTATGATGGCCGTAAGTATCATTAATTGGTTTGAACGCATCTAAATCAATATAAGCCACTGCAAAAGCGTTGCCGTTACGAATGCAGCGCTTTTCTGCAGCGCGTAGATGTGATTCGAATGCGCGGCGATTGGGTAGTTTTGTTAGTGGGTCACTGAGATTGGTTTGATCAAACTTATTCGCCGACATCGGACGAAACGCACCTGCAAGTTTGAATACATTTTTACCGTATCGCTCATAGAGCAAAGAAAACATAAAAACCATTAATAACAGACTTAGCAGGCCGAGTAGTGTGACAATGGTTGTTATTTTGAATCCAATTAGCCCTTGTTCAGAAGATAAAAGACGATGGTTAGCTTCAGAAAAAACATGATAAAAAACAAAATTGATGCTCAGCATAATGCAGCTAATGAGTACTGCCAGTACTATTTTGATAGGGGTATTGTTTTTGCCACTATAGTTTTTTAACCAATAAGCAATCATCATTATTACAATCATTGCAACAACCACAATGACAGTAGCAATAATTGCCATCAATAAGCTGATTAAGATTGTTGAGGCAGGATGGATGGCAATATAACTGCTATAAAAAAGACCAACCATACACAGGCCCGCACACAGCCCGCCGATGATAAAGTGGCGTGGTTTCGGTGAGAGCACAATAACGACTGCGATAAAGCAAATCGCTATCATAGTGGCAAATAACCAGGTGAATGCTAGCGGCCAAGAAAAACTAAAACTCAGATGCGTATGGGTGCTGTAAAAAGCTAAAAGATGACTCGCCCAGAATGTTGTGCCTACCACAAGCGGCAGACTAAGGCCTAATGGTTTTTCGACTCTAGCAGATGACTGGCCTAGTGTGCCTACCAATCTAAAAGCAATAAATATTGCGCTGCTGGTCGCGATGATAGAAATTAGGATGAGCCAAATGTCGTAATGTAAAGCCATTTATTTTATCTAATCATTGAGACTCAATTACTGCTCGCCAGTTGATGGCTAGCGACATTAGCGGGATGAATAACAGATTAATGACGGAGTTAACCTACCCCGTCTTAATCTGGATTGTAAACTAAATACCGCGTAATAGTTCGTTGATGCCGACTTTGCCTAATGTTTTTGCGTCGACCTTTTTAACGATGACCGCACAATAAAGACTATAGCTGCCATCTTTAGAAGGTAAGTTGCCAGACACGACAACTGAGCCTGCTGGAATGCGACCGTAAGATACTGTGCCCGTTTCACGGTCATATATTTTAGTCGATTGACCAATATAGACACCCATAGAAATGACGCTATTATCTTCCACCACAACCCCTTCAACCACTTCTGAACGCGCACCAATAAAGCAGTTATCACCAATAATCGTTGGGCCAGCTTGTAATGGTTCTAATACGCCACCAATACCAACCCCACCAGATAAATGCACGTTTTTACCGATTTGTGCGCAAGATCCAACCGTTGCCCAAGTATCGACCATCGTGCCTTCACCTACATAAGCGCCAATGTTCACGTATGAAGGCATTAACACGGCGTTTTTGCCGATAAATGAACCACGACGTGCTACCGCATTTGGTACCACACGGAAGCCACCCTCTTTAAAGTCCTGCTCAGAGTAGTTGGCAAATTTGGTTGGCACTTTATCGTAATATTTAGCAACGCCATCACTCAGAAGCACGTTGTCTTCAAGACGGAAAGACAACAGCACTGCCATTTTTAGCCATTGATGCACCTCCCAGTTTTGGGTGTCGCCAATGCGAGAAGCCACGCGTAGCTTGCCTGAATCTAAATCGGCAAGCACGCTTTCAACAGTTGATTTGATTTCAGCAGAGGCGTTGGCCGGGTTGATGTTGGCGCGGTCTTCAAAAGCCGCTTCAATAATACTTTGACGTGGGTCCATAAAATTTCCAAGTTAATAATTAAAAAAGTAGTAATCACAAAAGCATTATTTTAACCTAAACTCTGTGTCTACCCAAAAAACAAAAAATGCGTACATTGATCACGTACGCATTATTAAATAAGCTAAAATTGATTATTGACGTTTTGCTGCCAAGTATAAAGGACGTACCTTTGGTGCTAATGCTTGCAAATCAGCAATACGGTTTTCACTGGCAGGGTGTGTGCTTAAAAACTCTGGTGGTGCGCCGTTGTTATTTGCAGTCATTTTTTGCCAAAGCGTAACAGCTGCATCAGGGTTGTAACCAGCACGCGCGGCTAGTTCTAGGCCTATTCTATCGGACTCACGTTCTTGCTCACGGCCATTAGGCAAAGCAAAAAACAATTGACTACCTAGGCTAGCGCCTTGCATTGTTGCTGCACCAGCCAAGCCGTTACCGATAAAAGCAGCGAGTGCGCGCAAGCCAAATTGTTGCACATAGGCTTGCGACATGCGTTCGCGACCATGTTCGCGTAGGGCATGCGCAATTTCATGACCAATGACAGCGGCGAGTTCGTCATCAGTTGCATTAATTTTTTCAACAAGACCAGTAAATACCATGATTTTACCGCCCGGCATGCAATAGGCGTTCACTTGATCATTCTGTTCTACATTCACTTCCCACGCCCAAGCTTTTGCATCGGCTCTAAAAACATCGACTTGTTCAATCAAGCGTTGAGAAATGCCATTAATACGGTTGTACATCGCTTTGTCTACATTGAGTGTTGCTTTTTGCTTTGCGACAGATAAAGTCTCAGCATAAGCTTGTGCCGACATCCGGTCTACTTTTGATGCTGGCATGAGTAAGAATTGTGAGCGGGTAACACCAGATGCACTACTGTTGGTTGTGGTTGCGCATCCACCTAGTTGTAAAGTGAAGGATAGGACTAAAATGGAAATGATTTTTTTCATTGTTACCTCCTTAATATCTCAATATTTAACAGTATGTTAGATTAAAAATAGCACAACATAATAACGCATGCCTCAGTCATTGGTTGAGCACTTATTAAAATTTTACTGATGTTTGCCATAACAGATTGCCATGAATCAGTAAGACCTTGTTGATTAATTACGGCTAGCTTTTTTTGGTTATCAGCGCTTCTGCTTCACCTATGTGGAATTGGATGTGCACTGCTTGACCTTGCGCTAGTTGCGCACTATTGGTAATTGCTTGATGATCATGAGACACAATGGCATAGCCCCTGGCCAGTACCGCTTGAGGGCTGAGTTGTTCGATACTACTTTTTAGTTGCTTGTAGTGCAGCTGCTGTTGCTGCAATACTTGTTTCACAGCGTAGTGCAGTCGATTGTGTAATTGCTGAACATAGTCTATTTGGTTTTTTAGTTTCTGTGCTGGCGAGATGAGACGTTGTGCCAAAAAATCTATTCGCTGTGAGCGCTGGTTTAAGTTTAATTGCATTTGCTGATTGAGCTGCTGATAGAGATTGCTGATTTTTTGTTTTAAATGATGGCTATCCTGACACGCTAGTTCAGCTGCTGCAGTTGGTGTTGCGGCGCGCACATCCGCTACAAAATCACAAATAGTAAAGTCAGTTTCATGGCCAATACCACTGATGGTTGGAATGCGGCATTCAGCTATTGCTCGTGCAACAATCTCTTCGTTGAATTGCCATAAATCTTCAAAACTGCCACCGCCACGACAAACAATGAGCGTATCGACTTCTTGTCGCGCATTGGCTTTAGCAATGGCGCTGGCGATTTTTTCTGCTACGCCTTTACCTTGCACAGGTGTCGGGTAAATAATTGCTAGCGTGTTTGGATTGCGGCGCTTGAGTGTTGTTAATACATCACGCAAAGCCGCGGCATCTGGCGAAGTGACAATGCCAATGGTTTTGGCATATTCTGGAATTTCCTGCTTGCGATTAGCATCAAACAGGCCTTCAAATTGCAGTTTGCGTTTTAATTGCTCAAACGCTTCAAATAAATCACCTAAGCCAGCTTGTCTCAAAAACTCTATGGTCAGCTGGAAATCACCGCGTGCTTCATATAAAGTAACGGTGGCACGTGCTTCAATTTTATCGCCTTCACGTGGGGTAAAGTCGACATAACTATTACGACCTTTAAACATTACGCAACGCACTTGAGCACTGGCATCTTTCAGTGAAAAATACCAATGGCCACTCGCGGCACGGGTTAAGTTGGATATTTCGCCAGAGACCCAAAATAAGGGGAAACTTGCTTGTAATACATCACGCGCTAAGCGATTTAACTCGCTAACTGAGAGTATTTGCTGAGGAATTTTTTGCGGGCTAACGCTGTCATAATCTGCCATAGGGTTTATTATCTATTACAATTCCATAAATACGAAGACTGTTTAACCATAAATAAGGAAATTTTCATGTGCAAAAGAATAAATGATGCTTTAAAAGGAAAAACAGGTTATTTGCTTGGTTTTATCAGTTGTTTTCTGATTGTGGCTTTAGCGTTAGTGATTCAAACAAAATACAACTTGGATCCATGTCCGCTGTGTATTTCACAGCGCATTATTTTTATGAGCTTAGGCGTTTTGTTTTTAATTGCTGCTTTTATCCCGCCAAAGATGGTGCTAAAGAAAATATTCACAGGTTTACAAGTGCTGACTGCTTTGGGTGGTGCAGGGGTAGCCATTCGGCATTGGTATTTGCAAGCGAATAAAGAAAGCATGATTGCAGATTGTGGTGTGGGATTTGATTATATGTTTGAAAATTTTCCGTTAGAAAAAGCGTTCCAACTATTGT
>CBFHHI010000032.1:0-20063 GCA_965655675.1 Methylophilaceae bacterium | reverse complement strand
ATTGAGCCAAATACAAAGGCGGCGAGTATTTATGGCGCAGAAGTGAATGAGCGTCATCGTCATCGTTACGAAGTGAATAACCATTATGTTGAGCAATTAAAAGATGCTGGCTTGGTGATTTCAGCGCGTACGCCGACAGAGCAATTGTGCGAGATGATTGAATTGCCAGAACAAACGCATCCGTGGTTTGTAGCATGTCAATTTCACCCTGAATTTACGTCTAATCCACGCGCTGGGCATCCGTTGTTTACTGCTTATGTCAAGGCTGCTTTAGCTTATAAAGGAACAAAGTAAATGAAATTATGTGGTTTTGAAGTGGGATTACACCAGCCCTTATTTTTAATTGCAGGACCTTGCGTCATTGAGTCGCGCGAGTTTGCTATTGAAACCGCTGGTCAGTTAAAAGAAATGGCAGCACGTATTGGTGTGCCGTTTATTTATAAATCGTCTTACGATAAAGCAAACCGTAGCTCGACTAAAACCTTTCGTGGTTTTGGTATGGATGAAGGCTTAAGAATTTTAGATGAAGTGAAAAGCCAGATTGGCGTGCCAGTATTAACCGATGTGCATACGGCGGAGCAAGTGCCACATGTTGCCGCTGTTGTTGATGTGTTGCAAACACCTGCTTTTTTATGTCGTCAAACTGATTTTATAGTCGCTTGTGCCCAATCTGGTAAGCCAGTGAATATCAAAAAAGGTCAATTTTTAGCGCCACATGATATGTTACAAGTGGTGAATAAAGCCAAAGAAGCCAATGGCGGGGCAGATAATATTATGGTGTGCGAGCGTGGCGCATCTTTTGGATATAACACCTTAGTATCTGATATGCGTGGTCTTGCTATCATGCGCGAAACCCATTGCCCTGTGGTATTCGATGCGACACACTCTGTGCAACAGCCTGGTGGACAAGGCGATAAAAGCGGAGGTCAGCGTGAGCATGTGCCTGTATTAGCACGAGCAGCGGTGGCTAGTGGTATTGCGGGTATTTTTATGGAAACGCATCCGAATCCAGCCATGGCTTTATCTGATGGGCCTAATGCATGGCCATTGGATAAGATGGAAGATTTATTGCACGTGTTGGTCGACATCGACAATTTAGTCAAAAAAGCAGGTTTTGCTGAGATGTCGCTATAAAATAAATTCAACGCATACAATTTTTAAATATTTAGATTACCAAAGGAAAAAACAATGAGCGCAATTGTCGATGTTATTGCCCGCGAAATTATGGATTCACGCGGAAACCCAACGATTGAAGCAGATGTATTGCTAGAGAGCGGCGTGATTGGCCGTGCTGCGGTGCCTTCAGGTGCTTCAACAGGAGCAAAAGAAGCGGTAGAGTTACGTGATGGCGATAAAGCACGTTATTTGGGCAAGGGTGTATTGCAGGCAGTTGAGAATGTAAACACGGAAATTACAGAAGCGATTATTGGGTTAGATGCTGAAGAGCAAGCGTTTATTGATAAAACACTCATTGATTTAGATGGCACAGAGAATAAAGACCGTTTAGGTGCAAACGCTATTTTAGCGGTTTCAATGGCCTGCGCGCGCGCTGCTGCTGAAGAGAGTGGTTTGCCTTTATACCGCTATTTAGGTGGTTCTGGCCGCATGCAATTACCAACACCAATGATGAATATTATCAACGGTGGTGAGCATGCCGATAACTCTGTTGATATTCAAGAGTTCATGATTATTCCAGCGGGTTTGCCAACATTCCGTGAAGCGTTACGTTGCGGCGCTGAAATTTTTCATCAATTGAAAAAAACACTGAGTGCAAAAGGGTTAGCAACAACAGTCGGTGATGAGGGTGGTTTTGCACCTGATTTGCCATCAAATGAATCTGCTTTACAGTTAATCATGGAAGCGATTTCAGCAGCGGGTTATGAGCCAGGTAAAGATGTTTATTTGGGCCTAGATTGTGCAAGCAGTGAATTTTATAAAGACGGAAAATATGTATTAGCATCTGAAAATACCTCGCTGACATCTGCGCAATTCTGTGATTATTTAGCAACCTTATGTGATAAATATCCAATTATTAGCATTGAAGATGGTATGGATGAATTTGACTGGGAAGGTTGGGATTTATTAACCAAACGCCTTGGCGATCAGGTGCAATTGGTTGGTGATGACTTGTTTGTGACGAATGCTAAAATTTTAAAAGAAGGCATTCAGAAAAAAGTGGCCAACTCAGTGTTGATTAAAGTAAATCAAATCGGAACCTTGACTGAGACATTTGAAACCATCGAAATGGCTAAACGTGCGGGTTACACTGCCGTGATTTCACATCGCTCTGGTGAAACAGAAGATACAACGATTGCTGATATTTCAGTGGCGACTAATGCTTTGCAAATTAAAACAGGTTCACTCTGTCGTTCTGAGCGTGTAGCAAAATATAACCAATTGCTACGCATTGAAGAAGAGTTAGGTGATGCATCAAGTTATGCAGGATTGTCAGCCTTTTATCAACTATTTAAATAAGTGTAAAGCGTTGCATTGCGGATACTGACAATTATTCTGGTTGCGCTTATTGCCTTGCTACAATATCCCTTGTGGCTAGGCAAAGGTAGCTGGTTGCGTGTATGGAAAGTTAATCAATTAGTTGAGCGCCAGCAGCAAGAAAACAGCGCAAGTCAGCAACGCAATGATGCATTAAAAGCTGAAGTGCGAGACTTAAAGCAGGGCAATGATGCAATTGAAGAACGCGCACGTAGCGAGTTAGGTATGATTAAGCCAGATGAAGTGTTTTATCAAGTAATCGACACTTCAATTTTTAACCACAAAGCAGACCAGCCGGCTAATCAAGTTGATGTCAACCAAGCAGATTAACAAACTTGACTTAATCGTTTTCTAAACGGTAGGGCAAGGTGCCAAATGTAACAGCGTGAGTGTTCCAATCAATATGCCCCGTTGTTTTAGCTTCAATGCGTATTTCTATTAAAGCATCAAAGCCGCTAGTTAAATTTGGTGCAACTTTGACGATTTGTCCCACTTCATTACCATCGCCATCAACCACTTTTTCACCTGGCTGTGGTGATTGACTGCTGGCAATAGTTGCCAGATAGGTGCGGCGTTTAATTTTGCCTAAGTAATGGGTGCGCGCAACAATTTCCTGACCTGTGTAACACCCTTTTTTAAAGTTAATACCATTCAAGCAATCAATATTTAACATTTGTGGCACAAATTGCTCTTGCGTTTGTTCAACAATATCTGGCAAGCCCGTTTGAATATCTAGCCAATCCCAGCATGGTTTGCCAATTAGCTGGCAATTAGCTTTGAGCTTGTCCCAAATGTCTTGTGCATGATCTGTGTCAATCAGCACTTCAAATCGCTGATGTGTTTCGATGCTAGGTAGCCTGATAATAGCGCCAACTGATTGCTGCGCTACGGTGATGGGGGCCATGGTATAGTTTTCTGCGGGCACTGTAGAAAGCACTTGCGCTAGCATGTCAGCCGCCTGTGGGCCATTGATGCCAAATCTAATTAAGCGGTTGCTTGCATCTTGTATATCAACTTTTGCACGCATGACATACATTTTTAAACGCTTCATAACAGGCGCTAATAGCGATTGGTTAAACTGCAAATACAAGGTGTTGTTGTATGAAAATGCTAAGAACAGCGCCATTAGGCGGCCTTTAGGCGAGCAGTAGCCGGTAAAGTGGGCATTGTTGCCATTTAAAGCCTTCACATCATTGGTTACCTGACCTTGCAGGAAAGTAGTTGCATCTTCGCCAGTAAGCGCCAGCAAACCAAGATGCGATAAATCACACAAGGTGTTGGTAGTAGCTGTTGCCTGTAGTGATTGCGCCGCATCTCCAAAATGCTGAACTATCCCATCTTCGTACACTGCGCCTTGTGCGACTAAGTTGGATTGCCAATTTGTTTCTGTCATGCCACTATATCCTTATATGAAAATGCATTTAACTCAAACTGTTGATATTGTTATCAAACCATCATTCTTATTATTGGGGTTGCTTGGTCTGATTGCAATATCAAGTTGTTGGATAATTACCATATTACCAATACACACATTATTTAAATTTTTTTTGTTAAGTGCCATTATTATTTCAACAATTTATTATAGTTTGCGTGATGCTTTAGGAGTGTTGCCATGGTCTTGGCAACGCATTGAAGTGAATGCAAGTGGCCAGTTACGATTGACTAATCAACGGGGCGAACAATTGACCCCGATTATTGCGCCAACAAGTTTTATTCATTCGAGAATGGTGATTCTTAATTGCCAGCGAGCGGATCAAACAAAATACTGGTTTGGCGCTTTACCTCCGCTGATTATGTTTGCTGATAGTGCTGCAGTGCCACATCGTCATTTACGAGTGTGGTTACGCTGGTGGAGACATTCAGAAGCTTAGTTAATATAGTTATCGTGTGCAATTGCACTTTCTTTTTCAGAGTGCTTTTTAAGTGATCGTTTATAAAAACCTATTGTTTCTGCCATGCGCTTAAATGGGTGTTTGCTGTAGTAAGCGCCTAGCAATAATAGTCCTGCTAATCCAGCTAATATCCAACTGATATCAAAAGGTGCAATATCACGTCGTGCAGGCTTTTGTTTGCTCATGGCATTTAACACACTACGAATGTTGTCTCCGCGGACATAAAGTGCATCGATTTCTTTGCTAATCTCTTTCAGATACGCTTCGTCTAGCTTGGATATGTAACGGTCAAATTCGCCAGAGGCAACACTGTCATTTCTAGTACCAATATTCGATTCAGAGATTTGTGCAATGCCTGGTTGTAATGCAAAGCTTTCGTTTGACCAATATCCAATCACTTGATTATCTTGACTGAGCTTTGGAATGGCTGCGCCTTCTTCACTCCCAATCCCAACAAGCAACCAGTCTTTAGCATCCTGCAGACCTTTTAGATCTTTAGTATTAAAAACGTGGAGCTTAGGTGCTTCTTCACCGTCAGTAAACAACACCACCTGTGCAACAAGCTCTTTAGGGAAAGAACGTAATGTTCTTGAAATGCTATAAAGGTTTTCACGGATACGGCTATTACCAGACCATGCAGTACGCCAATCTAAATGGTCAATCGTATCTTGAATAGCATGGAAGTTTTCACATACTTCAATTGGATGATAAAGCGCAGCGGTACTCACGCCAGCAAATAGAGATATACCCACTTTGGTGCCGCATGGTAAAGAAGAAACAACCTCATGCATCAGTGTTTGCATATGCTCCATGCGTGTGATGGTTTTGCCATTTAATTGTTTGATATCAGCTGTGTTCATGCTTTGTGAAATATCAGCAACTAACAAATAAGTATAAATATTGTGTTTAACTGGCAAGGTAGGGCGGAACATAGCGACAATCAATAGCACTAGTGCGCCACTTAACAAGGCAGCGTCTTTATTCTTTTTTAAATAATTTATCCAATTTTGCATGCTATCGCTTTATCTGCTTTGTCTCAATTACGGTTAAGGCAATCCAACAGGAATATTACCCATAATAATGCCAGGAGAGTCGGAGTCGCTGACGCCTGGTGTCGGTACTTCTGGTAGTAACGACAGTACACGATCTAAATTACGACGGGTTCCCCAGTTGCTATTATCGAGTTTGACGGCATTTTTATAAGAGGCTTTTGCTTCTGTTAGCAAATATTCAGCTTCGTCACGTGCTCTTGGGTCATTGCCTGCATCAATTCTGAGTGCTTTCAGAAAAAACATATTGCCAATATTGTGAAAAACAGCTGCTCGGTTACTTGCTGTACTCGTTTGTGTTAGGCCAGTAAATAGCTTTGTTGCTTCTTTGTAATAGTCTTTTTTGGCTAACCAATAGGCTTGTGCATACTTTGCTTCATAACTTGTTTTATCGGTTTCTGGTGAGTTTCCAGCAGTAACAGCCGTATTAAAGGCATTGATTTGATTCAGTCTATTGACTTGATGTGCAATGCCGATAACACAAAGCAATGCTAATATCACCAATAACCAAGTCAACTGTTTAACAGTTAACAATTTTAAGCCGAGCGCCATGTTTTATTCTCCAAATATTTAACACCAAGTAACAAAGCAATCATTAAAGCAGCAATCAGATAGCAGATTTGGGTAAAGTTTTTCCCTGGTATTTTTTCTATGTAAGTAATGGGCTTCTTTTCCTTTTTATTAATATCAAAGATAGCTGTCTCTAGTGATTTAGGATCATCAGCTTCATAGGCTTGAAAAGGTGTATTCAGTGTTTTAAAGAAATTATGCAGTTCAATTTGAACTGGCGGTAACTCCATTTCTTTCCAATTTTCATATTTTGGATCAAAAATACTAATACCGCCTGGTTGCTTTAATACAATCCAATACAAAGCAATATTGAATTGTTGCAACCAATCTTTTAGTTTTTGTTGTACTACACCATCCATTTTACCTGCGCCATCTGAGATTAAAATAATAGCGCGCGAGCCAGAATCTGGCACTTCTTTAAACAAGCTGACGGCACTGGTTAAGCCAGCACCGATATTGGTTTGGAATAAGGCGTTACCAGCTGTGGCTTTGATAGCAGACAAAACAGCATCTCGATTGCCAGAAAGTGGTAATACGTACATTGCAGAATTACTAAAAGTAATAATGCCAATCATGTCATTCTCGCGGGCATTCACAAACGCTGTCATCAGCCTACTGGCCGCGGCAGATTTTGTTTCACCAACATTACCAGCTGCAACACCACCAGAAAAAGGGTCATCCATACTAGCGCTTCTATCAAGCACCAATCCAATTTGCGCACCAATACCTATTTTCTCTACTTTTTGTTCCAGTGTATGCGGGTCTGCAATACCAAAGATGATAAAAGCAATGCTGATCGTTGCTAATAGCTTAAGCAATAGGCCTATTAAGTCTGAGAGCGAGTCATCTGGAAGCATTTCTACCCATGAGTAGGTTTTGGTGTGCGATCGCTCAAGCAGCATTGGTAACAAAGCGAATGGCAATAACCACAACACTAATGGATTAGTAAAAGCCATTAAGTGCGATCTCCTTTTGTGATATCTGGTAGTAAACCACGCTCGCAGTGACGCAAATTAAGACATAAGTTTAGTAACCACTCTTTTGGATTGTCATGATGGAGCGCGTGTGAGCGATCTTCAAAAAATACTTGATGCGACAAACCAAAAAACGCTTCGATTTCTTGCTTAGCTGGTGCAAAGGCAGGCTGCTTAGCGATAAAAACATCTAAATTGTGGCTAAAGAGACTAGCACCAGCAGTTTTGTTGAGCGATTCATGCAAACGAGATACTGCTCGTTTAATGCCTTCTGGTGTGTTGTCCATTTTTTTGATATCACGATAAGCTTTGGCAAATGGCGCTCCCATTCTTGGCAACCAAGCATAGGTACCAACGATATAAAGCAAGCCGATTAACGATAATACCAATATCCCAGCTAATATTTTTAATCGTAAAATGATATGAGCGCTATCCAAAGTCAGTGGTGGGATGAGTGGGTACATTTCTTGGTCTAATTTCACTTGGCCAATGACAGACAATGGAGACACTCTAAAATTAAACGAAGGAATCCGGTACTCTACCGTCTCTTTAATGTTTTCTGTATTACGCAATCTTAGTATTTCCGCGCGCAATGCTGCTGGCTTGGCGACGCGATTTGTTTTAAACACTTGATAACTTAAGTCAAGCACGTGCGTTTCACTATCAGCGTTTTCGGTTGTCTTTTTGTTAATGGCAGACAACTCTATACCAGATACCTGACCTTTATAACGGTGCTCGTAACCAACTATCGGTAGCGATTCGTCAATGAGTTGATATGGTTTTTTGATAGTGATAGTGATGGTTCTTTTAAGGATATCACCGACAACATAACCAGCATCGCGGACAGGGTCTTCAATCTTTAATTCAACATATTTATCGTCCACGCTAGGCAATTTAACTTCTGCATATAGCGACTGTGAAAAGAATAAAGCGCATATGCTCAATAGTTGAATGAGCGTAATTGGTGTTCTATGACTTGTTTGCATGGTTTTACTCATCATGATTAAGCAGCGACATATTGATGGAAGTAGTCGCCTAATAAGTCGGCATCAAATTGGTTGGTTACAAAAAAAGGTTGCATATCAAAACGCAAAAATAAATCTTCAATGGCTTTGCGCCGTTGAGTAAAGGTTTCTAAGATGCGTTTTCTGTATTCTTTACGCAAAAACAAAGTGCGTTTTGTGCCGGTTTCAGGGTCGGTTACATTTGCAATACCAAACTCAGGCAAGTCGGTATATTCTGCTGTATCCCATAACACCATAGGAATAATATGATGACGCAACATTAATACCAGTGAGGCTTCTAAATCCGCCATTGGCATATGAAAATCGGAGACTAAGAAAATTAAAGAGCGCTCGCGTGGCAACATGCGAACAGTGTCAATGAGTGCTGTACTGCCAACCTCGCCTGGTTGATACTCTCGTAATCGTTCAGCCATTTCGATGGCAATGTGTGGTCTTGCAGAAAGGGTGCTAATCCAATCTTCACGAACCTCATCATCAAAACCGATAAATCCAAATGGGTCGCCATTATGGGTAACTGATTGCGCAACCGATTGGGTAATATCAGCAGCAATCTCAATTTTGCGTTGGTGACTACCATATTGCATAGAGCCTGAGAGATCACACAATACAAACACAGGCGCCGCACTTTTTTGATTAAAAATGCGCACATAAATTTGCTCCATTGGATCACGAATGGTTTGGCGTAAATCAATTCTCCTCGGATCAGGGTAAGAAAGTAGCGTGGCGTGACCACGAAACTCCATTCCCATCCCACGTTGATTGCTTCGATGACTACCAGGTCGACGCGAATTAGAGCGCCAATTAATGTGGTAACTAAACTCTTTAATGTGATCAGGCTGCATTATTCATCAACCGTGCTTATGGTGCGGCAATCACATTAATAATGCCATCTAACATTTCACGTGCAATTTCCGTGCGTCGCATCTCATACACCGGGCTAAAGACCACGCGGTGGGCAATGGTTTCGTGGAATACCGCATGAATATCATCTGGTAATACAGCATCTCTGTTATTAAGCCATGCATTAACACGAGCCGCTCTGAGTAACATGCCCATGCCGCGTGGACTGGCACCTGAAAGCACCAGACGATTCATATCCACACCAGACACCTTAACGCCATAGTCTAATGGGGATTTTGTTGCTTGCCACAGCTCAAGTGCGTATTGACGCAACGCAGGGCTGGCGCTAATGCTATCTTGCAATTGAGCAGAAAAAGCATTGAGCTCTTTATATTGCAAAATATTTTCTGGCACACCCGCTACCAGTTTGTCTACATTATGGAATCGCGTATCAAATACTAATGATTCCATAATGTTATGGTCTTTTGGCACCACAATTGGAATTTCCATCATAAAGCGATCGCGTGCTGCGGATGGAATATCAAACGTTTCTTCTTTTTCCACTTGGTTACGATCCGCAAACACTAACATGTGCGGAAAATGATGCTCTTTATTAAAAGCAGTGAGCGTGCGCTCTGCCATCACACGCAATAACAATGAATGCACTTGAGGGCGCGCACGATTGATTTCGTTAAAGAAGAAAATGGATAAGTCCTCACCAGCTTCTAAAATTGGTCCTGGACTCACATGTGGCTTACCGTCTTCGCCTAAGTAAGTGTGATAAACCAAGTCATTTGGCATCAAATCAATCGTACCTTCAATACGCTGATACGCACCACCAACACCACGAGCAATCGCACGTAATAAGGTTGTTTTTCCCACGCCAACATCACCCTCAAGCAATACATGTCCGCGTGCAAAAATGGAAGTGGTAATTAGTCGGATTGGGTTGCTTTGACCTACGACGACTTTATTGACTTCAGATTCTAATGCCAAGGCATGTTGGCGCCAGTCGGTTAGTTGACGATCGCTCATCGTGTTTTCCTAATATTAAGATTGGTAAAAATGAAAACTATTTGTAACATAATGTAACAATGGTAAACCATTTTTCAAATAGTGTATACAGGTTTGTATAGTTAAAATTGCTGGTGATTATTCACATACTAATAATATAAATAACAGTTAGGGGTTTCATGAAAGTCATTTTCCAGCGAAAATAGCGTTAATCATATTTCAACTGATAAAGAATAAACATAATGGCAAAACAAAATAGTTATACTAAAGAAGATTTACTCGCATGTGGGCGTGGAGAAATGTTTGGTGAAGGTAATGCGCAACTACCATTGCCCCCTATGTTAATGTTTGATCGTATTGTGAGCATTACCGATGAGGGTGGTAAATACGGCAATGGACAAATTATTGCAGAATTAGATATTAAGCCAGATTTATGGTTTTTTGATTGTCATTTTACGGGTGATCCTGTGATGCCTGGCTGTTTAGGTTTGGATGCAATGTGGCAATTAGTTGGTTTTTATTTAGGGTGGAAAGGTGGCCCTGGTAGAGGTCGTGCATTAGGAGCAGGTGAGGTTAAATTCTCTGGGCAAGTATTACCTAGTGCCAAAATGGCAACTTATACGATTGATTTGAAGCGTGTCATTATGCGCAAATTGGTCATGGGAATTGCCGATGCTACGATGAGTATTGATGGTAGAGATATTTATGTGGCAACTGATTTGCGTGTGGGTTTATTCACACGTACAGATAATTTTTAATTAGTTAGCAGGGAGAAGCACGTAATGAAACGTGTTGTGATTACGGGATTAGGCATTGTTTCTAGCCTTGGCAATAATAAAGAGGAAGTAAAAAATAGCCTCTACGAGGGTCGGTCAGGTATCACTTACCAACCTGAGTATGCGGAACGCGGTTTGCGTTCACACGTGGCTGGGTCTGTTAAAAATCTAGATATTGATGCACATATTGACCGCAAATTATTGCGTTTTATGGCTAAAGGGCACGCCTATACATGGATTGCGATGCAAGAAGCAATTGCGGACGCATCTTTGCCAGAATCGTTGGTTTCTAATGTTCGCACAGGTTTAATTGTTGGTGCAGGCGGTACATCGACCGAAAGCATGCTCGAAAGCACAACTACGTTGGCTGAAAAAGGTATCCGTCGTGTAGGGCCTTATATGGTCACAAAAACCATGAGTAGCGGTATTGCAGCTTGCTTGGCGACAGGTGCCAAAATTAAAGGTATTAATTACGGCATCAGTTCAGCTTGTTCAACCAGCGCGCATTGTATTGGTGCTGGCGTTGAGCAAATTCAATTGGGTAAACAAGATATTGTATTTGCTGGCGGTGGCGAAGAAGAACACTGGACCATGAGCTTTTTATTTGATGCGATGGGAGCATTATCGAGCAAATATAATGACACACCAGAAAAAGCTTCACGAACATATGATGCACATCGTGATGGTTTTGTGATTTCTGGCGGTGGCGGTATTGTGGTGCTAGAAGAGTATGAACATGCCAAAGCGCGCGGGGCAAAAATATACGCAGAAGTGGTTGGCTATGGCGCAACATCAGACGGTTACGACATGGTTGCGCCAAGCGGAGAGGGTGCTGTTCGTTGTATGAATTTGGCTTTGCAAGGACATGATGGCAAACTAATTGAAAAAGTGGATTATATTAATACACACGGTACATCAACGCCTGTTGGCGATACCAAAGAGCTAGAGGCTATTCGTGAAGTATTTGGCAATATGTCAGTGGCGATTGCCTCTACCAAGTCGCTATCTGGCCATGCGCTTGGTGCTGCGGGTGTGAACGAAGCTATTTATACTTTAATCATGATGGAAAATAACTTTATTGCAGCTTCTGCGAATATCGATACTTTAGACCCAGCTGCTGAAGGTTTGCATATCGTGCGTCAGCGGATCGATAATGTCAAAATAGAAACAGCACTTTCTAATAGTTTTGGGTTTGGCGGTACCAACGCAACCTTAACTTTATCCACTAAAAATCTATAAGTCTGAGAGTCGCATATGTGTAATCAAGCATATGCGACACTGTGTATCAACATGCTGGTTTTGTGTCGTGTTGTAAAAGGCTAATTATTTGTCTGCCAACACCATCATGCTGGGTAAAAGAAGCGCAGCAGCCACATGCCTACCTTCGCTCATTAATATA
Organism: Methylophilaceae bacterium; assembly: GCA_965655675.1. Taxonomy (GTDB): domain Bacteria; phylum Pseudomonadota; class Gammaproteobacteria; order Burkholderiales; family Methylophilaceae. The sequence continues at coordinate 8,031 of CBFHHI010000032.1, read as the reverse complement.
TTATAGGTTCTGCATGCGGCATCTGTAGTCATGCACTCCACGGCAATTCCTTTTTCTATCAGAGCAACTGTTAGTTTAGGATGAATAAATTGGTGTGTTTTCCCTGTGCCTAATAAAACAACTTCTGGCTTCAGTTCAAGCATGTCACTAAAGTGCTGCGCAGATAGATGCGCAAAACCATCTACCGGCCAATCTTGGACTATCTTTTCTGGCATGACGATTAAATGCTGGGTATAACGCTTTTTATTCACCTCAATAAAGTTATCTTCATATGCGGTAATAAGGTTGGTATCTTCTGGCTGTGTTAAATGCAATTTCATAGGCTTTTATTTTAACCAATTTTAATCAGGTTTGTATTGAATTAGATGTTATATAAATGTGTTCAATCAAAGGGTGTCTTGATTCTTATCATAAATCGTTAATTTGCATCTTAGTTTAATTGCCTGCATAGGTACTCACAAGGTAAGATAACGTCTTTGTCAATAAAAGTGACAATCTTTAGACATCACTAGCGTTGTTACCATGCGAATGCCAATATGAATACAAGTCCTAAACAGAAGCTTAAAAAATCCAATAAACTCGATAATGTTTGTTATGACATTCGCGGTCCTGTGCTTGAGCGTGCGCGGGAAATGGAAGACGAAGGACAGCGTATTATTAAATTGAATATTGGTAATCCAGGCGTATTTGGACTGGAAGTGCCAGATGAAATTCAACAGGATGTCATTCGTAATATTGTAAAGTCTGGCGTATATACGGACAGCAAAGGATTGTTTGAGCCCAGAAAAGCCATTATGCATTACACACAAAGCAAGCATATTGCTGGTGTGACCGTGGATGACATTATTATTGGCAATGGTGTTTCTGAGCTGATTGTGATGGCAATGCAAGGCTTATTAAATAATGGTGACCAAGTGTTGGTGCCAGCGCCAGATTATCCTTTATGGACAGCTGCAGCTACCTTGGCGGGCGGCGCAGCAAGGCACTATCGGTGCGAGGAAGATAATGATTGGTTACCTAATTTGCAAGACATTGAATCAAAAATCAATGCCAATACACGTGCAATTGTGGTGATTAATCCTAATAACCCAACTGGTGCCTTGTACCCTAAAGAAACATTAATCGCTATTATTGAGATTGCCCGTCATCATGGTTTGGTGATTTTTGCTGATGAAATTTATGATAAGGTGCTTTACGACGGCAATGAGCATATTTCCATGGCTTCGCTAGCCGATGATGTTCTTTTTGTTACTTTTAATGGACTATCCAAAAACTACCGTGCTTGTGGTTATCGCGCTGGCTGGATGATTGTTTCAGGCGATAAATCGCATGCAGAAGAGTATATAGAAGGGCTGAATATGTTGGCTTCTATGCGCTTGTGTAGCAATGTACCAGGACAGCTCGCTATACAAACTGCTCTAGGCGGATATCAAAGCATTGATGATTTAGTGGCGCCAAGTGGGCGTTTATGCAAGCAGCGCGATTTAGCTTATGACATGTTAGTGGCGATTCCAGGTGTGACCTGTTTTAAGCCCAAAGCAGCGATGTATTTATTTCCAAAACTCGATCCTGCTATCTATCCAATTGAAGATGATCAGCAGTTTGTATTGGATTTATTAGAAGAAGAAAAAGTATTATTAGTACAAGGCTCAGGCTTTAATTGGAAAACAGCCGACCACTTCCGCGTGGTGTTTTTACCTAATGTGGATGATTTAACATTGGCAATTGAGCGTATTGCCAGATTCTTAAAAAATTACAGAATGAAGTTTGGAGCAAAAGTTTGAAGCAACTCAATGTAGGTATTTTGGGATTAGGAACAGTTGGTGGTGGCACCTATACCGTTTTGGCGCGGAACCATGAAGAAATGACACGCCGTACAGGGGTGCGTATCAAAGTAACCCATGTAGCAGATAGAAATATTGAGCGTATTAATGAGCTGACTCAAGGCGAAGTCAATATGACTGATGATGCGTTTGCATTGGTAGCAAATCCAGAAGTTGATGTGGTTGTTGAGTTGATTGGTGGTTATACCGTTGCTAAGGACTTGGTGTTGCAAGCCATTGCCAACAAGAAACACGTCGTGACTGCCAATAAAGCCTTAATTGCTCTGCATGGTAATGAAATTTTCTCTGCGGCGCAAAAAATGGGCGTTATAGTAGCTTATGAAGCTGCCGTTGCCGGCGGCATTCCAATCATTAAAGCATTGCGCGAAGGTTTGGGTGCAAACCGCATTCAGTGGGTGGCTGGTATTATTAATGGCACCACTAATTTTATTTTGACGCAAATGCGCGAAAAAGGCTTGGCTTATCAAGAGGTGATTGGTGAAGCGCAACGTTTAGGTTATGCAGAAGCAGATCCAACCTTTGATGTTGAGGGAATAGATGCGGCGCATAAATTGGTCATTATGTCTGCCATTGCTTTTGGTATGCCACTAAAATTTAATGAAGTGTATACAGAAGGCATTACCCAGCTAGCGCAAGCGGATATCCAATATGCGAAAGAGCTCGGTTATATCGTCAAGTTGCTTGGTATTGCAAAACGAACAGATCAAGGTGTTGAGTTGCGCGTACATCCAACGTTAATTCCAGAAAAGCGCTTGGTAGCGAATGTAGATGGTGCAATGAATGCGGTTGTTGTGCAGGGTGATGCAGTTGGGCCAACTTTATATTATGGCGCTGGCGCTGGTGCAGAGCCAACAGCGAGTGCAGTGATTGCTGATTTGATTGATGTGGCAAGATTAAAAGAGGCAACAATGACGCAACGCGTGCCCGCATTAGGCTATCAAGCAGATCAAGTACAAGATTTGAAAGTGTTGCCCATAGCAGAGATTAATAGTGCTTATTATTTACGTATGCATGCAACCGATAAGCCTGGTGTAATTGCGGCGGTAACAAAAATACTAGCGGATAAAGGCATCTCTATCGATGCCATGATACAAAAAGAGCAGGCTGCTGAAACAACAAAAACGGACATGGTTTTCTTAACGCACATGACGATCGAGAAAAACATGAACACAGCCATTGCTGAAATTGAAGCGCTGGCAACGGTCACTGGCCGTGTTATTAAATTGCGCATGGAGACATTAGGTTAAGCATGAAATATTTAAGTACACGTGGGCATTCTCCTGCATTAAGCTTTAGCCAAGTATTGCTTGGCGGATTAGCGCCAGATGGCGGTTTGTATATGCCAGATCAATATCCACAATTTGATGACGCTGATTTAACAGCGATGCGCGATATGAATTATCGTGATTTAGCTTTTGCTATTTTGTCTCGCTTGATTGCAGATAATGACATTCCTGCACAAGATTTGCGCGCTATTATTGACAAAACCTACACGGCTGAGGTCTATAGCTTTACTAGAAAAGGTCAAAAAGCTGACGACATTACACCAACTCTTAAGCTAGAAGATAATTTGTATTTATTATCACTTTCCAATGGTCCAACCTTAGCCTTTAAAGATATGGCAATGCAGTTGCTTGGCAATTTGTTTGAATATGTACTGACTAAAACAGGTGAAACCACCAATATTCTCGGTGCAACTTCGGGTGATACTGGTTCGGCAGCCGAGTATGCGATGCGTGGTAAAAAAGGCGTTCGTGTGTTTATGCTGTCACCGCATAAAAAGATGAGTCGCTTTCAAACAGCGCAAATGTTTAGTCTGCAAGACGAGAATATCTTTAATATCGCCGTGAATGGTGTATTTGATGATTGCCAAGATATGGTGAAAGCAGTCTCAAACGATGCCGCATTTAAGGCCCAATATAAAATCGGCGCAGTTAACTCTATTAACTGGGGCAGGATAGTCGCGCAAGTAGTGTATTACTTTAAGGGCTATTTTGCTGTGACGAATAGCAATGATCAAAAAGTGGATTTTTCTGTGCCATCAGGTAACTTTGGTAATGTTTGTGCTGGACACATTGCGCGTATGATGGGTTTGCCAATTGATAGGCTGGTTGTGGCTACCAATGAAAATGATGTGCTAGACGAATTTTTCAGAACAGGCGTTTATCGCCCACGTGGTTCAGCCAATACATATCACACCTCAAGCCCTTCTATGGATATTAGTAAAGCGTCAAATTTTGAGCGTTTTATTTACGACTTATTAGACCAAAATGGCGACAAAGTGCGTGAGTTGTGGGCAGGTGTTGATCAAGGCGGTGCATTTGATATTCAGAAGCTATTGAAAAAAGTCAGAACGTTTGGGTTTGTCTCAGGTAGCAGCAATCATGAAGCACGTATGAAAACCATACGCGCGACTTATGCCAAATATGGCGTAGTAATTGATACACATACAGCTGATGGACTCAAAGTAGCATTAGAATACAAAGAGCAAGGCAAGCCAATGGTTGTACTTGAAACAGCATTGCCAGCTAAATTTGAAGATGCCTTGGTCGAGGCCTTAGGCGATATACCGCCAAGGCCAGCAAGTCTAAAAGGAATAGAAGACCTACCTCAGAAATTCACCGTCATGGATGTGAGCGTGGATGCCATTAAATCCTTTATCCAAGAAAAAGTCGCATGAAACAGTATTTAGCGCTTTGCCAAAGAATCATTGACGAAGGTAAATGGGTTGAGAATAAAAGAACAGGCAAACGTTGCTTAACGGTGATTAATGCAGATCTGACCTACGATGTTGATCAAGGACAGTTTCCACTAGTCACTACAAGAAAAAGCTACTATAAATCAGCGATTGCGGAAATGATTGGTTATATTCGTGGTTATGATAATGCGGCAGATTTCAGGAAAATTGGCACCAAAACCTGGGATGCCAATGCCAATCTCAACAAAGATTGGCTCGCCAACCCTTACCGTAAAGGTGAAGATGACTGTGGATTGATTTACGGAAAAGTGGGACGCAATTTTCCTAAACCTGATGGCGGATCAGTCGATGTGCTGAAAAATATCTATGATAATTTACGTGCAGGGATTGATAATCGCGGTGAGATTTTCACTTTCTATCATCCTGGTGTTTTTCACATGGGTTGCTTGCGTCCTTGTATGTATAGCCACCACTTTTCATTACTGGATGACACACTCTATCTCAACAGCACACAAAGAAGCTGTGATGTGCCATTAGGCTTGAATTTTAATATGGTACAAGTGTATTTCTTGCTCGCGATTATGGCGCAAATAACAGGCCACAAAGTAGGCAAAGCCTATCATAAAATTGTCAATGCCCATATTTATGAAGATCAGTTAGACTTGATGCAAAATGTAGAACTGAAACGTGAACCGTTCCCCTCGCCACAGCTCATTATGAACCCTGACATTAAAACGCTACAAGATTTAGAAACATGGGTAACGGTTGATGATTTTGATGTGCAAGGCTATCAATGTCATGAAGCGATTAGCTACCCATTTAGCGTGTAAATATGACTAAACTCTCTATTATCGTTGCTGTTGCTAATGCCAATGTGATTGGTATTAACAATACTTTGCCTTGGCATTTGCCTGAAGATTTGAAGCGTTTTAAAGCGTTAACGATGGGGCATCATATTGTAATGGGGCGTAAAACTTATGAGTCTTTAGGGCGTTTGTTGCCCGGTAGAACGACGGTGATTGTGACGCGTAATAAGGATTATCACGTTGAAGGTGCGATGGTGGTGCATAGTATCGAACAAGCGCTAACTGTTTGCGCTGAAGATGATGAAGTATTTCTAATTGGTGGTGCTGAATTGTATCAACAGGGTTTTGCGCATGCAGATAAGATTTACCTCACCGAGGTGAATGCAGACTTTGCAGGCGATGCTTTTTTGCCAAACTTTGATCTGACAGAGTGGAATGAACTAAGTCGCGAGTCGTATCAAGCAGAAAATGGTTTAGCCTTTAGTTATGTGACTTATCAACGAAATAGGATTGATAAGTCAGCATAATTCATTTTTACGGGCGCACACAATCCACATAATAAATGGCTTTGCCATTCACTACCTCTTTCACTAAGCCATGCACGTCTGTTTCAAAGCCTGGGAAGCGCTCATTAAAGACACGTGCAAATTTGAGGTAATCAATAATCACCTTATTGAATTGCTCACCTGGAATTAAAAGTGGAATGCCAGGTGGATAAGGCGTTAATAAAACAGCAGTAGTGCGACCTTCTAAGTTGTCAATTGCCACACGATCAATATCACGGTGCGCCATTTTGGCAAACGCATCTGTTGGTTTCATGGCTGGCACCATGTTTGACAAATACATATCAGTTGTGAGGCGCGCAATATCATTGGCTTTATAAACGTCGTGAATTTGCGTGCATAAATCGCGTAAACCTGAGCGTTCATATTGTGGATGCTTTTGTGCAAACTCAGGCAGTACTTTCCAAATTGGCTGGTTCTTATCGTAATCATCTTTAAATTGCTGTAAAGCAGCTACCATGGTGTTCCAGCGGCCTTTGGTAATGCCGATGGTGAACATAATAAAGAACGAATACAAACCTGTTTTCTCAACAATCACACCGTGCTCAGCTAAGTATTTAGTCACAATAGCAGCTGGAATGCCGAACTTGTCAGAGAACGTGCCTTGTATGTCTAAGCCTGGTGTAATGATGGTCGCTTTAATTGGGTCTAGCATATTGAAGCCTTCAGCTAAATTGCCGAAGTCGTGCCAATCTTCATTGGCTTTTAACATCCATGCGTCGCGTTCTTCGATGCCTTCTTCTGATAAATCATCAGGACCCCATACTTTAAACCACCAATCTGCGCCCCATTCTTCGTCTACCTTGCGCATCGCACGGCGGAAATCGAGCGCTTCCATGATGGATTCTTCTACTAAGACTTTGCCACCAGGGGCTTCCATCATGGCTGCCGCCACGTCGCAACTAGCCACAATTGAATATTGCGGACTGGTTGAGGTGTGCATTAAGTAGGCTTCATTAAATACATCACGATCAAGTTTGTTGTTTATTGCATCTTCAACCAAAATCTGTGAGGCTTGGCTTAAGCCTGCTAATAGTTTATGAGTGGATTGGGTTGAGAAAACCATCGACTCTTTACAGCGCGGTCTGTCTTCACCAATGGCATGATAATCGCCATAAAAATCATGGAAAGTTGCATGAGGTAACCAAGCCTCATCAAAATGCAAAGTATCAATTTTGCCATCAAGCATTTCTTTGATTTCTTCCACGTTATACAGCACGCCGTCATAAGTTGATTGCGTGATGGTTAATACGCGTGGTTTAGCATTTTTATCGGTAATAAACGGGTTTTGTGCAATTTTCTTTTGAATATTTTCCCAAGTAAATTCACTTTTTGGAATTGGGCCAATAATGCCAAAATGGTTACGCGTTGGCATTAAAAAGACAGGAATCGCCCCTGTCATAATAATGGCATGCAAGATGGATTTATGGCAATTACGGTCAACGACTACAATATCACCTGGCGCTACTGTTGAATTCCAAACAATTTTGTTAGAAGTTGATGTGCCGTTGGTCACAAAATAAAGATGGTCGCAATTATAAATACGCGCGGCGTTTTGCTCTGATGCGGCAATGGGGCCTGTATGGTCTAGTAATTGACCAAGTTCATCAACTGCATTACATACATCGGCACGCAGCATGTTTTCACCAAAAAACTGGTGGAACATTTGACCAACAGGCGACTTAAGGAAAGCAACGCCACCAGAGTGGCCTGGGCAATGCCATGAGTAAGAACCATCTGCTGCATAATGCGTTAATGCTTTGAAGAAAGGTGGCGGCAACCCTTCCAAATAGGTTTTTGCTTCACGAATAATCAAGCGTGCAATAAATTCTGGCGTGTCTTCGTACATATGTACGAAACCATGTAATTCGCGTAATACATCGTTTGGAATGTGACGGCTAGTACGCGTTTCACCATGCAAGAAGATAGGAATATCATCATTACGGTAGCGAATTTCTTTAACAAATGAACGTAAGGTTTCAATTGCTTCAGGTTTTTCTTCTACAATTTCCTCATCATCAATCGACAAAATAAACGCAGATGCACGACTTTGCTGTTGGGCAAAAGAGGCTAAATCACCATAACTGGTCACGCCTAATACTTCAACGCCTTCATCTTCG
>CBFHHI010000031.1:0-20241 GCA_965655675.1 Methylophilaceae bacterium | reverse complement strand
CAAAGCGAGTATCGTTGGTTCTATCGGTGTCTTAATGGATGGCTATGGCTTTACTGGCACAATGGAAAAACTAGGCATAGAAAGACGCCTATTAACTGCGGGTAAAAACAAGGCGATGCTTGACCCCTTTTCACCCGTTAAACCTGAGCACGAAGTTTACGCCAAAAATATGTTAAACGAGATTCATGAGCAGTTTAAAGCCGTTGTAAGAGAAGGAAGAGGTGACCGTTTGAATGAAACTGAAGAAACATTTAGTGGTTTATTCTGGACGGGAGAGGAAAGCATTAAACTTGGCTTGGCCGATGCGCTTGGCAATACGGATTATGTTGCTAGAGACATTATTAAACAAAAAGAGATTGTTGATTTTACCTATCAGGAAAGTTTTGCGGATCGCTTTGCTAAAAGGTTGGGTGCCAGTATTGCTGAACATACTGGCTTTGACAGTAAAAGCAAAGGTTGGTCATTGCGCTAAGTTATAAAACAAAAAAGCTGGGATGCCCCCAGCTTTTTTTTGCAAAAATAGTACAGTTTTAATTATGCGTTTTTCAAGTATTAGACTTTGTATAGTTAATCAGCCCATTGGTTGAACTGTCATAATTTGTGACCACTTCATCATTAGTCAGTTGTGGCAAAATGCGACTAGCAATTTGTTTGCCATATTCAACCCCCCATTGGTCATAACTATTAATATCCCAAATAATGCCTTGAACAAATATCTTATGTTCATAAAGGGCAATAAGTCTGCCTAAAGTATGAGGCGTTAGTTTATTAAATAAAATTGACGTCGTTGGGCGGTCACCTTCGAAAATTTTATGCGGTAATAATTTTTCTAATTTATCACCAGACAACCCTTGTTGCTCTAATTCGGCACGCGCTTCGTCTTTTGTTTTACCGAGCATCAGTGCTTGTGTTTGGGCAAGGAAGTTTGCAAGCAATATTTTATGATGCTCGTTTCCATTGCTGCCAACTTCATAATGACTGTGAATCGGCATGATGAAATCAGCTGGCACAATCGGTGTGCCTTGATGAATGAGTTGGTAAAATGCATGTTGACCATTGGTGCCAGCTTCACCCCAAATAATTGGTCCTGTTTTATAGTGAACGCGCTTACCATCTCGGCACATGAATTTACCATTACTTTCCATGTCGGCTTGTTGCATATAGGCTGGAAAGCGAGCCATACCTTGATCGTATGGCAAAATAGCATGCGAATCAGCATGGAAGAAATTGTTATACCAAATGCCAATTAGCGCCATAATGACGGGCATATTTTGTGCTAATGGCGCAGTTTTAAAATGATTGTCCATTGCGTGACCACCCGCCAGCAGATCTTCAAAGTTATCCATGCCGACATAGAGCGCAATTGATAAGCCGATAGCCGACCAAAGTGAGTAGCGACCGCCTACCCAATCCCAAAATTCAAACATGTTGGCGCTGTCAATCCCAAAAGCTGTAACGGCTTTGGCATTGGTTGATAAGGCAACAAAATGTTTGGCAATATGGGCTTCATCTTTAGCGGTATCAAGGAACCATGCGCGTGCTGACCGTGCATTGGTCATGGTTTCTTGTGTGGTAAACGTTTTTGATGCAACAATCACTAAAGTTGTTTCAGGATTGCATTTTTCTAATGCACGGACTAAGTGTGCGCCATCAATGTTAGACACAAAATGTACATTGAGATGAGGGCTTGCATAGGGTTTTAATGCATCGCAAACCATCACTGGACCTAAATCTGAACCGCCAATACCTATATTGATAATGTCAGTGATCGACTTGCCTGTATAGCCTTTCCATTCGCCATTGCGTACTTTTTCAGAGAAAGTGCGCATATGTGCCAACACTGCATTCACCTCAGGCATTACATCATGACCATCAACATAAACGGGCGTATTACTGCGGTTACGTAAGGCAGTATGTAATACCGCTCTATCTTCCGTGATATTAATTTTTTCGCCAGCAAACATACGGTCGCGCCAAGCTTCTATTTTTGCTTCATTCGCTATTTGAAATAGTAAGCCAAGCGTTTCCTCCGTAATCCGATGTTTAGAGTAATCTAACAATAGATCATCGAGTGTTAAACTAAACTTTTCAAAACGCTTTGGATCCGACTCAAACAAGCTTCGCATATGCAATGCTGAGATGGTTTCTTGGTGTTTAGAAAGTGTTTTCCAGCTAGGGTGTTGAGTTAGTCTTGCCATTTATCAATATATTTTTCTAGTCAATTTAAAGTTATTTTATCGGGTTATTATGAAACTAATGTGATTACAACACCTGCCAATGGTGGAATAGTGATAATAATGGAATGATGTTGATTCATCCATCCAACATTTTCAGACTGTATGTTGTCACCATTACTGATGTTGCTGCCATTGTAGTAGCTTGCATCCGTGTTGAGTATTTCTTTATAGGTGCCTAAAACTGGCACGCCTACACGCTGTCCTGCTCTTGGTACTGGTGTAAAATTCAGTATTATTATAGCAAAACTATTGTTGTTGCCGCGTCTAATAAAACTAAGTGTAGATTGATCTGCATCTTGACAGTCAAGCCATTCAAATCCAGCCGGTTCGAAGTCTAGTTCATATAAAGCGGGTAGTGATTGATATAAATCATTTAAATCACGATTTAATTGTTGTATGCCACGGTGAAAGCCATGATGTGGGTTGGTGTCGTTAAGTAAGTGCCAGTCTAGGCTGGCATTAACATTCCACTCACTTGTTTGACCAAATTCATTGCCCATAAAATTGAGCTTTTTGCCAGGCGAAGTTGTTTGTAAGCACATGAGTAAACGCAAGTTAGCAAACTTTTGCCATTCATCCCCTGGCATTTTATTCAATAATGATTTTTTCCCATGCACCACTTCATCATGTGAAAAGGGCAAAACGAAGTTTTCACTATATGCATACAATTGACCAAACGTGAGTTTGTTATGATGGTATTTACGATGAACAGGATCCTCTTCCATATAAGCCAGCGTGTCATTCATCCAGCCCATATTCCACTTCATGCTAAACCCTAGGCCGCCAGCGTATACAGGTCTCGAAACGCCAGGCCATGCAGTTGATTCTTCTGCAATGGTCAGTACGCCGGGAAAATCTTGCCCAACCATGATGTTCAATTGTTTGAAAAATTCAATCACTTCCAGATTTTCTCGACCGCCATCCTTGTTTGGTAACCACTCTCCAGCTTTACGGGAGTAATCCAAATAAAGCATAGACGCCACTGCGTCTACACGCAAACCATCGATATGAAATTCATTTAACCAAAAATATGCATTACTAATTAAGAAGTTACGGACTTCATTACGGCCGTAGTTAAAAATATAAGTACCCCAATCTTGGTGCTCACCAAGTCTAGGATCTTCGTGTTCATACAAGGCAGTGCCATCAAAACGCGCAAGCGCCCAATCATCTTTTGGAAAGTGGCCAGGCACCCAATCTAAAATAACGCCAATATTGGCTTGATGAAATGCATCAATCAGAAAGCGCAAATCATCTGGCGATCCAAATCGGTTAGTCACACCAAAATAGCCTGTTGTTTGGTAGCCCCAAGACTCATTTAATGGATGTTCGGTAATTGGCAATAACTCTACATGGGTGTAGCCCATTTCTGCCACATGTGGAACTAGTGTTTTAGCCAGTTCGCGATAATTCAGAAAATGGCCTTGCGGATTGCGCTGCCAGCTTCCTAGATGCACCTCATAGCAATTAAACGGTGCATGTAGCCAATCTCGTTCTTGTCTGTTTTTTAACCAGGTAGCATCAGCCCATTGGTGCGTACTTACACTAATTTTGCTAGCCGTTCCTGGGCGTTGCTCATATTCAAAACCATAGGGATCCGTTTTAACTAAGATATGCCCAGTATGGCGATTGCGAATTTCAAATTTATATAAATCATTCGTAGTCAAATGTGGAATAAATAACTCCCATACGCCACTACCGCCAAGAGAACGCATGCTATGAATACGACCATCCCAATCATTAAAGCTACCAACAACACTCACTCTTTCTGCATTAGGTGACCAAACCGCAAATCTAACGCCAGCAACACCTTGTTGAGTTAAGTGTTGTGCGCCCAGCATTTTATAGGCTTGCTTTAACTTTCCTTCGCCAAACAGATATAGATCATCTTGGCTGATTGTATTGTTAAAAGTATAAGGATCAAACATTTCAAATGTATGTTGATTTATCTCAATTTTAAGTAGGCAAGGTGTTGATATGATGCTTTTGCTGTTTAATTCAAACAGTGGTTCGTGTGCAACTCGGGTTAATGCTAGCCATTCTTGACCAGATTTTAAATAGATGTTGTCTGCACGTGGATGAAACACTCTGAGTACATAGCCCGTATTGGTTTGGTGAACCCCTAAAAAATGAAAGGGGTCGTGATGTTGGGCGCTTATTATTCTTTCTAGGTGTCGCTCATCGCTACTTGTCATTGAGGTTGTTTTTTTCACAGGCAAAGATTTTCTAAAAATTGTTAATAATAACTATTAAATTAGATTGTATTAAGGTAATGTGATTATAAAGCAGAAGTGATTCGTAGGAATGCTTAATTACCAGCTTTGTTAGGATTTATGTATGTCAAATCATGAACACAATAGTCGTCAAAAAATCGCTGCCGGAGCAGAGCCGCAGGCAGATCGCTTTATCAGTAATTTAACAAAAAATACGGTAGCCATTATTCTTGCTGGCGGTCGTGGTAGTCGACTGAAAAACTTAACAGATTGGCGCGCTAAGCCGGCGGTACAGTTTGGCGGCAAATTCAGAATTATTGATTTTCCATTATCTAATTGTATTAACTCTGGTATTCGTCGTATTAATGTCGCTACACAATATAAATCCCAAAGTCTGATTCAACATATCCAACGTGGCTGGGGGTTTTTACGTGGTGAGTTTAATGAGTACGTTAATATTATTCCTGCACAGCAACGATTGTCTGATCAATGGTACAAAGGAACAGCGGATGCTGTTTATCAAAATCTCGATTTGCTAAGAGAAAATGGCGGCGATTATATTCTGGTATTGGCTGGCGATCATATCTATAAAATGGATTACGGAAAAATGCTGGCAACGCATGCAACTAGTAATGCTGATATGACGATTGCTTGTATCAATGTGCCCTTAGAAGATGCAAAAGGATTTGGTGTCGTCACTGTCAATGACAATGATAGAGTTGTTGGTTTTACAGAAAAACCAGCCAACCCAGAAGCAATACCTAGTGACCCGACGCAGGCTTTTGCTAGCATGGGCATTTATATTTTTAATGCAAAATTTTTATTTGAGCAGCTGATTAGAGATGCTGATGATCCTAAATCGTCACATGATTTTGGCGCTGACATCATCCCACATTTGATTAAAAAATATGTAGTACAGGCACACCGTTTTACCGATAGCTGCGTTGGCCAAAACAACAATTACTATTGGCGTGATGTAGGCACAATAGATGCCTATTGGGAAGCTAATATGGAATTGACCAAGGTGATTCCTGAGTTAAATCTGTATGATATGGAATGGCCAATATGGACTTATCAAGAGCAGTTACCGCCCGCTAAATTTGTTTTTAAAGACGAAGGACGCACAGGCAAAGCAACCGATTCATTGGTGTCTGGTGGTTGTTTAATTAGCGGCTCTAGCGTCTCTAACTCCGTTTTGTTTTCTGATGTGCATGTGAATGATTATTGCACCGTAGAGAATTCAGTTATTCTGCCAAAATCAACAATAAACAGTCATGTAGTGTTAAAAAATGTAGTCATTGATCGTGGTTGTTATATTCCAGAAGGGATGCAAATAGGCGTAGATCTAGCATTAGATTCAAAACGTTTTTATGTTTCAGAGAAGGGGATTGTACTGGTTACACCAGACATGCTGGGGCAAGATTTATATAGGGTTATATAATAAAAATCAAATACCTAAAGAATTTAGTTATAGTAACTTGTTAGGAAATTTTATGGCCATACAACCACCCAAGCTCCATCTGAATTTGTATTGGCATATGCATCAACCAGACTATCGTGATTTAAGCACTGGTGAGTATGTGTTGCCTTGGACTTATTTACACGCAATGAAAGACTATAGTGATATGGCCTTTCATTTAGAGCAGCACCCAAAGGCGCGTGTTAGCTTTAACTTTGTGCCAATCTTAGTTGAGCAGTTATTAGACTATACGGAGCAACTCAATAAGGGTGAGATTCGCGATCCTTTATTAGCATTGCTTATAGAGCCAAATTTAGCAGGTATTAATCAAGATCAGTGTCGTTTAATTGTGGAGAGTTGCTTTAAAGCGCACCACGAAAAGATGCTAAGTCCTTTTCCGCACTATCAACGATTGCTCAACATTTATCAGCAAGTTGAGTCCATCATGACTGATGATTACGATTTTCATTATTTATCAGCACAATATAAAGCGGATTTGCTCGTTTGGTATCATTTGGCGTGGTGTGGTGAAAGTTTGCGCCAACAAAGCGAGGTTATCAAAGCGCTCATGAACAAAGGTGTGTTATTTAGTCTCGAAGACCGTCAGTTGTTATTTGGGGAAATTAAAAACACGATTGTTGGGCTTATTCCAAGATACAAAGCCCTCATGGCACGTGGGCAAATTGAAATGACAACAACACCTTATTATCATCCTATCTTGCCATTATTGATTGATTTTACTTCAACAAAAGATGCAATGCCTGAAGCGCCACTGCCAATAAATAGTCACTATCCTGGTGGAGCAAGTCGTGGGAAAGCCCACATAGCAGCAGCGCAACAATATCATCAAGAGATTTTTGGACAACATGCCAATGGTATGTGGCCCGCTGAAGGTGCTGTATCGCATGCCGGGCTGTCTTTAATGGCAGAACATGGCGTGAAATGGGCCGCTACTGGACAAGGCGTGTTAGCCAATAGCCTGATTAAATCGGGCGAAAATGTGGTTGATAAACATCAGTATCTCTATGAGCCATATCGTGTTACGAACGGGAAAGATGATATTTTATGCTTTTTTAGAGATGATCATTTATCCGATAAAATTGGCTTTGAGTATTCAAAAATGCACTCGTCGGATGCGGTTAAAGATTTTATTGCTAATCTTGAAGACATTAGAAATAACAACCCCAAAAAACCCAAAGTGGTCAGCGTGATTTTAGATGGCGAAAATGCTTGGGAGTATTATCCGTATAATGGCTTTTATTTCTTAAAAGAGTTATATGAAGCATTAATCGATCACCCTGACATTATTATGTCTACCTTTACTGACATTATTGCACTACAAAAATCAGGTCACTTTCCCACAATTCCAGTATTACCAAAAATAGCTGCGGGTAGTTGGGTTTATGGCACATTTAGCACATGGATAGGTAGCGCAGACAAAAATGCAGCTTGGGATTTGTTGTGTGAAGCAAAAAAAGTGTATGACAATACTATCCACACTTTGAATGCTGAAAAGCAAGCGGCTTGTGAGCGACAATTAGCCATTTGTGAAGGATCAGATTGGTTTTGGTGGTTCGGCGATTACAATGCATCCGATAGTGTCAAAAGTTTCGATCAGCTTTATCGTAGAAACTTAATCAATCTGTACGAATTGCTAGAGCAAAGCATCCCTGATAACCTATATCAAGCCATCAGCGAGGGTGGCGGAAACGCTGAAAATGCAGGTACGATGCGTAGGGGCGAGGATGGCTAATAGCACCACAAAACAAGCTGGTGTTTTATTACATATTAGTTCTTTACCTGGTGGCGATTTAGGACAAGATGCCTATCAGTTTGTCGATTTTCTTGCTTCATCAGGCGTTTGCGTGTGGCAAACCTTACCAATTAATATGCCACATGCTGATAACTCGCCATACCAATGTGTATCAGCACATGCTGGCAATACGGCGTTTATTAGCTTGCAACTGCTACAGCAAGATGGATTAATTGCAGAGCCAGAGACCCATTTGCCGCATGCGCAAGCACTTCATGTGGCTTACGATAATTATCACAGTAACCCAGTAAGCAAAAAGGTAAGTAAAGATATTCTCGATGGGTTTAAAGCATTTTGCGATATTCATTACGCTTGGCTAGACGATTTCTCACTGTATTCAGTCTTAAGAAAAAAATTCAACTACGCCAGCTGGGCGCAATGGGATACTCCCTTTAAAAATCGTGATGCAGACACTTTAAAAGCCTTTCAAGTTGAACAAGCAATAGCTATTGATCAGGTTAAATTTAATCAATATTTGTTTTTTAAACAATGGCATACATTAAAAGTGTATGCCAATACACAGGATATTACACTGTTTGGCGACATTCCTATTTTTGTTGCATACGATAGTGCAGAAGTGTGGGCAAAACCACATTTATTTAAGCTGGATGAAGACAACGCCATGACAGTTGTCGCTGGCGTGCCACCCGATTATTTTTCTGAAACTGGTCAGCGTTGGGGCAACCCACATTACGACTGGGATGAAATGGCGAAGGATAACTACGCTTGGTGGGTAGCGCGTATGCGCACTCAATCTGAGTTATTTGATTTAGTAAGAATAGACCACTTCAGGGGCCTGCAAGCCGCTTGGGAGATTCCATCAAACGAAGAAACCGCCATGAATGGCACTTGGGTTGAAGCACCGGGTGATGCCTTATTAGCCGCTATTTATGCACAATGCCCCGACATTCATTTAGTAGCAGAAGATTTGGGCATTATTACCGAAGAAGTGGATGCCTTGCGCCTTAAATACAAAATGCCAGGCATGAAGATTTTACAATTTGCCTTTGGTGGGGATGAAACTAATCCTTATTTACCGCAAAATATCGAAGAAAATAGCGTTGTTTATACGGGTACACACGATAACGACACAACGCTGGGTTGGTATCAGCAAGCAGACCAGCGTGTAAAAGATCATTTGCATCGTTATTTAGATAATGATCAGCCTGATATGCCAAGTGCATTAATCACGCTCGCTTTTTCTACCGCAGCAAAATTAGCCATCGTACCAATGCAAGATGTTTTGGCACTCGATGGCGCCCATCGTATGAATACACCAGGCACAATCGACAATAACTGGGCTTGGCGCTTTACGTGGGAACAGTTGACAGACAAACATCAACAGCAGTTTAAACAAGTCGTTTATGAAGCAGGGCGTGCAGTAAATGTCTAAAGTGGCTAAAGCCATTGGTATTGATGTCGGGGGAACCAATCTTCGCATTGGCGTATTTGAAGCGCTTAGCCTAATAGAAGAAACCCGATTTCAAGCCGATTTTTCCACGATTTGTAAAAACAACACACCAGAAGCCGCATGGCAAACCATCATCAATGTAACAACAGATGGCATCAATAGCGTGCTAAAAAATCATCCTGATATCGCTCATATTGGCATTGGCTTCCCTGGCTTTATCCATCCTGATACCCATGCCATTGCGCAATCACCTAATTTGCCAGGCTTGCAAAATGTCAATTTAGCGTATGATCTCACTCACCGTTTACAGAAAACAGTCATTGTAGAAAATGACGCCAACGCTGCTGCTTTTGGTGAATATTGTTTAGCAGGCAAACCTACAACAGGCTTAATTTATCTGGGTTTAGGTACAGGTGTTGGCGGCGGATTAATCCTAAATGGTCAACCCCATGTTGGTCATCACGGCTGCGCCATGGAAGCTGGCCATATCACCGTCGTACCAGAAGGGCGTTTATGCGGTTGCGGCAACTTAGGTTGTATGGAGCAATATGCCTCAGCCACTGGCGTTAGTTTAAGCTATCAAGAAGCCACACAACGCAAACACACCGCAGCAGAGATTGCGGCATTTGCAACAGCAGGGGATAAGCATGCCATTCATGCCTATGAAATTGCCGCAAACGCCTTAGCACAAGCACTCGCTAGCATTTTAAAAGTGGTTGATGTGCCGCATATCGTCATTGGCGGCGGCATGGCAGGCGCTTGGTCTTTGATGGAAAAATCTTTTCATCAACGCCTAGATCACGATTTAATTCCAGTACTACGTGGTAAGGTGAAAGTACAACTATCAACCGCACAAGATATAGCAGGCATGCTTGGTGCGGCAATGTTGGCTAGTCAAAATACCCAATGCTAAGCCATGAAAGGCAGACACATTGATCGTCATTGAAAACTTCACAAACACTTGCGGCGTCCCGCAAGCGGGCAGGCTTTACTAGCTTTTATAAGATTTTTTATCGCTGTATATAGCGCGTTATTTTTACTATTAGTTAAGGTTGTTTAAAACCTCATCTTGCCTTTTTATTTTATTTCGCCCAAAGTACCTATCGACGCCTAACGTTTGAGGTAAGAGGCTGGCTTTAGCCAGTCCTGCTTGACCGATGGGTTAGAGCTGCTTGCTCCAAGCGTTCAGCAAGCCATACTTTAATGATTGATTGTCTAGTAACACCAAGTATTCCAGCTTCTCGGTCTAGTGACTCAATCATCCATGTTGGAAAATCAACATTGACGCGCCTTTGTTCCTGTAGAACGCGCTTTGCTTTTGATAAATCAAGAGACTGCGTGATGTCGACATCTTCGTCGAATTGTTGGTCAAAATCTTTAGCTTTCATATAATGCAACCTCCTCGGTGCGTGAGCGACGAACAGAAATAAGTCTGATGTTTGTATCTCTGTATGTAATAACGGCCGACCAATACTTTCCATCAATAATGCCTACCATCAGGAATCTTGGCTCATCTTCTATTTTTGCTGGTATTTCCAACAAACTTGGGTCATTCCACAATCTTTGAGCATCGATGAAGTTAATACCGTGTTTCAGAAGATTAGCCTGACTCTTCGATTCGTCGAATTCAAAAGTTATCATGGTATATAAATTATACCTTTATGGCACGGAAGTCAAGGCTATCTAGTTGTGCTCTAACGTTTGAATTAAGCGGCGCCGTTAGGCGTCCCGCTTGATGGATGGGTTGGTACTCATTTATCAGCATATACAGCTGAGCGTAAAATGGCGCCCTTCATTAGGGCTGATATGCCAAGATTAGTTATGTCCTCTTTACCATCGCCAACATACAAGATTGTTGCACCCTCTAAAGATCCATCAGGCAGACCTTGCAACGCGGCTTTCAGAATTAATGCATTTAATTGGTAGTTAGGTCCAATTATGGCCAAATTATTTTTTGTTTTTGCTGCATTCAATAGCTCTTTGGATATAACTGGAACTGTTGAGTCAACTGTGGAGTTTGCAGGAATAAATGATGTGATAAACGTTGTTTTGTCAGAATCTGCTATTCTTCCTGCAGCTCCAATTGCTATGCCTGGGTTGAATTCTAATGCTAAAGCGTAACCAAAACAGAAATAGAGAAGTAGAGGCAATGAATATTTATATTTCATATAATATTTCCTTAAGAGAGCTAACGTTAAATTAAGGGGCGCCGCTAGGCATCCCGCTTGATGGATGGGTTATGCATACGATGTGAACAACCCTTGAGCAATAAACAGCCCCCATGTGAAAAAAGCATAAGACGCAAGACCGAGAATAATGCACAGAATATTGAAAACAAAACCTGCTTTACGTGCAGATGTATTGGGACTGTCATATAACCACTGACTTAAATAAGTAAAGCCAGAGGTAACAGAAATTGCTAAAACACCTAAAGTAAATGGCAACAAGCAATGCCCAAAAGCAGCGACTTTACTTGGTTGGAACTGTGCTAAATGACCTATGAATGCTAGCAAAGCAACAGAAGCTCCACCATTTAAAAGAAAAGATGATTTGATTGCATTTTGGCCTGATGAAATAACTGACCGAAACATCTCTAAGTTACTTTCATGGGTTAATTTATTCGTTTCAATCCAGTTTTGTAAATCAGCTTTATATTTTTCAATTTCTATTGGTTTTGGTTCAATTTCAGGTGAGTTTTGAACTTCTGCTAGATAGGCAATCAAGTTGTCGCAATAAATTGCCGCTGTACCTTTGGACTTAATATCTTCAATCATCGACTTCATTTGCGCGGCAAATTGTTTAGTGCTCATAAAAAGCCTTTATGCATAACGTTTTAATTAAGGGGCGCCGTTAGGCGTCCCGCTTGAACGACGGGTTAGGTCTTGATTGATCAACCTGCCGTGCCATAGATAACCTTTTCAGCGAAAAATCGTACTAAGGGAATGAACTCTTCAACTGTCCCCTCGCTTTGCGATAGAGGGATGTGGCACTCTTCGCGGGAATATCTGTCACTTGAGTGCACAATTGCATTTCGAATGTGCTTTAGGGCGTTGGCAGAATTAGAAAGTGCATGTCCCTCTCTTGGGCTAATCTCAAGCTGTTCGCCAAAAATCGTTCGCTTCTTGGTGTATATTTTTTCGCCGACTTTGTCCTCAACTCGATTCAGGAACTCGATTAGGTCGGACTCCTGTACGTATCTGTACAGTACATTGCGGAGCATGTCAGTTTCGTCATTCTTGGCATCTTGCCCGCGAACAGCTGAGATCACTTTGTCTAAACTATCTTTTGATGGGCGAAATCGAGGATCGTTAAGCATCGCAGTTAGCCTGTGATGGAGAAGATCTTCCGCTACTCGAAGAAAGTGATATTCAAGGACGTTGTAATACGCGAGAAAGCTTTGGCTAGGGAAGGGGCTTGCCTTTGCGACCTTGTAATAGCTAACGACATTTTCATCATATTCGCTTCTCGGAATAGTCTCGTCTTCTTCATAGTCTTCTAAATAATTGGTACTTAGGCGCCGATTATTTGGCGACCAAACAGAGAAGCAATCATCTTTCTCCACAGAAATTTTGAAGAGGCATCTCTTGATCACACCAGCGCCAACTTCTTTAAGATTGGCTGGTGTCTTTCTTCCCTTAGCTATGTAGGTTGCAGTTGTTGGTTGCCACATCAAGAACGAAACCCGCCTTGATGTGATGGAAGGTAATCGCCGCTCAAGCCGAGCTTTAAAGTAGGCTTCATATTCAGGCGAATCAAAGAATGCGAGCGCGAACGTCATAGAAGCACTGCCAATGGACACAACATTTCCAGTCGGGTCACGTAGTTCGTAATTATCGATGAGTGGCATGCCCGGAGCCAGTCGAATTAAAACGTATTCGACGCTTTTGTTGTGAACAAGGGTTCGTGCTTGAGCATCAAACTCCAAACTCCGGGCTTGTCGATATTGCCTATACGCATCTTCCCAGCCATCTTCTAATCTCAGCTTCGCCGTCCGATCATCGGTTGGAATGACGATCACATCATTTGATATTGAGCATTCGACTCCAAGAGACTTAAGGCGAGTTTCGATGTGCTTGAGGAAAGTCATAAAGAGAACTAACGTAATGTAGACACCGATAACGGTGTATAACTTGATTGAAATAGGTGTATAGTTACCATGTTATTTTTGTTATTCATTTGTTTATTATCATTTTTTTATAAAAGTTAACTACAATTATGTAGAAAAATACACCTATCAGCAGTGATGCGCCTAAATTGTTGGATATTCTTCGTGAGAAGGTGCGTGTTAAACATTACAGTATCTGTAAGAAAAAACAATACTTTCAACTGCTATTGTTGTTTTAAAGGTTGATATTGGGTTAATTGAGGCTCAATATTATTGATGTTGCGCTAACGCCCATTCAACATGCTCTCTGACCAATTCACTATTATCGTTTTCGCGTTGTTTGAGGGCTGTAATCACTTCTGCGCTTGTTGGTGCATTGCCTAATCCCACTGCAATATTGCGTAACCATTGTTGATAGCCTATCCGATAAATGGCGCTGCCTGCCATTTTTTGTTTGAATTCTTCTTCAGTCCAGCTAAAGCATTCAATGAGGCTAATATCATCTAGGCCGTGGCGAACGTGAAAGTCATTTTCTTGGGTGGTTTCGGCAAATTTATTCCACGGGCAGGTGAGTTGGCAGTCGTCACAGCCGTAGACGCGGTTGCCGATGAGTGGCCTAAATTCTTCAGGAATGCTGTTTTTAAGCTCAATCGTGAGGTAGGAGATGCATCGTCTTGCATCTACTTCATATGGCGCGGTGATGGCTTGGGTGGGGCAAACATCAATACAGGCTCTGCAGGTGCCGCAATGGTTGGTGGCAGGTTGGTCTATTGGTAATGGTAGATTAGTGTAAATTTCGCCTAAAAAGAACCATGAGCCGTGATCTTTATTAATGAGTAATGTGTGTTTGCCGCGCCAGCCTAGGCCTGCTTTTTCGGCTAAGGCAACTTCTAGTACGGGTGCGCTATCGGTAAAAGCGCGATATTCCACGTTTTGCGTTGCTAGTTGAATTTTATCGCACAGTTGTTGTAGTTTGTTGCGCACTACTTTGTGATAATCACGCCCTAATGCGTAGCGTGATATAAAGGCTTGTTCGCCATCATTGATGACCTGCCAGCTGTCTTTTGTTTTGGGCGGTAAATAATCTAAACGCGCAGAAATAATGCGGATAGTATTGGGTATTAATTCGGCAGGGCGGGTTCGCTTCGTGCCGTGTTTTGCCATATAATCCATCTCACCATGAAAGCCTTTTGCTATCCATTCTTGATGACCAGGTTCAGCTTGCGACAAATCTGTATCGGTAATGCCAATGTCGGCAAAGCCAAGTGCACGACCCCAGCGCTTAATATCTTTGGCGAGGGCGATCATTTTGTTAGCAGTGGGGGTGCTGATGGTCATGGCTGAATATTTTACACGTGAATTAGCAGATGAAGCAGCGACATTGCAAGCGGGTCGCGATTTTGCCAAGCAGTTATCTGCGGGCATGACGGTTTATTTGCATGGCGATTTAGGCGCGGGTAAAACCACCTTTGTTCGAGGTGTTTTGCAAGGTTTGGGGCATGAGGGCAAAGTAAAAAGCCCAACATATACCTTGGTTGAGCCTTATGATTTAGCTAACTTTCAACTGTATCATTTTGATTTATATCGCTTTACTGATGAATATGAATGGGATGCTGCTGGCTTTAGTGAGTATTTTAATGAGATGAGTGTTTGTATGGTTGAGTGGCCTGAAAAAGCAGGTACACTATTGCCTAAACCCAGTTTTGATGTAGAGCTGAAATTACCAAATGCGCAGCTTAATCAGCAAAGTATTGGTCGAACATTGATAATGAATAAACGAGAAATATAGTTAGGACCTATGGTTAAATTATTGTTTGCAAGATTAGTGTTAGTTGGCTTGTTGTTATCTGCCAGCACTTATGCGCTAGCTGCTAACCTTGTCACGGCTACCCGTGTTTGGCCCTCTCAAGATTATACTCGGATGACATTTGAAGGCAGTGGGGCGTTTAAATATCAAACATTGTCACTCAAAAAGCCTGAGCGTTTGGTCTTAGATATTGAAGACATTTCGCTGAATGATATATTGAATACTTTACCTGCTCAAATTCTGGCGGATGATCCTTATATTCAACAAGTGCGTATTGGTCAATATCAACCGAATGTTGTGCGTGTGGTGGTGGATTTAAAACAAGAAGTCAATTTTAATGTGTTTTCTTTAAGTCCAGCAGGTGAATATAAACATCGCTTGGTATTGGATATTTTGCCATTAAAAGACCCCGTGATGGCCATGCTAGATAAGCTTGATAAAAACCAAAACCCCCAACCCAGTGCCGAACAGCCTGTGGCTACCACAAATCAATTGCCAGAAGCCGCTAAAGAAACGCCAACCGTTGAGAAAAAACAACAAGAACGCTTGATTACGATTGCTATTGATCCAGGGCATGGTGGCGAGGATCCTGGTGCTATTGGTGCGCGTGGTAGCCGCGAAAAAGATATTACTTTGGCGATTGCTAAAAAGCTCAAAGCCTATGTTGATGCTGAACCGAATATGCGTGGCGTCTTAACGCGCGATGGTGATTTTTTTGTGTCGCTGGGTGGTCGAGTGGTAAAGGCGCGCAAACTAAGGGCGGATTTATTTATTTCTATTCATGCAGACTCATTCACTAAATCATCTGCACATGGCTCTTCTGTCTTTGCGTTATCAGAACGTGGTGCAACCAGTGCGACTGCACGCTATTTGGCACGAAAAGAAAATGAGTCTGATTTGATTGGTGGTGTGAGTCTGAAAGATAAAGATCCTATTTTAGCCAAAACATTATTGGATTTATCACAGGCGGCAACAATTAATGATAGCTTGAAATTAGGAAGAGCTGTTTTAACTCATATTGAACACATTAATCTGTTGCATAAAAAGCAAGTAGAACAAGCCGGATTTGCAGTATTAAAATCGCCAGATATCCCGTCTATTCTGATTGAAACTGCTTTTATTAGTAATCCGGATGAAGAGCGTAAACTCAATGATGATAATCACCAACACCAAATGGCTAAATCGATTTTAGCTGGCATTAAAAAATACTTTGCTGCGAATCCTGCATTGGCAAGAACTGTTGCAGATAACGAGTAATGAAATGAATGTTATCAAGGTATTGCCAGATCAGCTGATTAGCCAAATTGCGGCTGGAGAAGTGGTAGAAAGACCCGCTTCCGCACTTAAAGAGTTATTAGAAAATAGTTTGGATGCACACAGCACTGAAATTAAAGTGAGCTTGGTAGAAGGTGGTATTAAGCAACTAAGAGTGGCCGATAATGGCAACGGTATTAATGAAGCTGATCTGCGATTATCGTTAACGCGACATGCAACCAGTAAAATCCATTCTCTCGATGATTTAGAATCGGTTGCTAGCCTTGGTTTTCGTGGCGAGGCCTTGGCCAGTATTGCTTCGGTTTCTCGCACACAGATTGTTAGTCGAGCGCAAATGGCTAAGCATGCGTGGACTATTTTTTCGAATGGCAGTGAAATTTCTGCATTGGAACCAAGTGCTTTAGATGCCGGCACTATCGTTGAAGTGAGTGATTTATATTTCAATACGCCAGCTAGACGTAAGTTTCTTAAAAAAGAAGCCACGGAGTTTGGGCATTGTGAGGATGCTTATACGCGCGTGGCTTTATCGCGCCCTGATGTTGCATTTAGCTTAGAGCATAATGGGCGTATTGTGAGTCGCTATGCGGCAGCAACGCCTAATAAACGTTTTAAAGACGTATTGGGCACCGAGTTTATAGCTGAAACGCTTACCGTTGATGATGAGGCAGCAGGCTTACGCTTTTGGGGTGTGGTAGCAAAGCCAACATTTAATCGTGGGCGACGAGATGCGCAGTATGTTTATGTTAATGGGCGTTTTGTGCGCGATAAACTGATTGCACATGCCATCCGTCAAGCCTATCAAGACGTATTACATCACGATAGACATCCTGCTTTTGTTTTGTTTTTAGAGTTGGATTCGCATTTGGTAGATGTGAATGTGCATCCAGCAAAAACAGAAGTCCGTTTTAGAGATGGGCAAGCGATTCATCGGTTTATTTTTCATGCATTACATAAAGTATTGGCCACCCCAACTGGCGAATCAAATGCGGTGACAGCTGGACAAGCATCACATAATCCCTTTGCTTCGCCCAGCACTTCAGATAACCAATCTGTACAACCATATCCAAGATATCAAGCGCAAATGCCGCTATCGGCAAATCAAACGCCTGATTTTTATCAAAAGTTGTATGGCGAAAGTTTGCCAAATAATAATGCGCTATTGGCAGCAACAGCATCTCAATCAAATACGCTGGCAGAAGAAACTATCGAATATCCGTTGGGTTTTGCACTAGGACAAATTCACGGTATTTATATCTTGGCTCAAAACGCAGAAGGATTGGTGGTTGTAGATATGCATGCGGCACATGAGCGCATTATGTATGAGCAATTGAAAGAGGCTTTGGATCATCAAGCAGTATCGATGCAGCCATTATTGTTACCGGTTAGCTTTAATGCAGACCGACTAGAGGTGGAGACCGTGCGAGATGCCTTTGCCAATGGCGAAACAACCTTGACGCAACTTGGTTTTGATATTGCTGTGCTGTCGCCAACCACATTGGTGGTTAGAGCTATCCCAACTTTATTACAAAAAGCAGATGTAGTTGCTTTGGCACGCGACGTATTGCGTGAATTAAGCGAATACGGTGCGAGCAGGGTGTTAACTGATCAACGCAATACTCTATTAGGCACGATGGCCTGTCATGCCGCTGTGAGAGCAAACCGTAGTTTAACGATTACTGAAATGAATGCTTTGTTACGCGATATGGAAGCAACGGAACGATCAGGCCAATGTAATCACGGACGGCCAACTTGGTTTCAAGTGAGTATGCGCGATTTAGATAAAATGTTTATGCGTGGCAAATAGACAGATATTTATCAAGCGGTGATACGTTTGATGAGACGCCAAACAAAACTATCGGGCACTTCTTGGCCGTTCATGATATAGCTAAACGTTTTTGCATTGTTGGCTGAGGCAGGTAAAGTGATTTTGGCATCATATGTGCCGCAAAATAAAATACAATCTCCTTCAAGGATTGTCATTTCTTGGCTAGGCAATAGTGTTGAAACATCCTCTCTTACCAGCAATAAAGGGACTAGCTTAAGTGTTTTTTCACGGTTAGCAGGGTCTTGCATGAGATTGTGTAACTTAATAGGCATGCCGTTTTGAAGGTACTCGGTCACGGCAAATGCATTGTCAGTATCAATCGTGATTGCAAAAGTTTCTGGGACTGTTTCACCAACAACATCCACGAGCTGACTGATTAAACTATTTGCCCATTGATTATTTTGAGTACGGACCAGGGCTAAAAACTCTGCCAATAACGGTGCCAGCATATGTGCCAAACACTCGTGTGCAATAATGTCAGTTGGTTGCATGGTGATATTGGCGCCAAACTTTTTGAATAACGTGCTGTTATTGCGATTATTTTTACGCACTATCAAGAATAAGTTAGGATTTAACTGCTTGGCTGTCATCACAATCGATAGATTATTAATATCGTTATCCGTGCCAGCAACAATACCGCATGCTTCATGAATACCAGCTTCTAGTAATGTGCTGGCTTCTGTACCACTTCCAACCACACATTGTTCGCATTCAGTGAGATCTGGCATCGCTTCAATAATGGTTGTGGTGAGATGCTCGCGTTCTAGATTCTCTACAACCGATTTGCCAAAACGGCCATAGCCGCACACTAACCAATTACCTCTAGGAGGATTTTCTGGCGGTGGTAGTGTGTCGCCAGGTACGCCAGTTAACCACTGGTGCAGGATATAAGTGCCAAGTGCATGAACACGCATGGCAAGTTGCTCACCAAATAAGGTATAGGGGTTGATAATATGATCAGTACCAAACGACGCCATATTGGCAGCAATATCCTTGCGCTCAGCACGCGCGAGCACGCGCAAATCTGGTCTCATTAATTTAACGGAAACGGCAACCGTAAGATTGACCTCATCATTATCAGTGAGGGTCACCACGCCGCTACAGTGAGGATTATAAACACCGGCGCGAATCAAGTTTTCAGGAATTCTTGCGTCAGCACAAAGACTCAATGTAGCGTTTCTGGTATCTGTTAACTCTAGTTCGTTGAGCCGTTCTTGATTAGGTTCAATCACCACTACTCGCATCCCTTTTTCATCCAGAATGTTGGCAAGTAAGCTGGCCGATTGACCATAGCTGCATAAAATAAAGAAGGGCTCTTGCAAACGACGTACATTGCGTGCCAGTCTTTCTGCAGAGATGGTTTGGCGTAAGCTGACATCTTGCAGCAGTGTGATGATTTTACCTATCGCATACACCCAAGGAATAACAGTGAAATAGATTGAAAATGTCATCCATAAGCGCTGCGCTTGGCTGTAAGGGTAGGGAACCTCACCAAATCCGATGGTGGTTGCGGTGTAGCTAATGACATAAAAAGCATCGAAGATGCTCATGTACCAGGTATTCCCTTTGTCATCTACACCTGGCATTAGCGTGAGGCCAATTGTTGCAACAGCAAAGCTAACAATGATCAAGATAAGCGGACGTCTTAAGCGCCGCAAAATCATGAAGAGAATACTATTCATGGCTGGAAATAGTGGTTCTTATTGAGTCAATATGAATGATTGTATTATCGACGCTGACTAATGGTTTCAGAAATAAGCAAGATGACAGAAACAAAGTTGGCCATTAATGCGCCACCAGAAAGCGAGACGATATAAACCATTAAGCTAGAGGTTTCCATTGAGTCATTAAGTGCTGCCCATAAGATAGCAGCTGTGATGAGTTGCAAGTCTGCGGCTAAGCTTGTAGAAAGCAAAATCGCGCCAACTTGAGTGCGATCACCAAATTTAAGCACAGTAGCGATTAAACTCACAATGATTGCCGCGTATAATTCATAAACATGATGATGAGTGGGATTATCTATTTCACCGATAAAGAACCCGAAATTGAGTGTCATTGCGAGTACAATAAAAAAACCAAAAACTACTTTTTCCATA
>CBFHHI010000030.1:0-20460 GCA_965655675.1 Methylophilaceae bacterium | reverse complement strand
TCCGTATCTAGTCGGCCAGCCGCATATACATTCGGAGCAGTAATAAAATCTTTTAACGTTAAATGTTTATCATGTGGGCTAAATTGGCAAACTACATTAAAAGGCTTATTAAACAAAATTATCATCATTAGGAAAGCGCAATGGCATCAAAAATTAAAGTTCCAAGTATTGGCGAAAAAATCACCGTTGATGAGCATAATAAACTCATTGTACCCGACACCCCTATTATCGCATTTATTGAAGGTGATGGCATTGGCGTTGATATCACGCCACCGATGATTAAAGTGGTTGATGAAGCCGTTAAAAAAGCCTATGGCAATAAACGAAAAATTGCTTGGATGGAAGTATATGCAGGCGAAAAATCAACCAAAATATATGATGAAAATACGTGGCTATCTGCTGAAACAATGGCGGCACTAAAAGACTATGTGATCTCAATTAAAGGTCCATTAACAACACCAATTGGCGGTGGCATACGTTCACTGAATGTTGCACTCCGACAAGAGTTGGATTTGTTTGTGTGTTTGCGTCCTATCCAATATTTCACTGGCGTACCCAGCCCACTCAAGCATCCAGAAAAAACAGATATGGTGATTTTCCGTGAAAATACCGAGGATATTTATGCTGGTATTGAATGGGCCGCAGGCACGGATGAAGTGAAAAAAGTCATTCAATTTTTAAGCGACATGGGTATGCGCAAAAAAATTCGCTTCCCTGAATCATCAGCAATTGGTATTAAACCAGTGTCTTTAGATGGCAGTAAGCGATTGATTCGAAAAGCAATTCAGTATGCAATCGACAATGACCGAAAATCAGTCACCATTACCCACAAAGGCAACATCATGAAGTTCACAGAAGGGGGCTTTAGAGATTGGGGTTATGCCTTGGCAAAAGAAGAGTTTGGTGCGGTGGAAATTGGTAATGGCCCATGGTGCAAACTGCCTAATGGTATTGTCATTAAAGACTGTATTGCAGATGCCTTTTTGCAAGAGATTTTATTACACCCAAGTGATTATGATGTAGTCGCGGCTCTAAACTTAAACGGTGATTATATGAGTGATGCACTGGCTGCACAAGTTGGTGGTATTGGCATCGCACCAGGTGCGAATTTAAGTGATAGTACTGCAATGTTTGAGGCGACACATGGCACGGCGCCGAATATTGCTGGTAAAAATATTGCTAATCCGAGCTCGCTCATTCTATCCGCAGAAATGATGTTGCGTCACATGGGCTGGACAGAAGCAGCCGACTTAATCATGTCAGGTGTTGCTAAAGCAATACAGTCTAAACGCGTAACCGCCGATTTCTCATCACAAATGGATGGCGCCACCAAAGTGACGACTGCTGAATTTGGGGATGAAATTATCAATCAGATGTAATCAATATTTTTAATATGAATAAAAAGCCCTTGATTTTCTTGGGCTTTTTTTAGCAAGTGACCTATCATTTGCCACGGTGCTCATCGAATCATGTTGTGTAATGAGCGTCAACAATCAAATGTTGAATATCAAGTACCTTTAGTGCTCTGTTTTCGCTTTACAAATATAGGCGTAACATGCATTATTAGCATGATGAAAATATTGTTTCACTTCAATAATTTAGATAAACTACATGATTAAATGGATAAAAAGAAGCGCATAATATGGCGACAGTTATAGAGACGACAAAACTCAGCAGTTTGGCACGCATGTTGATTAAAGAAAATCAACTATCAGAAGACGATGCCATTAAGTTGCAATCGCAAGCAGATGCTGCGAGGATTCCATTCATCACACAAGTCGTATCTAGCAAAACGTTATCAGCTGAAAAAATAGCAGCCATTTCCTCTGCCGCTTTTGGCTTTCCCTATTTTAATTTAGATGTTCTTAATCCAGATTACTTACCCACCAAAGCCATCGATATCAAGCTCATGCAAAGTAATCGCGTTATCGGTTTACAAGCGCGAAATAATATTCTATTTGTTGGTGTCTCAGATCCGACTGTGCTTCACGCTTTAGACAGCGTTCGCTTCCAAATGGGGATGAAGCTGTCACCTGTGATTGTTGAAGATGACAAATTAGGCAAATGGATAGAGCGCATTGCTGAATCTAAAGATACCACCTTAAGTGCACTAGAAATAGAGGGTGATTTCGAGTTTGAAATGGGCGCTGTTATTGATGAAGCGGATGAAAAAGATAACACACAAGAAGTGGATGATGCTCCTGTAGTTAAATTCATTCAAAAAATGCTTTTAGATGCCATTAAAATTGGTGCATCTGATTTGCACTTTGAACCTTACGAGAAATTTTATCGTATTCGCTTCCGCGTCGATGGTGAGTTGCGAGATATTGCACAGCCTCCTCTCGCTATTAAGGATAAGTTAGCCTCGCGCATTAAAGTCATCTCAAACTTGGACATCTCTGAAAAGAGAATTCCACAAGATGGTCGTATGAAGTTGATGCTATCAAAGACCCGTACAATTGATTTTCGGGTGAGTACATTACCCCTGATTCATGGTGAAAAAATTGTGATGCGGATACTAGACCCTACTAGCGCAACACTAGGTATTGAAGCATTGGGCTATGAGCCTCAACAACAAAAAGTATTAATGGATGCCATCAGTCGTCCTTATGGCTTAGTGCTTGTGACGGGGCCTACTGGGTCAGGAAAAACCGTTTCGCTATATACCTGCCTGAATATTTTAAACAATCCCGGAGTCAACATTTCCACAGCAGAAGATCCTGCTGAGATTCCGTTGGCAGGCATTAATCAGGTTAATGTTAACGAAAAGCAAGGCTTAACCTTTGCCGCCGCATTAAAAGCATTTCTAAGACAAGATCCAGACATTATTATGATTGGTGAGATCCGTGATTTAGAAACAGCAGATATGGCAATTAAAGCAGCGTCAACTGGTCATATGGTGCTTTCTACACTGCATACGAACGATGCGCCATCAACGCTCACACGTTTAATGAACATGGGGGTCGCGCCATTTAATATTGCGTCTGCGGTTTCGCTAATTACCGCACAGCGCCTAGCAAGGCGCTTGTGTAAAAGCTGTAAAGTGCCAATCGACATCCCCAAAGAAGCACTATTGAAAGTGGGCTTTGTTGAGTCAGATTTTGATACGCCATTTCAACTATATGGCCCCAAAGAAGGTGGATGTGAACTCTGTAATGGAGGTTATAAAGGTCGCTTGGGTATTTATCAAGTGATGCCAGTGACTGAGGCAATTGCGCGCATTATCATGGAGAACGGTAATGCCATTGATATTGCTGATCAGGCTGCAAAAGAAGGTGTTCATGACTTAAGAAGGTCAGGCATTTTAAAAGTCATCCAAGGTCTTACTTCTATCAGTGAGGTAGAAGCTTGTACCAATGAGTAAGGGTTAATTAAGGATACAACATGGCCGCAAGCACAAGCAAACAAAACGTTTACCTTTGGGAAGGTAAAGACAAAAAAGGCAAAGTCCTCAAGGGAGAAATGCGATCCAACGGTGACTCTTTTGTTAAAGCCACGCTGAGAAGACAAGGTATTAGCGCGACTAAAGTTAAAAAGAAAAGTGAGCTGTCTCAGGGCGGAAAGGTCTCTGAAAAAGATGTGACTTTATTTACACGTCAATTGGCTACTATGATGAAATCCGGCGTTCCACTATTGCAAGCGTTTGATATTGTTGGAAAAGGACATAATAATCCTGCTGTTTCAAAATTATTAGCAAGTATCAAAGCCGATGTAGAAACTGGCAGTAGCTTAAGCGCTTCATTCCGTAAGCATCCATTACACTTTGATCATCTATTTTGTAATTTAGTTGGGGCTGGTGAGCAAGCAGGTATTCTTGATACGCTGCTGGATCGTTTAGCGACCTATAAAGAAAAGATTCTTGCCATTAAACGCAAAATCAAATCGGCACTGATGTACCCTATTTCTATCATTGTCGTTGCGTTTGTCATTACGGCCGTCATTATGATATTTGTCGTCCCTGCATTTAAAGAGCTATTTTCTGGCTTTGGTGCAGACTTACCTGGCCCAACGCTGTTTGTCATGGCTATCTCTGATTTTTTTGTCAGTTACTGGTGGGCAATTTTTGGTAGTATTGGTTTTGGCTTATGGTTCTTTTTCTATACTTGGAAGCGATCAGAAAAAATGCAAGCCACAATGGATAGACTCCTTTTAAAGATACCTATTTTTGGTGAAGTCATTCGCAAGGCAACACTTGCAAGGTTTGCCAGAACGCTAGCAACGATGTTTACTGCTGGCGTGCCATTAGTAGAAGCGTTGGACTCTGTTGCAGGTGCCTCTGGCAATCGTGTTTACCACGATGCTACAAAAAAAATACAAAGTGAAATCAGCACAGGCACTAGTCTAACGGTGGCCATGGAAAATGCAGATGTTTTCCCCAATCTGATGTTACAAATGACTGCGATTGGCGAAGAATCTGGCGCCTTAGACAGCATGTTGAGCAAAGTAGCTGATTTTTATGAGGGTGAGGTAGATGATGCTGTTGCAGGCTTATCCAGCCTAATGGAACCAATCATTATGGTGGTATTGGGCGTCTTGATTGGCGGTTTAGTAGTAGCCTTGTACCTGCCAATCTTTAAGCTAGGTCAGGTGGTTAGCGGATAACAATACCGAAAATAGGACAGGCCAGTCTAAACTGGCCTGTGATTTGTTTGGTTAATTTGTACTAATAGTCACTGACTACTTTGTAGCTGCTTTCATTGCAGCTTCGATAACTTGATGTGGCTGCGCGCCCATCATGCGTTTACCATCTGCAAAAATCAATGTTGGCGTGCTCGCCACGCCAATTTTTCCAGCTAACTCACCAATTTCTGCTAAAGGCACTTTACAATTACCAGCTGATTTCGGTAATTGATTGTTAAATATCCAGTTATTCCATGCTTTCACACGATCCTCAGCACACCAAATCAATTTTGATTTTGCTGCAGCATTGGGATGTAGTTGTTCTAATGGATATAAAAAAGTATAAATCGTCACATTATTAATCTGACTTAACTCATCTTGCTCAAGCTTTTTGCAGAATGGACAATCCACATCCGAGAAGACAGCAATTTTCCGACTGCCATTCCCTTTCACCACTTTAATGGCCTTATTTAAAGGCAAGCTGTTGAAGTCGATTCTTGTCAACTCTTCCAAGCGTTCTCCTGTGATGTCTTTCTTGGTTTTAGGATCAACCAAATGCCCCTCTGCAATCAGAAATGTTAAATGTTCATCGGTATATATAATTTGTCCACCCATAAACACCTCATATAGCCCTGCATAAGGTGTTTTTACTACACTTTCCACATCAAACTTGGGATAAGCTGCCTCAATTTTTTTCTTAAGACTCGCTTCATCCGCATACGCCATCTGACTAATGCCTATCAGTGAAGCCAGTACAATCTGTTTCAGTTTCATATATTGTCTTTCTTATCCCTTGCTTTACGCAATCGCTTGTTGAATTAAAATGTTTTTCATACTAGGGTAATGATCTAATTGTTGCATACCAAAGCTTGCTACTTTTTTAACGACTGACGACTCAATAGAAAATAAAGTATCAAGCCCAGATGTCAGTATATTCATATTTAAAATGTCTGCTTTCCTACTGCGCTCATACTGTCTCAGAAAAGTCAGTTCACCAATATCCTGCATAACATGACTACTTGCTATTAAGTTTTCTAAAAGCATCACATCCCTAAAGCCTAGGTTAGCGCCTTGCCCAGCCATGGGGTGTACTTGATGTGCAGCATCACCAATCAATACTACACGCGGCGCAATTAAACGCTCTGCGGTCACTTGTTTCAACACAAAAGAAAAAGTTTGGCCTATCGGTTTCAGTTCTCCCAATAGACCATTCGACCGTCTTTGTACATGCTCAGCCAAACTGGCATCATCCATCGCTAACAATGCTTGTGCCAATGAGGTTTCTAATGCCCATACCATTGATACCTGTTGTTGTGGCAAGGGTAGCAAAGCTAAGGTTTCGTGCGAAGCAAACCATTGTCTCGCCACATTGTCATGCTTTTTTTCTGCTCGGTAATTCGCCACCAATGCGGTTTGATTAAAGGCTTTCGTTTTAGTCGCAATCGCTAATGTTTGCCTTACAAAAGAATGTGCTCCATCAGCTGCAACTAATAAACTTGCCCGTACTTGAGTATTGTTGTCTAGATAAAGGTTGACACTATTTTGATCATAATCAAGAGCTTGGCAGGAAGTGCCTTTCATCACAGTCACTTCAAGCGCTTGCAATTTTTGCCATAAAGCCTGCATGAGATGACCGCTCTCTACGATGCATGCCAGTTTAGACAATCGCGCATCTTCAGCTAATAAATTGAGTGGTTTCCCTGATTCCGCATGCCATAACGCCATTGCCTCAACATCATTAACGCGCTGCAAATCAACAAAAGACCATACGCCCAACTTCATCAAAAAAGCCTCTGTTGCCGGGGTCAATGCATAAATACGCGCATCCCAATCTTGCTGTTGGCGTGCTGTTATTTGCTTTACTTCACTGTTGTCCGCATCAATCAGCACAACTCGTTTACCTTGCTCTGCCAGCGCAATGACTGCCGCTAAGCCAACTAAACCTGCGCCAACCACCAGAACATCGCAATTGACGACTTTTGTTTTTTGACTACTTACCATAACTCATTTTGTTCACTAGTAAATTTTTAACTGGCTTGAATGCATCTAATAAGCCTAATCCAACACTGCGCATCTCAGATAACGCAATGACATCATTACTAAACACACTAACTAAGAAATCAGTGAATAACAAACCACCTTTAGTGTCACGCGCTCTGGCTTTAGCATAGCTTTCTAACATGTTGAGATTCCCCCAATCCAATGGAGATGTTGCCAATAATTGTTGTGTTAATACCGCCGCATCGCGCAAGCCAACATTAAATCCTTGCCCCGCTACTGGATGCATTGTTTGGGCTGAATTACCAATTACCACCATGTGTGGTGTTTGTTTGTTTTCTAAATGGGATTTAATCAAGGGGAAACTCATGCGCTTTTGTACGCTTAAAAAACGTCCCACTCTATCGCCAAAAGCAGTATGTAACTCTGCTAAAAACGTGGCATCATCTAAAGCAAGTAAGCGATCAATACTTGATTGTTCACCTGTCCAAACCAATGAAAAATCACGATCTCCATTCGGCAGCAAGGCCATGGGTCCCGTTGTCGTAAATCGTTCGTAGGCAATATGATTGTGAGGCAGTTCGCAACTCACTTTACTGACTAAGGCATTATGCCCATAGGCTTTGGTGTCGCGTTTTAAGCTAGCTATATTCTCTAAGCCGCGACCACCCTCTGCAATGACCAATAATGTAGTGACAAGTCTATGCGATTCGCCTGCTAAGGTAAAATCAACATCTGCAGTCTCATTATTATGTGTAATTGCAGTAGCTACTGCTTCATACAACACATCTGCTGAATTCAGTGCGCCATCTAGCGCTTGCATCAATGCGCCATAAGCAACGACATAACCAAGTGCTGGAAGTTGATGCTCACTCGCAAGTAATTTAGTGCGGCCTAAACTGCCTTTTTGTGAAACATGAATACAATTAATTGGCGTGACATGCGGCACAACTGCATGCCACACACCTAGCTGATCTAAAATCACTTTTGAACCATAAGAGAGCGCTAGTGCGCGCTTGTC
Source organism: Methylophilaceae bacterium (assembly GCA_965655675.1). GTDB lineage: Bacteria > Pseudomonadota > Gammaproteobacteria > Burkholderiales > Methylophilaceae. The sequence goes on along the minus strand of CBFHHI010000030.1, from coordinate 12,821 downwards.
ATGATAGGCCGCGCCCTGTTGCCGCGCCTCTAACACTTTAACTGGCAAGCCCTGTTGTTGCATAGCAATCGCCAATACCAAACCAACAGGCCCACCACCAACGATTACAACAGGCTGATTATCTGGCTTGTCCATTGTCTGCATTTCTCTCAGCTTGAACCCATCTGCGCTTCAATGTCGGCCACCGATTTAATCGCTTCTTTACTGAGCACTTCATTCCCTTGCGCAGTAATCAATACATCATCTTCTATTCGAATGCCAGTATGCCAAAAATGCTCTGGCACATGTGGCGCTGGGCGTACATAGCAACCAGGCTCTACAGTCAACACATGTCCTGCCATTAGCATTGTCCAATTGCCTTGTTTATCTTTATAGTCCCCAACATCATGTACATCCAAACCTAGCCAATGCCCTGTGCGGTGCATATAAAATTGTCGGTAGCTACCATTTTCTAATACTTCGTCTTTTGTACCTTGACACAAACCAAAATCGATAAAGCCTTGCACCAAGACATCAAGCGCCGCCTCATGTGGCATATTCCAGTGGTTGCCAGGTTTTGCTGCATCAATTGCAGCCAACTGTGCGGTAAGCACCAATTCGTATAAGTCTTTTTGTGGCGCACTAAACTGACCACTGACTGGAAAGGTTCGAGTAATATCACTAGCATAGCCATCCAACTCACAGCCAGCATCAATCAACAATAAATCACCATGATTTAATAGGCAATTGTTAGCATTGTAGTGCAAGGTGCAGGCATTAGCGCCACCTGCAACAATGCTATTATAAGCAGGGGCTTGTGCGCCTTTGCGATAAAACTCATGTAAATATTCTGCTTCAATTTCATATTCCATTTTGCCAATTTTGGTTTTTTGCATGGCACGATTATGTGCGCTAGCCGCAATATTGGCAGAACGTCTCATCACATCGATTTCATATGGTGTTTTTAGCAAGCGTTGACGGTCAATCAGCTGACGCACGTCCAACATTACTTCTGGGGCAAAGGCACCAGTGCGTGCTAAATCTTTAACTTGATTGATCCACTGCGTCACTTTTGTATCCCACGCAACAGCTGCCCCCAAGCTATAAAATAGCTTGGTTTGATTCGATAGTAGCTGTGGCATCATTTCATTCAACTGACTGATCGAATAAGCCTCATCAAAACCAAACACATCTTGCGCCGCTTGCGGACCGTAACGAAAGCCATCCCAGATCTCGCGCTCTATGTCTTTATCACGACAAAACAAAATAGTTTTAGGGCGATTGCCAGCAACTAATACTAATAGAGACTCTGGCTCTTTGAAGCCAGTTAAGTAATAAAAGTAGCTATCAAAGCGATAAGGATAGTGACTATCGCGATTGCGCACTGCTTCATCTGCAGTCGGCACGATTGCAATGCCCTCACTCATGTTGGCTAATAGCTGATCTCTTCTAGCTCTAAATTCTTGTATTGAAAAACTCAAATAACGTCCTTATTTGTGTGCTTATGTCTGTATGCATTTTAGCTTATTTGCTCACTCATTGGTGATTCGATTCTATCGTCTGGCTTGCACAACCCCACTATCCATCAACGAATATCACTAGCTTAATATCGCCCTTTTCTTTTGCCGGCGACGATACCAAAATAAAATCACAATACCTGCAACATTAGGCCACCAAATATACCAATGCGACCATGCTATTCCATCCACAGTAAAATCTGAAAGTGGCCAAAAGATTGGGGTGGCAAAGTATGCTTTGGTGTGAAAAGGAAAGTCCAACATAATATGGAAAGGCCAAGCCAGCATAGCGAAAGCGATACCTCTACGCCATAATGCAACCAAGCCTATTATCGGCAAACTGATTAAAAAACTGTGCCCAATTGCGTAATTAAGATACAACCATTGCGGCAGGGTCTCTAAAGGTGGTTTACCAAACTGCATTGTGCCCTCAATGAGACGTATGACCATTAATGTACCAAATGAGATTAAGTCTGGAAAAGCACCAAACAACATTGCCAACACTGCATAGCGCTTGTAACCAAATAATCCATAACCCCAAAGAGTGTGACTCAACGTATCCATTATGTTTTACCTGCGTATGTTTCATTCGAGTAAGTTTGGCTCACCAACTTCACAAATCGACTCAGTTCAGTCACAGGCAATGTATTCACACCAGCAGCTCCTTCACGCCCGCCTCCTGTAGCAAATTGATTACAAACATCAGCCGCACCATAGGGATTACTTTTGGGTGCGCGCAGGCTAATGGTCAAAGTTTGGTCGGGATTATTGCTAACAATGATGATCGCTTTATCACGATTTTCTGCTGCCAACAGATTGCCATAAGTACCGCTAATACGATTTGACCAAGACGCATTGGGTAGCTGAACAAGCAGTAAACTCGCAATATCAGATTGCACAGGCGTTGCTAGCACTTGCGCTAAATCTGCCTCATATCCTGCTTTCAAACGAGCATATGGTGATGCAATATCTGCAATAACCGCAAACGGATTATCATAGGTCATTAGGGTTTTATACAACGCATCTGGTGGGTAATACAAATCTTCAACTGTATTGCCATAAGCATTGTAGTTAATGAGCATCCCCAGCTCTTTTAATGCTGTCTTTTGTTGTTCAGTCAGCCGCAACTGGTCCGCCAACTGATTTGCTGAAGCATCTAATCCATCTCCATATGCTGCTGTGATAGCCCATAATGGCTCGGCATTTTTTAAATGCGCATTGATGAGTAAAGCCGTACACAAGGTCGGGTCTGTATCAATCACTGTCGTTAAACGTGCATGAGCAAACAATTTTTTTGCTTGGTGGTGATCACAATAAAACACAGCACTAGCTTGCTTTAGCACACCAGCCAATGCGCGCTCGTTGCTGTCAAATGACACATCTAGCACCGTAATATCGGCACACTTAGCTTGTTCGTCACTAATATTTTTCACCAACGCGATGTCACGCTTAACACCTGTGACCAGATGCTGTTTGTGCACATCAACAGGGCAAACTTTGCGTAGCTGAATAAGCGAGCAGATACCGTCCGCATCCCCATTAAAAATATCAATGTACTTTTTTACTGAAGTCAAAATGATACTAACCCGCCAGTATCTAGCTGCGCATCCAACTGATACAAGCGCTCTGGCGTACCAATATCATGCCAAACACCTTGAAAATGCTCACCCGTGATTAAGCTATTTGCCATTGCCTGTTTGAGCAATGGCGCTAATTTTGCAGCAGATCCGCTTACTATTTGCTTAAATAAGATTGGCGAATAAACACCAACACCAGAAAAGGTCAACTTCTCTGCACCTTCACTTTTGAGCTGATGCCCTTGCAATGTAAAATCGCCTTTTGTATGTTGGGGAGGATTATTGACCATCACTAGATGTGCTAAGTTCGGCTTATTTAAAGCATGCGTTAGATGTAAAAAATCAATCTCGCAAAACACATCTCCATTAACAACTAAAAATGGAGAATCACCCAGCAGGGGTAATGCATGAGCAATACCCCCTGCGGTTTCTAGTGCGGTGCCTTCTGCACTATACTCAATGTGACAACCCCACTGACTCCCATTACCAAGGGCATCTTCAATTTTTTGCCCTAAATAGGCGTGATTAATCACTAAGTCTGTCACTCCAGCAGCAACCAGACGCTCAATGTGCCAAACAATCAATGACTTACCACCAACCTTCAACAGCGGCTTTGGTAGATTGTCAGTCAAAGGACGCATGCGCTCTCCACGACCAGCGGCTAAAATCATGGCTTTCATTAAAAAGTATATCCCGCTTTCTCTTCATATCCTTCTAGGGTGTTGAGCAACTTTAACATTGGTCGCAACTCCAGATAACGGCCACAAACACGACGCAAATAGTCCATCACTAACGGCATATCTTTTAGGTAGCCATCTTTCCCATCTCGGTGTGATAATCTTGCAAAAATACCCAGCACTTTAATGTGTCGCTGTGCTCCCATCCACTCAAAGTCGCGATAAAATTCGCTGAAATCGCTTGGCACAGGTAATTGCGCCTTTCTAGCCGCATCCCAGTAACGCACTACCCAATCCATCATTTCCGCCTCTTCCCAACCGATATAAGCATCTTTTAACAGCGAGACCAAATCATACGTAATCGCGCCATAAACGGCATCTTGAAAATCCAAAATACCAGGGTTATTATCGCAAACCATTAAATTGCGAGAGTGATAATCTCTATGCACGTAAACCTGTGCTTGATGCAAAATATTATCGCTTAATACGGTAAATGTTTTTTGTAACACGGCTTGTTGAGCGTCATTCAATTGTATATTTAAGTGTTTAGCCAGATACCAATCTGGAAATAATTGCATTTCACGCATCAATAAAGCAGCGTCGTAATGAGGCAATATTCCAGGTTTGCTCGCCAACTGTAACTTGATTAATGCGCTAGTTGCATCCCTGTACAAAGAGGGTGCATTGTCAGCAGTCAGCTTCGACAAATACGTTTCATCCCCTAAATCCGTTAAGAGCAAAAAGCCCTGCTCAAGATTTTGTGCAATGATTTCAGGCACATGCAATCCACACGCTAAAAATAATCGAGCCACTTCAACGAACGATTGGCAGCTCTCTTGCTGAGGCGGCGCATCCATAGCGATGAGTGTTTCACTCTCCAAGTGCACACGAAAATAGCGCCTAAAGCTTGCATCTGCAGACGCGGTGCTTAAGGTAAAAGGCCTTTTAGGCAACACACTCATTAACCAGTTTTCTAGTTCTTTTTTTCTATCCATGACAACCTTCTTTAAGGTAAAATTACTTTTTATAATGTAGCTAACGTATTGTTAAAAAGCTACATTTTTTATTGATTACGCTTCTGCTCTGTGAAACTTTTGCTTTATGAGACTTTATTATGCGCGGAGATAATACTGTATTGAACAATTTTTCATTAAAAAAAATGATTATTTAAACTTCATTGACTATCTACCGCACACAGTTCAAACGCTCTAAGCAACTTATTGCCAACGCAGTAGTGATTTATTTGCTTAGCTATAGCAGCGCTCCAGCTGCTGAAACACTCACGCGTGTATTATTTAAAATACCAGAAACAGTGCAACCAGTCGCACTACCTGGCGCTATTGAAATAGCAGGTGATACGCTAGATCTATATTTAGACAGAAAAATGCACGCTGTCGGCAACGCGGTAATCTCGCGTGATGACCAGAAAATATATGGAGATGTCATTGAATATAATATGCTCAATGATGAACTTCGAGCAAAAGGCAATGTACGTATCGAACTAGGTGATGGCGTAATCACTGGGCCTGCTTTAAAAATGCGCTTAACAGATACGATAGGCGAAATGCAAGACGCCCATGTGACATTAAAAAAACCGCTGAATCTCAATGATACCAACGTCAAGACTTATAACGACCCCAATGTCTATGCGCAATCTAAATTACTCAATAGGCACACACAGTTAAGCGACAGCCCTAAGCTCTATCAGAGTAGTTATCTTGATACATCTGCGCTAGATAAGCAGTCAGCTGATCCTCAAATAAAAGCTTCACGAGCAGAAGCCAAAGCAGTACTTTTTGAAGGAAAGTCTAAAAAACGTTTAAAATCTGCGCGTTATACAACTTGTGAAGTAGGTGTGGATGACTGGTACATCAAAGCAAATGAAATTGAATTAGATCAATTTACCGAATCAGGATCAGCCAAACATGCCTATGTCGAATTCAAAGGCTTGCCACTGCTCTATACGCCTTACATGAGCTTTTCATTTAATAATGAACGTAAGTCTGGCTTTTTGGCACCGACGGTAGGCTCCACTAGCCGAAGTGGTTTTGAGACATTGGTTCCTTATTATTTTAATATTGCACCCGATAAAGATGCAACGGTGGGTGTGCGCTTTCTCAGTCGACGTGGCTCGCAGTTACAAGGCACCTTTCGCTATATGGGCGAAAACTATTCTGGCGCAGATAGTATTGAATACTTAAACAAAGATAGCCTTACGGGCGACCAACGTTATTTTATCAATGTGAATCACACCCATTTATTAGGTGATGGCTGGTCAGCTGGATACAACATCGAAAAAGTATCGGATGATGAATACTTTTCTGATATGTCTACTCGTATTATTAGCACCAGCCAAGTGAATTTATCACAAGCCGGTCGTATCGACTATGTTGGTGATGTGTGGCGATTTAATGGTCTAGTGCAAAAATATCAAACCTTAGATCAACTGAGCTTTCCATATGAGCGATTACCGCAAGTATCGCTTTTTGCAGATAAAGAATTTGGTGCCATACAAACAAACCTGAGCAGCCAATGGACCTACTTTAACCTGAATAGCAATGCGCCTATTGCGCCAACAGGTAATCGGCTCACGGTTTACCCAAGTATCAGCATGCCACTGATGAAACCGTATGGCTTTATCACGCCTAAACTCGGCCTGCATGCGAGCCATTACAACTTAAATGATAATAACTTTGTTATCAATGGACAGAACATCAGTAACAATTCAGCATCACGTACGCTGCCTATTTTTAGCTTGGATAGTGGCTTGTATTTTGAACGCGATGTTGACGTTGCCGATAATAACTATACGCAAACCATAGAACCACGTTTATTTTATGTTTATATTCCGAATAAAAATCAAGACTTGCTACCGGTATTTGATACAGGATTAGCTGATTTAAACATGACTACTTTGTTTACTGAAAATCAATTCGCAGGTGAAGATAGAATCAATAACGCGAATCAAATAAGCTTGGCACTAACAACGAGAGTCATTGACAGTGACACAGGCATAGAGCGTTGGGCGGCCACTGTTGGTCAGCGTTATTACTTTGCTGATCAAGAAGTGACCTTACCGGGTGGCACTGCAACACAAAGTAACAATACTGATATTATCGCAGGCGTAACTGCGCGTTTATCGAATCAATGGAACTTGGATAGCTTTTGGCAATATAACACTGATGACTCAAACACAGTCAGAGCCAATATTTTGGCGCGTTATAACCCTGAGCCAGGCAAGTTAATTAATGCCGGCTATCGTTATACACAACAGTTCTTGGAACAAATTAACGTTGCAGGTCAGTGGCCACTGAGCCGTGGCTGGTACGGTGTTGGTCGAGTCAACTATTCAATCCGCGATAAATCACTGATTGAAAGCTTAGCAGGACTAGAATATGATGCAGGCTGTTGGCAGGGAAGAGTTGTTGTGCAGCGTGTAGAAACAGCAACGGCGGATGCCAACTATGGTTTCTTTTTCCAACTTGAATTAGGCGGGATAAGCTCTATTGGCTCTAACCCATTAAATTTACTAAGACGTGACATTCCTGGGTATGTAAGCTCCAGTGAAATTCCAGATTTTTATAGACAGCAAAATTACAACCAATGAAATTATTGAATGCAAAATCCCCGTTAATGCTTTTTTTATTGATTAATGCTTCGCTAAGCTTAAGCTTATTTTCATTTAATGCCTGCGCTGATGACATTATCAAGTTAGACCGTATTGTTGCTATCGTTGATAAGCAGGCGATTACAGAGCAAGAGTTAGAAACGAAAGTACAGACCGTTTCAGATCAGCTAGAAAAACAAGGCAAGCAACTACCAGAGCAGCGCGTTCTGAGAAAACAGATTTTAGAGCGTCTTATTGTTGATAGCATCCAGTTACAGTTGGCGGAAGAAAGAGGCATTAAGATTAACGAAGTGCAGCTTGAAAAAACAATTGACCGCATTGCAGAACAAAATCAAATGACTGTTGAAGCCTTTAAAGCTGCTTTATCAAACGATGGTGTTTCATACCCTGTCTTTCGTGAAGATATGCGCAATGAAATTACCATCGCCAGATTAAAAGAAGCCGAAATCAATAACCGAATCAATATTAGTGAAGGCGAAGTTGATAATTACCTGACCACACAAGAAAACAGTAAAGATGGCAAACAAGAAGAGTTTGATTTGTCTCACATTCTTATTCGGACTCCTGAAGACAGCTCTCCTAAAGATTTAGAATTGGCACAACTCAAAGTAGAAGAAGCCTTAACAGCACTTCGAAAAGGCGATAGTTTTGAGCAAGTGTCTGCCAATTTTTCAGATGCGCCTAATGCGCTTGAAGGTGGCAATATGGGTTGGCGTAGTAGCAGTCAAATTCCTCCAGCATTTCTGGCGCTGTTGTCAGATTTAGCAGTGGGTGGCATATCAAAACCAATCCGTAGCCCTACTGGCTTCCATATTGTTAAGGTGAATGACAAGCGCAGTGCGGACTCCACCTTAATTGTTGAGCAAACGCGTGCACGCCATATCTTAATCAAATTGAATGAGGTAGTGTCAGAACAAGAAGCCAAACTAAAAATGGATGGACTCAAAGAGCGCTTAGACAATGGCGCAGACTTTGGAGAGCTGGCGCAACAATATTCAGAAGACGGCTCTGCGAGCAGCGGTGGTGATTTGGGCTGGGTTAGCCCAGGCGATACCGTTCCAGAATTTGAAAAAGCCATGGATGCGCTGGCACCTCAAGAAACAAGCGAACCTATTCGCTCGCCATTCGGGTGGCACATTATTCAAGTCCTAGAGCGTCGCAAACAAGATATGACAGATCAAGCAGCGCGCATTCAAGCGCGTAAAGAAATTTTTGCGCGTAAAGTAGAAGAGGCTTACCAAGATTGGGTAAATGAGCTACGCGATCGCGCTTTTGTCGAGCTAAGACTTGAGGATAACTTTTAGTAGCATCTGAACCAACATTGAAAAAAGTCACTCCACGTATTGCGATTACTTCCGGCGAACCTGCAGGCATTGGCCCAGATTTATGCTTAATGCTTGCCAAGCAATCGATTGATGCTGATATTACGATTATCGGCGATATCAACATGCTTACCGAGAGAGCAAAACAGCTGAAGCTTGCTGTTACTTTGTCAGATAGTGCATCAGCAGATCAGTCAACAAAAGCGAATCATGCAGCATCTTTATCAGTGCTGCATGTGCCGATACAATCCTCTGTTATTGCGGGACAGTTAAACGCGAACAATAGTCAATATGTGCTCAATACACTCGATGTCGCCATAAAAGGTTGTCAACATAAGCAGTTTGACGCATTGGTGACTGCACCTGTGCATAAAGGGATTATCAATCAAGCTGGCATTGCTTTCACTGGTCATACCGAGTTTTTAGCAGAACAAACCAATACAAAACAAGTCGTCATGATGTTAGTTGGCGGCGGCTTGCGTGTTGCGCTTGCCACGACACATCTTCCTTTATCAAAAGTAGCTGACGCAATTCATCAATCTTCATTAGAAACGACTATTCGTATTCTGCATGCTGATTTAATCAACAAGTTTAGCATCAGTAACCCACGCATTTTAGTAGCAGGTTTGAATCCGCACGCAGGTGAAAATGGTTACTTGGGCGATGAAGAAATCACCACTATCAACCCAGTATTAGAGAAGTTACGTAAAGAAGGCATGTTATTAATAGGCGCCCTACCCGCTGACACTTTATTTACCAATCAACATTTAGCCAATGCAGATGCGGTACTCGCAATGTATCATGACCAAGGCTTATCCGTCCTCAAATATGCCAGTTTTGGTAATGGCGTTAATATCACACTAGGCTTGCCGATTATTCGTACATCAGTTGACCATGGTACTGCGCTAGATTTAGCTGGCACTGGGAATATCAGCACGGGGAGCATGCAAGCGGCGCTTGCACTTGCCATTGAGTTAGCCACAAACCGTTTAAGCACGGCCACTCCATTATGAAGCATCAAGCCAAAAAAAGATTTGGGCAAAACTTCTTAACTGACCAAGCCATTATTGCTAGTTTAGTCGATGCAATTGACCCACAAGAAGGACAAATGCTGATTGAAATTGGGCCTGGCCTTGGTGCGCTAACAAAGCCACTACTCAGCAAAGTAACCGAGTTACATGTGGTTGAAATTGACCGCGATATTGTCAGCTGGATGAACACTGAATACAGCATGCCAAGCTATGAGAAAAACAAGCTGACGATTCATCATGTGGATGCACTTAAGTTTGATTTTTCATCACTTGGTAGTCATTTGCGTGTCACTGGCAATTTGCCTTATAACATTTCAACGCCAATTTTATTTCACTTGCTAGACAATTTATCTAGCATTACCGATATGCATTTTATGCTGCAAAAAGAAGTAGTTGAACGCATGGTAGCTGCACCAGCGACACCAGCCTACGGCAGACTGAGCGTCATGTTGCAATATTATTTGCAAATGGAATACCTCATTACCGTGCCGCCTGAAGCCTTCAATCCAGCCCCAAAAGTAGAGTCTGCTTTTGTGCGTTGTGTGCCACATGCTGCATTACCTTTTATTGCAAAAGACACAGACTTATTCGCCAAAGTGGTGCTAGCGGCATTTTCACAGCGCCGTAAAACCATCCGCAACACCTTAAAACCTTTTTTAAATGATGATGACTTTATCAAATTAGATATTGATGCTCAACGACGTGCTGAAACGTTCAGTGTTGCTGAGTTTGTTGTCATGACTAATTATCTGTATAGTTCTGTGTGAATTTTATTTTGTTTCATTTTTTTTATTTTGTAACCAATCGTTAGCGAGAATTGTATGAGAATTATTTTATTGGGTGCGCCAGGCGCTGGCAAAGGCACACAAGCCACGTTCATTAAAGAGCACTTTAACATTCCACAAATTTCTACAGGCGACATGCTACGCGCTGCCGTGAAAGCAGGAACACCCCTAGGCTTGGAAGCAAAAAGCTATATGGATAGTGGAGGCTTGGTTCCAGATGCCGTCATCATTGGCTTAGTATCGGAGCGCATTAAAGAAGCCGATTGCAAAAATGGTTTCCTATTCGACGGCTTTCCTCGCACAATCCCGCAAGCAGATGCCATGAAAGAAGCTGGCGTGATGATTGATTATGTGGTGGAAATTGACGTACCTGATAGTGCCATAGTTGAGCGCATGAGTGGCCGTCGCAGTCACCCGGAGAGTGGCCGTACTTACCATGTAAAATTCAACCCACCCAAAGTTGAAGGTAAAGATGATGTCACTGGCGAAAACCTAGTACAGCGCGAAGATGACAAAGAAGAAACAGTGAAAAAACGGCTTGAGGTTTATCACGATCAAACCAAACCATTGGTTGATTACTATGCCAACTGGGCAAATAGCGGTAAAGCAGGCGCGCCAACACACGTCAAAGTAAATGGGCTGGGTGAAATGAATAGTATCCGCGACAGTATTTTTGCGGCGCTTGCTTAACTGAGGAATCCTCTGTATAAATTAGCAAATTAGCAGTTAACAACTAAGGCCATTATTTGGTATAGGGGCAAGCTGATGGGCAACAATAAAACAGCAGATATAGAAAGCCAATCGCAAAGCTTTCCAGTTATTCGCAGAATAAAATCTAGCAACATTATTGACTGGCTCAAGCATGGCATACATGATTTGCGACAAGCTCAATTCGCCAGCTTGTTTTATGGGATAATTTTTGCGGCAGCTGGCATCCTCATGCATACCGTTTTATTTGATGCCAGCTGGTTATTATCTGCACTCACAACTGGCTTTTTGTTGATAGGCCCTTTTCTAGCGATGGGACTTTATGATTTAAGTCGGCGCATGGAACTGGGTGAAAAACCAGTACTGATCCCCAGTTTAAGCGCTTGGCGTGCAAACTTGATGAACGTTGGTATCTTTGCTGGGGTGTTGGTTGTTATTCTGTTAATTTGGGCCCGTGCATCATTAGTCATTTTTGCTTTATTTTTTCAAGGTGGACTTCCTACGTTTTTGGAGATTGTTCAAACTGTCATTAATTTTGAGCAGCCCACATTTGCCTTGGTTTATTTTGCGGTTGGCGGCTTTTTTGCTGCTTTTGTTTATGCTGTCAGTGTTGTTGCTATCCCATTAATGGCCGATCAAAAAACCGATGCTGTTACGGCAGCTATCGCTAGCCTGCTAGCAGTTACCCGTAATGTGATTCCTATGACCTTATGGGCAATAACTATCGTCATATTAGTCGCTATTGGATTTGCCACGCATTTCATCGGCCTTATCATCACCATGCCGATTATTGGTCACGCAAGTTGGCATGCCTATCGTGATTTAGTCGCGCAAGTTTAACTGACTTTTACAAGCGGAATCACTGGGCATTAACATGCCAAAGCACCTGCCTTGCAGTATAATGCCCCTTTTACTTAACACCCCAACAACACCATGCAACAGCAATACCCATTCAAACAAATCGAACAAGACGCACAAGCTTATTGGGATAATAATCAAGCATTTGCCGTCAAAGTAAATAACGATAAACCTAAGTATTACTGCTTATCTATGTTTCCCTATCCTAGCGGAAAACTGCATATGGGGCACGTGCGCAACTACACCATTGGCGATGTCTTAAGCCGTTATCACCACATGAAAGGGTTTAACGTGTTGCAACCAATGGGTTGGGATGCGTTTGGTTTGCCTGCAGAAAATGCGGCGATTCAGAACAATGTGCCGCCAGCCAAGTGGACGTTTGATAATATTGCTTACATGCGTAAACAATTAAAGTCATTAGGCTTTGCCATTGATTGGTCACGTGAATTAGCCACTTGCCAACCTGAATATTACAAATGGAACCAATGGCTATTTTTACGCATGCTAGAAAAAGGCATTGCTTACAAAAAAACGCAAACGGTGAACTGGGATCCTGTTGACCAAACTGTTCTAGCGAATGAGCAAGTGATTGAAGGTCGCGGCTGGCGTACAGGCGCGTTAGTTGAAAAACGCGAAATTCCAGGTTATTACTTCAATATCACTAGCTATGCACAACAATTATTAGATGATTTAGACCAATTAACTGGCTGGCCAGAGCGTGTAAAAACCATGCAAGCTA
>CBFHHI010000029.1:0-22699 GCA_965655675.1 Methylophilaceae bacterium | reverse complement strand
TTTTCGCCTTTAGGCGAGTTACTTTCTTTTGCTTGTGCTAAAGAAAGTAACCAAAGAAACACACACCCTGCTATCAAGCCCTTTGGGTTCCTTGCGTTGCTCAACAAAATAAGCGGCTGCGGAACTCGCCCTAACAAGCCACACAAACCGTGACTTGTCGCGGTGCTCAAACAGGTCCTCGCCTTCTTCTTATTTTGTCTGCGCTACTCAGCTTGATAAAGGGATATAGGTCAAAACCAACGAGAATGAGTGAGTCTTATCCGACATTCTCGTGAAAGCGGGAATTCAAATTAAATCTTTAAATTCAAAATGGATTCCGATTTGCATCGGAATGACGGATATTATTTAGTGTTCAGTGATGCAATGGTGAATTTTCGATTGGTGTTCTGCCCCCTTTAGCCACGCCGAGCAACGGAAGTAAGCAAGGGGGTTTCGTCGAGGACTGTTTGAGCCATATTGTTTTATATATGGCGAGTTCCGTCTCAACTGACTTGCCACTTTAGTGGCTAGCGAAGTTGGGGATGCCCTTCACGGGTACAGACGCCTTGCTTGCTGAGTAGCGCAGGGAAACCTTTAGGTCGAGGCGACGGGGTGTCCTTTCTCAATCGACTTAGTACTTTAGCGCCTAGCGAGATTGGAGATGCCCCTTGCGGGTATTCTTTCCCCTATTTCTTTTGGACAAGCAAAAGAAATAGGGTCGCTGTCGCGCGAAATGGTTTAAGCAGGCATTTTGCAGAGCAAAAGCTCGCAAAAGCGACTTGGTGAGAAAATCACGAATCTTTCATACGGCGGATAACGCTAAGCTAACCCGCCCTACGCTAGCTAAGGGATTGACAAAGTGTGCATAAATGCATATATTACACATAACAGGCAAGCGTGAGAATTGTAGAGGTCGCTGGAAACAGTGGCAGCCCACAAGGGCGGGATCCTCGAACTCAGGGCCTGTATTTTTTTGCCTGTTAGTTTTGCATTAAAGCCAAAACCCGCGCAATCTCAGCCCTATCATCACCCCAAAATTTCATTCCATACCCATCAAGCTTGCCTTCTCTGCGGTAAACAATCGGCGCAATCAGCTTTAAATAACGGTCTTCTTGCTCGCCATATTGGTTTTTGTGTACCGCATAAAACACACTTGAAGCCACAGCATCTATCAACTGCAAACCTGCCAACTGGTCATGATTCACAGCTCTTACATTTGCAGGGTCTATCACATTCCAATCAATACGCACCTCATCGCTTTGCGCATCCTTCAACTGCTGTAGATAATTTCTCAAATCGTCGTAAGACATTGCGCTACGATTAGAAAAAACCACCTCTGATCGACCATCACCGACACCAGCTTTATGATGATCGCGGCATAGCCAAGAAACGCGCTCTAAAAGTAATCTTGAAGCATACCGATACAAAGAATATTTTTGCTGCTGAAAATTTTCAGGGTCTGGAATAGAAGGTTTATGAATCAACACATTGACAACGCGTGCCTTCATGTTGCCCACTAAACGCGCTAAAGGCACACGCTGCTCATGTCTCAACTCACGAAAATGCAGTGGGTGCTTGGGTGGTTTATTAAGCAACTCACGCGCTTGCTTGGCAGTAGCCACTGTTTGCATATCGTTTTCCAAACGCATGACCAGCGCAGACAATACCAACCAACGCGAGCTACCTTGCTCATTGGGCAAAAAGGTAAAACCCTCATCACCAGATTCATCAATATAAACGCGGTAGCTAATTGCCATGCTCAACCTCAAACACTTCATCCACCGCTTGCATCAGCCTGTCAGTTTCGCACAGCGCAAAGATGATTTTTTGGTAATGTTGCACATCGTCCATATTTAACGCGCGGCCTTTGCGGTCTTTTAGCCATTTTTGGGCAGGTTGGTAGCCGCCAATATAAAAGTTCCAAGCCAATTCTGGCACGTGGTCAAAATATTGGGTGGTGTTAATAAACACTTTGCCAGCCTCATAGCGCAATTTATCCACCACGTTATCGCCCGCCATTGGGTAGGCAATGCTTGATTTTGCGGGTGTGTTTTCGAGCAGATGTGTTTGGCGTAATTGCCCACCTAACGCCACTAATTGCCAAAATGTTTGGGCATTGTTTGGGTAAGGCACACGCGGAAAATCAATTTTTAAAAACTCTTTGTAGGTTTCGCGGTAGTTGGGGCTGTGCAATACGGCGTAGATATAGTCGAGCAAATCAATCGGTGCAAAGGTGTTGGCTAGTTCAGTTTTTTCTGGCGTAAAAGTTAAGCCCAAACCGAGGGCGATTTTTTGCACGATTTCAGCGTTAAGGTTGGGCGTGCGGGTGGTTTCAGCGAGTAAGTCGCTGGAATCGGGGTAAGTGTAAAGTGAGAAAAGTCCACTTAAAACTGTACTTTCCCCCGACTTAATTTCTGACATGTAGTTTGTAATAAAAAAGTGGTCACATGTCTGTGATTTATTACTTCTGGCAGTAATTAAACCTAAGTTCTCACCTGCAAGCATATGACGCATTACATTGAAGCGGTTTCTGTCAATCAAGCTTGTGTCGTAGTAAATATAATTGTTGTCAAATGGTCGATAAGTGATTTTTTCGATTAGATTTTTATCGAAAGTTTTTATTCGTCTGGCAATATTCACTTGAAAGTCTGGATTATCTTTCAAATCCATTTCTTGGCGAATTTCATCATCGTCAACCATCAAATCATAAAAACGCGCTATTCTCTTTTGAAGCACATTTTTATCCATATCAATCACAAAATGGTCACGGTGAGTTTTAATGCCGCTTGAACTTAAAGTAAATAAATCGTTAATTGAAAACCCTTGTTTATAAACTTGTTCAACTTCTGCATCTTTTTGAATAAACAAGTATTCAGGCGCTTTGTAGTTAATCTCTTGCCAGGACAATGTCTTAAATTCACCCACATTCAACGCCTCATACTTAGCTTCGCGCTTTCCATGCAGCTCGTGATGAAACACCTTACCCAAAGCACCTTTGGCTTTTTGCCCTGTTTTTACAAACAAGTTAATGCTCACGCCTTGCATAATATCGAACACGTTTTCATCTTTACTGCCATCGGGCGCGGTTTCTTTCTTTTTGGCGTTGCCGTGCAAGTCTAAAATATAAATTTCATCAAAGCTTTCTAGCAAATTTTTGCGCATTTGGCGGTGAATCAGGCCATCAATAAAGCTGTTATTGCTAATGTAGGCCAGCACGCCTTCGCCATTTTTATCAATAAAGTGTTGCCCAAAGCGAATAAACTTGATGTAGTCGTCTGACAGTGGTTGGATGTTGCGCTCGTTGAGGTCTTTTTTATAGTCTTTGAGCAGGTTTTGAATCCAATCACTTTTGTTGCTACTGCTCACCGAATATGGCGGGTTGCCTATCACCACCATCACAGGTGCATCGCGTTTAATGTGGTTGGCCTCGTTGGCCTCGCTACTGAGCCAACTGGCAAACAAGGTGCCTGTGTCTGGGTGGTGTTCTTCTAGGCTGTTGGTGAGGTAGATGTTAAAGCGCTCGCTACTGTCATCGGCTTTGTAGCCTGTTTCTGTGAGTAGCATATCGAGCTTTAAGTGCGCCATGGCGTAGCTGGTCATGAGTAGCTCAAAGCCGTTTAGGCGCGGGATTAAATGCTCTTTCACATAGGCAGGCCACATGCCTTGCATGCTGGCAAAATTGTTTTGGTAAATGTGCTCGACTGTTTTGGCTAAAAAGGTGCCTGTGCCTGTGGCGGGGTCTAAAATTTGTACGCGGTGAAAGGTTTTTTGTTTTTTAACGGTTTTGCCTTTACTGCCTGGCTCTATGGCATCAATTTCGCGGGTAATTTTGCTGGTATCTGCTAAACCTTGTGGCAGGTTGAATTTGGTTTTTAAAATATCATCTACCGCGCGCACAATAAAATTCACCACGGGTTCTGGCGTGTACCACACGCCCCGCGCTTTGCGTAGTTTTGGGTCGTACTCAGCAAGAAAAGTCTCGTAAAAATGCACCACTGGGTCGTGCTGGCGCGTGCTTTTGCCAAAGTTTTGCATGATTTTTGCCACGTCGGTGGCTAAAAACACTTGCACAAGTTCTTCGACTATCCACAATAAGCGCTCACCTACGTTGTCGTCGAGGCTATAAGTCGCCACGGTTTGAAACAGTTTGCGCAAAAACGGGTTGCTTTTGGGGATTAAAGTCGCGGCTTCTTCACGGCTGAACGTTGGCAAGCTTGGGTCGTGATAGCGCGCAGCAAACAAGCCATAAGCAATGGTTTGTGCGTAAATATCGGCAAATTGGGCGTTATCAATATCGTGAATGAGGATGTTTCTAAACGCCTCGCGCTGGGCTTGCAACTCGCTATTGGCTTCACTTTCATCGTCTTGCTCAAGCGCGTCAAAAATCACTTGTGCCATGAGTTTGGCTTTTGCCGCCATCATGCCTGCGAGTTTGGTGGGCGACTTTATGCTTTGGGTGACGACTAAGGCAAAGTTTTGCATGAGCGCTTGAAAACGCTCAAAGTGTTGGGGCAAGGCTTGAATAGTGCCGTTGCTTATTTGGCCTATGCTCACGGTTTCTATTAAATGGCCGTCTTTGTAAAACTGAAATTGCAGGTAATCGGTAATAATCAGGTTATCGAGCGCGGCGCGATAACGTGCAAACTGCGCTTGGTGCTTTTTGGCGGTGATGTCTTCCACCACGTCTTTGGCCTCAATGTAACCAATGGGGATGTCTTTGCCTTTTTGGCTGATGATGTAATCGGGCGCGCCACAGTCAATGCGTTTGGGTTCGTTGGTGATATCAACATTGGGCAATAAACTGGCGAGTAAATTTTGTAAATCGCCACGGTAGCTGTGCTCGGTGGCGTTACCCGCTTGGTAGCGTTGATTGACGATTTGAATGTAGTCATTAATGTTCATATTTTTGCTTCTTCTTATTTAAAAATAATCATCTTCCCGCTGATGTCGCACTGCTAATATCGTCACAATCGCATTTTCTTCTATTTCAAATAAAGCAACATAGCCATTATGCCCAAAACTAATCACTAACTCACGTAAAAAGGGGTTGTCTGCTTGCGCTTTTCTACAAGTGAATGGAAATGTGTTGAGCAATTGCATAGCTTGCTCTATGGTGGTTAATGCACGTTCTGCGGCAGCTTTATCTTGCGCTAGCAAAAACGCATAAAGCCGTTTTATATCTTCTCGTGCGGCTTTGGTAAATCTGACTTGATAAGCCAATGTTAGGCTTTCTTTAGCATGTCTTTTAGTTCATTGATAACGCTATCTGCGGGGTAATATTCTTGCGTTGTTTTGGCTTCATCTCGCGAAGCAATGCCGCGCGCAATGAAGGCTTGTTGATGGATACGGCGTTCTATATTGGCTTTGAGTGATTCTTCTACAAAGCTAGAGAGTGTTTCACCTTCGGCTAATACATTTTCTGCGGATTCTCTTAGCTTTGGCTCTACTCTTAATGCGGGAATGGTTGCTGTTTTCATTTCAACTCCTTCAATAACAAATGCTGATGTAATTCATTTGCATTACATTAACACATTGTATAATGGTTTTGTTATCAATTATTTTACGTTTACTAACTATGGATCACCGCATACCCGTTACCCTTCTCACTGGCTTTTTAGGCTCAGGTAAAACCACCTTACTCAACAAATTGTTATCGCACGCTAATATGAAAGACACGGCGGTGATTATTAATGAATTGGGCGAGGAAGGTTTGGATCATATTCTGGCGCAGAATGTGGATAGTAGTTATGTGGCGGATAATGCGGTTTTATTGCAGAACGGTTGTTTGTGTTGCACCTTGAGTAATGAGTTAGCCGATACCATGCGCGATTTGTATTTTAAGCGTTCGATGGAGGCGATTCCACAGTTTAGCCGTTTGGTGATTGAGACGACTGGCATGGCTGATCCTGGGCCGATTATGGCGAATTTGATGAATGAGCCGGTGATTGAATCGGTTTATCGGCTAGATGCGGTGATTGTGACGATTGATGCGATGTATGGTCTGCAACAATTGGTAGAACATGACGAAGCGCGTAAACAAGCGGCGGTGGCGGATGTGTTGCTGATCACCAAAACCGATATTGCGACCGCTGAGCAAAGCAGCAATTTAAAAGAAAAACTGATTAGCATTAATCCTGGCGCAACGCAGCATAAGGTGTTAAATGGTGAAATTGAGCCTGATTTTATTATTGATGTAGGCTTATTTGACCCCACTGGCAAAATTGCCGAGCCTGAGCGATGGTTACGTGCGCCGCTCAAACCAGCCAGTATGATGCGCGGTAAATTGCCGACTAGTCCAGTACAGCATCAAGACGAAATTAGTAGCTTTACCGTGACGTTGCCAACAGGTATTAGTTGGAAAAACTTTAAACCTGTGTTGCTCAAACTGTGCCAAACGCATGGCGAGCAATTGCTGCGTTTAAAAGGTATTTTGCATGTAGATGATCAGCCGCATCCCATTGCGATTCATGCTGTGCATTTTACGCCCTACCCTGCTACTTTATTAATCGACTGGAAAGAAGAAACGCCGAATAGCCGTGTGGTCTGTATTGGCAAAGGTTTGGATGAAGACGCGATTAGGAAAATGCTGACGCAACTATAAAACAATCTTTAATTTTCGTTGTCTGTTGAATATGATGAACCCATTAAAGCATCCACTTTTAATCGCGTTTTTAGCTGTTAGCACGTTGGTATTAACGGCTTGCTCGGCTATTCGATCCGCACCAGCTAACAATGTCCAAGCTGAAGATATTGAGGTTGTTTATCGCTGTGAGCGCGGCTCTGTTCTGACTGTCACCTTTGCGGAACAAGGCTACACCACGATTCATGGTGGAAAGCATTACAAAAAGCGATATCATGAAAAACCATCAGTCGCCATTGTGCAGTTTGGTGATCATCAAACGGTGACTTTAACGCAGGAAATTTCTGGCTCTGGCTTTAAATATAGCAACGGACGCTATTCGCTACAAGGCAAAGGCAACGAAGCGATTTGGACAATAGGCAGAATGGCGGATGAACATTGCGTGGCCGATTAAACGATTGACGCATTCTCAATCTGAACAACTACACTAAATCACTCCAAACTTTATCAAGCCGTTTAACGGATATTGGAAAAGGCGTTTTAAGCTCTTGCGCAAATAAAGACACGCGCAGCTCTTCTATCAACCAACGGAAATCTGCTAACGCGGGTGAAACATCTCCCAACTTGCTTTGCTTTTCCATTTCAGCTTGCCATTTATCCCAATACAAACCAACACTGGCCGCATGTTTGCCATCTCTATCTGGGTTGCTTGGTTGTTTTTCAATGCGTAAGCGCAAGGCTTTTAAATAACGTGGAAGGTGTTGCAATTGCTCCCACGGCGTTTGGCTAAAGCAACCTTTATAAAGCAAATGTTGCACTTGGCTATCGACATCTTTGGTTAAACGATTGGCTTTAGCTGGCATTTTGGATTGCGCATCCGCCAGTGCAAAATACTCAGTGCCAATCTGGGTAATGATACGAAAAAGCGCATCTTTAACAGCCGGTAAGCGCGTTTTAGCACGTTGTTTAAGTGCCATAAATGCCTCATTGGTACGCGGCAAGTCATCTTCTCCCACAAAAGCGCGGTCGGCTAATGTGGTGACCAAATCTTCTTTTAAATCATCAGGCGTAATCACATTCCGCAGTTGTAACGCATATTGATTAAAATTGGGCAGTGCTTTTTGTAACTGCTTCATTTGCTCTTTTAGCTCAAACCGCATCAGACGACAAACGCCTGCGCGATGTGCCAAATAAGCGGCTTGCTCGGTATCAAATAGCTTAATGGCAACACTATCAATCTGATCTTCTAACGCAGGATAACCAGTGAGCTGATGGCCTTCTTTGCTAAAGGTTAACGTGGCTGGCAAATCGCCAAAATCCCATTGTTGAATGCCTGATTTTTCGATGTGATTGGCGGTGCCTTTTCTAAACGTTAGCTGTGCGGCGTTGCCTAATTGATTTTTTAACGCATGCCAATCACGGCTCATGCCTAACTCGCGCTGTTTTTCATCAATCACACTAAAGTTCATGAAGAAGTGCTCAGGTAATTTATCAAGCATAAAATCATCAACGCCTAGCTTTAAAGTGGTTTTTTGCTGAATATAATTAACCAAAGATAATAGAACAGGCTGAGCACCGACCTTGGCTTGCTCTAAAAATCCTGTCACAAACTCAGGTACTGGCACACACACACGACGGAATGTTTTTGGCAAAATCTTGATGAGCGCCGTTACTTTTTCCCGCAACATGCCTGGCACTAGCCATTCAGCGCGGGTTGCATCCAATTGATTAAGCAAGGCTAATGGCACCGTTGCGGTAACGCCATCTAACACATGACCCGGTTCAAAACGGTATTTTAAATGTATTGTTACACCATCAATTTCGATGGTTTCTGGAAACTGAGTTTCGGTCACGCTTTCTGCTTCGTGACGCATTAAATCATCTCTCGTCAGAAACAATAGTCTAGGATTTTGCTTTTCTGCTTCTTTGCGCCAAGCTTCAAAACCAATACCATTCACAATTGCTTGCGGCACAATCTTATCGTAGAACGCAAATAAAGCATGTTCATCAACTAATACATCTTGACGCCTTGCTTTATGTTCTAATTCTTCAATTTCGGCGATAATGCGCTTATTTTCGGTTAAAAATAGTGCTTTTATCTCTAATTCCATATTAGCCAACGCTTCACGAATAAAGATTTCGTGTGACACTTCGACATTAATCGGCCCATAATGCACGCGACGTTTTGGCACAACAGTTAAGCCATACAAACTCACGCGCTCCCAAGCGGTGACTTGGGCTAGCTTTTTATCCCAACGCGGATCGGTATAAGTGCTATTGGTTAAATGACGCGCGAGCGGTTCTATCCAATCAGGCTCTATCTTTGCCACGCAACGTGCATACAATTTAGAGGTGTCAATCAACTCAGCCGCCACCACCCATTTTGGTCGTGATTTCTTTAAACAAGAACCTGGCGCAACATAGAAACGAATGCTACGCGCACCTGAATAAGCGTCATTATCGCCATCTTTAAAGCCAATATTACCTAACAATCCCGCTAACAATGCTTTATGGATTTGTTCATAATTGGCTGCTTTTGTATTGAGCTTAAACTCCATTTCTTCTGCAATTTCTTTGAGTTGAAGATATAGCTCACGCCATTCTTTTAGGCGCAGAAAAGACAGAAAGTTAGCATGGCACTGATTCAATAAAGCTTTATTAGATTGTTTGTTTTTAAACGCTTGTTCATACCAATCCCAAATTTTAAGAAAGCTCATAAAATCGGAACCTTCGCCATCAAATTTAGCATGCGCATTAGCGGCTGCATCGCGTTTATCCATTGGTCGCTCGCGCGGATCTTGCATACTCAACACGCTGGCAATAATCAACACTTCTTGTAAGCACGCTTCTTTTTTTGCAGCCAATATCATTCGGCCAATGCGCGGATCTAATGGCAATCTCGCCAATTGCAAACCAACATCCGTTATTTGCCGCTTGGCATCCACTGCGCCTAGTTCTTGCAATTGCAAATAGCCATCTGAGATTAAGCGCGAACTTGGCGCTTCGATAAATGGAAACTGCTCAACATCGCCTAAGCCCAACGCGCCCATACGCAAAATCACACTGGCGAGAGAGCTACGAATAATTTCAGGATCAGTAAATTCAGGGCGATGGTTAAAATCTTCCTCTGAATAGAGTCTGACACAAATACCATTCGACACACGTCCACAACGGCCTGCCCTTTGCTTGGCGGCCGCTTGTGAAATTTTTTCGATTTGTAATTGCTCCACTTTGGCGCGTGCACTATAGCGATTAATGCGCGCCAAACCTGCATCAATCACGTATTTAATGCCCGGCACAGTAAGCGATGTTTCGGCAACGTTGGTTGCCAACACAATACGGCGCTGACCGTGTGGTTTAAAGATTTTTTGTTGGTCGGCAATACTTAATCTGGCAAATAATGGCAACACTTCAATGTGTTTTAGCTTAGGCGAACGGCCTTGATATTTGCGCAAATGATCGGCAGTATCGCGTATCTCTCGCTCACCTGGTAAAAACACCAATATATCGCCATCACCTTGGCGCAATAAATCATCTGCCGCATCTAAAATGGCTTCTTCTATCGCTTCTTCTTCATCGTCTTCTGCTAGCCAACGCGCTTCTGTTTTGCCTTTGCGCTGTATGCCATGCACCGTGGTGTTTGGCATGTGATGGTTATCAGCATCATCAAAGTCATCATCATCGTCTGCTGTCGTTTCATGCGAAATAAAACCCGCTTTTCCTAATGGGCGATAACGCACTTCAACGGGATACGTTCTGCCGCTCACTTCAATAATCGGCGCATTCACCAGCTCACCAGCCGCATTTTTTGACGCAAAGTGTTTACCAAATCGTTCCGCATCAATGGTTGCTGAGGTCACAATCACCTTTAAATCGGGGCGTTTTGGTAATAGTTGTTTGAGATAACCCAGCAAAAAATCAATATTCAAACTGCGTTCGTGTGCCTCATCAATAATGATGGTGTCGTAAGCGTTTAAGAATCGGTCACCTTGCGTTTCTGCCAGCAGAATACCGTCCGTCATCAGCTTGATATAGCTCGCTTCAGATGACTTTTCGTTAAAGCGCACTTTATAACCGACAATCTCGCCCAATGCAGAATCTAGCTCTTGCGCGATACGCGTTGCCACTGAGCGCGCCGCAATACGCCTTGGCTGCGTGTGACCAATTAAACCTGCTACCCCGCGACCAAGTTCTAAACAAATTTTAGGCAATTGCGTGGTTTTGCCAGAGCCTGTTTCACCACACACAATCACCACTTGATGTTCTGCAATCGCTTTGGCAATTTCATCGCGCCTGGATGAAACAGGTAGCTCTAACGGATATTCTGGTTTGGGTAATTTTTCTAGCCGTTGCGTATAACGTTGTGATGAGCTTTGTACTTTACGCACAATATCAGCCAGTGATTGTTCAACTGATTTGTTTTGCTTAATTAAGTCTTTAGCTTGTCTTAACCGCCGCTGTAGCGGAAACCGATCGGCCAACATACACGTTGGTAATTGCTGTTCTAAATTGCGAATGAGTTTTTGTGCATCTTGCATAACGGCGAGATTTTACCACGCCAGCACTTGAGTTTCAGAATTAGCGCTTTAATACTAACTACTCTTTTCTAACGCGCAAAAATCGGGCAAATCTAGGTTTGCCCGCTTTTGTTTTATGCTGATAGATAAAAGTAACAGTGCTGCCAATGGCGGGCGGATACTCACGCTGCGCATCGGTAAAACCTGTGCCCAATTTAAACTGTGTGCCATTTGGCAATTCAACTAGCAAAGCACCCATTTTGCCTAGATATTTACCTTTGCCTGGTAAGTGTGCTATCACCACTGCCTCAGCATCTAGTGACGGTTTTAGCTTTAACAAAACATCGCTACGCCCCGTTGCATATAGCGCATTGGCGCGATGTAGCATTAAGCCCTCGCCACCTGCCTTTACGATGGCTGCCATTGTTTGTGTTAAGTGTTTTTTATCGCGCACTTTATATTGTTTAACTGGCTTTAAATGCTTAACATTGGCATTTTTTATCATTCGGCTAAGCGTTTGATAACGCGCGGAAAAATCACCCTTACCGTTGGGCAACTCAAAAATTAAATAGGAGACTTGACGCCAATCATCATCAATTGGTGTTTGCTTTCTGACGATGCCAGACACCATATCAAACGCGCCACGCTTAATCCATAATTCGCCATCTAAGGCCGACTTGGGAAAGTGAGCAGTAAACCAAACAGGCGCAGCAATCACATTACCTTGCCTAGTCATCAACTGCTTGCCATCCCACATTGCGCGAACGCCATCAAATTTTTCACTAATAAGATACTGCGTCACATCAATATCGTCGTGATAGAGGTCTGCCAGCAATATAGCGGGATTACTATCGGCAGCAAAGCCGTATTGTGGAATAACAAAGGTCAGTGTTATGACAAAAGCAGCAGCCAGCTGCTGGATGCAGATATGCAATCGATTTTTCATTTTTATTCTTTTTATTGATTGTGATGAGTAGTTATTTTACGCTATTCACCTACTTTAAAGCGACGCTTGTGCTAATGGCCATCACTAGCGCGCTATTGCTGAACAACCTCAGCATGAAAACGTTGTTGCAGCTCTGTCAAATTCAACTCTTGCAGAATCTGATTGAGTCGTTCGCTGGCATTTTTGCGTTTTTGCCCTGTATATTTGGCAATAATCAGCTCATTTTTCATGGAATGCTCCCAACCAACCAACTCCGTTACAGTCACGTTATAACCTGCTGATTCTAATTGCAAACAGCGCAATACATTGGTGATTTGGCTACCAAATTCACGGGTATGAATTGGGTGACGCCAAATTTCAGAAAGCGCTGTTTTACTCAAACTTTGCGCTTTGTTTTTACGCATCACTTCTGCCACTTCTGCTTGGCAACAAGGCACTAGCACCATATATTGCGCTTGCTTATTCAAGCCAAATTGTATGGCATCATCGGTTGCGGTGTTGCAAGCATGCAAAGCAGTCACGATATCGACTTTTTCTGGTAGATTAGCCGATACCATGGATTGCGCGACACTCAAATGCTCAAATCGCATCCTTGTAAAACCACACTCCTCTGCTAATTGTTTTGATTTTTCGACTAACTCTGCGCGTGTTTCAATGCCAATCACTTGCCCTTGTGATAATTGTTTAAGCAGCAAATCATACAAAATAAAGCCTAAATAGGATTTACCTGCGCCATGATCAACTAAAGTAGGATTATCTTGTTTAGTGAGAACATCATTCAGCAAAGGCGCAATAAAGTTAACCAAGTGATAGACCTGCTTTAACTTACGGCGACTATCTTGATTGAGCTTGCCATCACGGGTGAGGATATGCAAAGCCTTTAGCAAAGGCACTGATTGATTGGGTTTAATTTCTGGTGGTAGAGACATAGCCACTATTTTAATATGGCACAGGCTAAACATAACAATTAATTCGCCTGTCATTCAGTGCGCCGCGCCTATCACTTCATACAGATCGTTTTAATCCTATGGCTTTACAAAAGCATAATCAAAGCTTAAAAGTCACTTCTCTTTATGCGATTGTTGAAATGGCTGCCGTTATATAGTGTGTATTGAGATCAATATAAAATCCAAACAGATTATTTAACTGTGAAAAATTAACTGTGAAAAATAATAAACGACTTGCTAAGCAGCATCAAACCCAAAGTGGTTTAACGCTAACAGAGGTGATGATTGTGGCTGCCATTATCGGGGTGTTGGCCGCTATTGCCACACCAGCATATGAAGATTACACCGAAAAAGCACGTGTAGCAGGTGCTGTGACTGACATTATCGGTATTTCAGCCAAAATAGAAGCCTATTGGAATGACGTAAGAAAATACCCAGATAGCTTAGCCGATGTGGATGCGGCTGACATGTTAGACCCATGGGATAACCCGTATCAATACCTTAATTTATTTGATAAAAAAGGCAAAGGCGGGAATCGTAAAGATAGAAAGTTAAATCCTTTAAATTCTGACTTTGATTTATATAGCATGGGTAAAGATGGTGAGTCGAAAACACAAATTACAAACAAAGTGAGCTTGGATGATGTCATTCGTGCGAATGATGGTAAGTTTATCGATTTAGCCAAAAACTATTAAATGCGCATATCAGGCACATTTTTAAAAAGCAAAGTGAGTCAGCGCATTGCGTTGTTGCTGTTTGTTGCGGCGGTGATTCCAGCAATGCTGATGACTGTGTTATCAAATCAAAAACTCAACGAGCTCGTGACCAACTATGAACACAAAGCATTGACCGAAACAAGTCGCACTTATGCCTTATCCGCTTTTTCTAATTTAATCTTTGCTCGCAACCGATTTGAAGATGAAATCAACACGCGTAGAAAACTATATCAAGTCAACAATTTATCACTTAACTTTGCGCAAAAGAATGTTGCTATTTTTGATGCAATAACAGAGATTTTGCCAAATGGCACTGTGCTGCGCAGCAATCCAACGCATATTCCTCAGCGCATTTTAAAGGAATTAAGTGATATCAAGCCGGGCATTATTAATTTGGCAATATGGTCCGATAGTGCAATAGCCAATAGTGATGCGATTCACTTCATTATGCGGCAAGTAGAGAATCAAGCATCTACCACCTATATTGCTACAATCAACCCACGCTACTTATGGGGCGAGCGCACAGACTACCCTTCAAACTTAAGTGTATGTGCTTATCAATTGAACAATAAAGTAAAAAATAAATTGTTCTGCTCTACTGATCATCAGCAGCTAGCACAGCCCAGCCTTATTAATTATGGGGCATGGACGTTATTTGTGGCTGGAGAGTTTCACAGCAACCCATGGCTATTTGAGGCAATTAGGCTGAATCCAATCACGCCAACAGATCTCCAAGATTTAGTGGGGGGCAAGGCTTATATTGGCATTGCATTACTCAGTTTGTTGGTGATTGGTTTATTGAGCTTGATTCAAATTCGAAAAACCATGGTCCCTCTGGAGCAGTTAATTAAAGGCACTCAACAAATTGCTGAGGGTGATTTTGTGGCGGTTAAAGTGGATGGTGATTCGGAGTTTTCTGCACTTGCTACGGCATTCAATAGGATGTCTGCTCATATCAAACAGCAATTGAACACACTACAGTCTTTTTCTACTATTGATAGGGAAATTATTTCTAAAATTGATATTGAGCAGATTACTCGACTCGTTATCAATAGAATGCAAACATTAAAGCCTGATGCGATTATCCTCATTGCAAATGTAGAGAATCAGTCGGTCAATCAGTTGCAATGCAATTGCACTGTGGCAAAAAATCACATCTTCAACACCTTACGCTTATCCCTCACACCAGGTGAGGTGAACGATATTAGCCTACATCAGCAAGGTCAAATCAAAAGAAGCCGCTACACTAGTCCGCTTGCTCACGCTAGGCTGTTGGCAGAACTTGGCGCACATTATCTGTGGGTTTACCCTGTTTTTTGGCAAGGTAATATATGTGCATTTGTGGCTATTGGCAGCCAAACTTGGTTAGCTGAAGACGATCCTAATTGGTCTGAGTTCCGCGATTTGGCAAGCCGTGTTGGTATTGCGATTGCAACGCATGAGCGCGAACAAAAACTATTATTAGAAGCGCAGTATGACGGGCTGACAGGTTTACCTAATCGTATTTTATTGCAAGATCGACTGAAACTGGCAATGGAGCATAGCAATTACACAGGCAAAGCCATGTGGGTTGTATTTATTGACCTAGACCGCTTCAAAGTGGTGAACGATAGCATGGGTCATACCGTGGGCGATGAATTGCTCAAAGAAATGGGGAGTCGTTTATTAGCCGAAACGAGAGATAGCGACACTGTGGCGCGTTTTGGTGGAGATGAGTTTGTCATTGTGCTATCAGGCGATGCGGGCGAAAATATTCAATTAAGTGTGCTCAATCGCATTATGCAGACGGTGGCTGAGCCCGCCTATATTCATCACCATGAACTGATTAGCAGTTGCAGTATTGGCATTGCTGTGTATCCGAGTGATGGCAATGATGCAGAAACCCTCATCAAAAACGCCGACATTGCCATGTATCGGGCGAAAGAGTTGGGCAGAAACAATTATCAATTTTTCACACAAGATTTAAACGATAAAGCGGCAGAGCGAATGCAAATGATTTCTTTGTTGCGTAAAGCCATTGAGCATGGTGAATTCACGTTACATTATCAACCGAAAGTAGATCTTAGTAACAATAAAATCGTTGGTCTAGAGGCATTATTACGCTGGCAAAACGCAAGCTTGGGCAACGTCAGCCCTGATAAATTTATTGCAGTTGCTGAAGAAGCTGGTTTAATTATTCCCATTGGTGAATGGGTATTACAAACTGCTTGTCAACAAATGATGATTTGGCAACAGGCCGGCATTGATGGATTATTGATGTCTGTCAATGTTTCTGCCCGCCAATTTCAAGAAGAAAACTTTGTTGATACAATCAAACAGATCCTGACAAAAACAGGTTTATCAGCCAACGATTTAGAATTAGAGTTAACGGAAAATATTTTAATGGATGGCTCTGATACAACAATTAATACCTTAAACGCAATTAAGTCGTTGGGCATCACCTTATCTATTGATGACTTTGGCACGGGTTACTCCAACCTTTCTTATCTGAATAAGCTGCCTATTGATATTTTAAAAATAGATAAAGTATTTATTGATGCGGTAAGCTCCGGCAAACAAAAAGCGCCTATTGTGGATACCATTATTCATTTTGCACAAAACCTAAATCTTAAAGTAGTCGCAGAAGGCGTAGAAACTGCTGTGCAAGTGCGTTATCTTAAAAAACAAAAGTGCGATCAGATACAAGGTTACTTCTTTAGCAAACCATTACCTGCCGATGCAGCAACGGCATTATTAATCTCGGGCAAACATCTATCTCTAGTCAATTCAAGTGTGCCAAACAAGTCTCGCAAGCTGCAATAAATCGGTCAGCAACCCAAGCTAATGTTAAAATACACAATCTGATTGTGCGCAGTCTGATTCGTCTGAGCTTGTAATAACAGCAACTGACGAAATGCAAACAGTATTTTTGTGGATTCAAAACGGAGTAAACATGGCAATTCAGTGGTATCCAGGTCACATGACCTCTGCGCGAAAAAAAGCGGCAGAAACCATGGAGTTTATCGACGTGGTGATTGAGGTGCTTGATGCGCGTTTACCTGCTGCTAGCCATAATCCGATGATTGATGAAATGCGTTTATTTCGTCAACGGCCTAATTTAAAAATATTGAACAAAGCCGATTTAGCCGATCCGCAAGCAACCCAAGCTTGGCTGAATCATTTTAATGCGCAACCAAACACCAAAGCAGTTGCCCTTTCTTGCAAAAAACCTGGTGATGCCAAAAAAATTCCAGATCTTTGCAAGCAATTAGCACCGCATCGTGGCACACACATTAAGCCCTTGCGTATGATGATTATGGGCATTCCTAACGTTGGCAAATCGACGTTAATGAATGCTTTGCTGAATCGCAGAGTGGCTAAAGTGGGCGATGAACCGGCTGTCACCAAAAGTCAGCAACGATTTGATTTAGATGCCACGATGAATATTACCGATACGCCAGGCATGATGTGGCCAAAGATAGAGCATGATAGTGATGGTTTTATGTTAGCGGCAAGTCATGCCATTGGTCGTAACGCTGTGATTGATGAAGATGTGGCTGTCTTTTTAGGCAATAACTTGCTGGCCACTTATCCAGATTTATTAAATGCGCGCTATAAATTAGATGCCATGCAATTGAATGTGCAAGAAATGGACGGTGTTGATTTGCTGGAAGCAATTGCCAAGCGCCGCGCCTACAAACGCCGCGACGGTGTATGGGATTTAGAACGAACAGCCATGGTGTTTTTAACTGATTATCGGCATGGCAGCATTGGTCGTATCAGTTTAGAAACGCCAAGCAGTAGGCAAATAGCGCTACAACAAACGCCTTTAACAGCAGAAAGTGCATCAGAAGCACTGTCAGAACAAAATACCGATTCAGAAATATAGTCCATGTTAAACACACTCAATGCGCCACAGCGTGAAGCTGTGCAATATGTCGATGGGCCTTTGCTCGTATTAGCAGGTGCTGGCAGTGGTAAAACGCGTGTTATTACCCAAAAAATCGCACATTTAATTGAGCATATTGGCTACGCGCCAAAAGAAATTGCAGCCATTACGTTTACCAATAAAGCAGCGCTCGAAATGCAAGAGCGTGTAGCAAAATTGATGGTTGGCAAACAAACCAAAGGTTTAACCATTGCTACTTTCCACTCATTGGGTTTACAGATTCTGCGCAAAGAAGCGGCCTTATTGGGTTATAAACCACAGTTTTCGATTTTAGATTCGTCTGATAGTTTTAAAATTCTGTCTGATATTCTTGCCACCACCGATAAGCAATTATTACGCAAAACGCAATGGCAAATTTCTGGCTGGAAAAACGCATTTATTAATCCCGATCAAGCCAAAGCAACAGCCGATGAAGACATTACCCACGCTGCTGCTAAAGTGTATCAACTGTATCAGCAATCATTAAAAGCGTATCAAGCGGTTGATTTTGATGACTTAATTAAACTGCCCGTTGAGCTATTTGAACACAATGCTGAAACCTTGCAACAATGGCAAATGAAACTGAAATACTTATTAATTGACGAGTATCAAGATACCAATGCTTGCCAATATAAATTGGTGAAATTGCTGACTGGCTTCTCTAAACAATTTACAGCTGTTGGCGATGATGACCAAGCCATTTACGGATGGCGCGGAGCCGATGTTGAAAACCTCAATCAATTAACCAAAGATTTTGGCAATCTAAAAATCATCAAACTCGAGCAAAATTATCGCTCTACCGTGCGTATTTTGCGCGCTGCTAACCAAGTGATTGCCAATAATCCCAAACTGTTTGAAAAGAAATTATGGAGTGATTTAGGTACTGGCGATTTATTACAAGTCAGCGCCGCACGTGATGAGAATCATGAAGCTGAAAATGTCGTTACCAAGCTGATGGCACATAAGTTTGAGAATCGAACACACTATAAAGACTATGCTATTTTGTATCGTGGCAATCATCAATCGCGTATTTTGGAACAGCAATTACGCAACAATAAAATCCCCTACACCATTTCTGGTGGTCAGTCGTTTTTTGATAAAGCAGAAATTAAAGATATTGTGAGTTATCTGCGTTTAATCGCAAATGAAGATGATGACCCTGCGTTTATTCGTGCCGCAACCACGCCCAAAAAAGGGATTGGCAGCACCACTTTAGAACGGCTAGGCGAATACGCAAGCGAACATCATTTATCGTTATTTGCTGCTGCCTTTGAAGGTGGATTCCAAAGTACGGTTGGGCAAAAGCAGTTAGACGATTTACTTATTTTTACGCAATATATCAACAAGTTACAAGCGCGTGCTTTAAAAGATCCTGCCGAAGAAATTTTGAATGATTTACTCAAAGCCATTCAATATGAGGCCTATTTATATGAACACGAAGAACAACGTGCCGCCGAAAATAGATGGAATAATGTGTTGGAATTTGTAGCTTGGCTGACCAATAAAAGCAAAGGTAGCACAGAATTTGGCAACGAAACGAACGATAAAACCTTGTTAGAACTCACGCAAATGGTCGCGCTCATCAGTATTTTAGAAGGCCGTGAAGAAGGCGAACCAGATGCGGTGAAACTCAGCACCTTACATGCGGCAAAAGGGTTAGAGTTTGGTCATGTATTTTTAATCGGCGTGGAAGAAGGCATTATGCCGCATCGCGAATCGATTGATAATGATAAGATAGAAGAAGAACGGCGTCTCATGTATGTGGGCATTACTCGCGCGCAAAAATCACTCAATATTTCATGGTGCAAAAAGCGTAAGCGCGCGGGTGAAATGGAAATGTGCGAGCCTAGCCGTTTTATCGCCGAATTACCCAAAGACGATGTACGTCACTTTGGCAACCCCTTTAACGACCCCGAAATAAGCAAAGACTTTGGTAAAGAAAAGATGGCCAATATTCGTGCCATGTTAGCCAAAAATGCAAGTTAGCAACTATTATTTAAAAGAAAATTATGCCTTATATCACCCTAGAAAACGCCTCTCTCGCTTTTGGTCATCACGCCCTGTTAGATAAAGCCGCATTCCAGCTAGATGCTGGCGAGCGTGTTGGTTTGATTGGACGTAATGGTGCTGGTAAATCTAGCATGCTAAAAGCATTGGCAGGCGAGATTAAATTAGACGATGGTAAAGTGTGGACAGCACAATCTGCGCGCACAGTGTATGTGCCACAAGAGCCTGAATTAAATCCGAAACACACTATTTATGAAGCCGTGGCAGAAGGATTAGGTTCGATACAAAAAACCTTGGTTGCTTATCATGAGGTGACTCATAAAATGGGCGAACCAGATGCTGATTATGAAGCGCTGATGAAGGAAATGGAAACCTTACAACATGAGCTGGATGCACAAAACGCTTGGGAGATGCAATCCAAAATCGAAACCGTTTTAACGCGCTTAAGTTTAGATGCCGATGTATTAATTTCTACCCTTTCTGGCGGCTGGCGCAAACGCGTTGCGCTGGGTCGTGCATTGGTCGCAGAGCCTGAAGTGCTGCTATTAGACGAGCCAACCAACCATTTAGATTTAGAAGCCATTTTATGGCTAGAAGAATTGCTATTAAGCTTTAAAGGCGCCGTATTATTTATCACGCATGATAGACGTTTTTTGAATCGCCTTGCTACGCGTATTACCGAACTTGACCGCGGCAAACTCACTGATTTTGTTGGTACTTATCAACAATACTTGATTAAAAAAGAAGAATTACTGGCGATTGAAGCCACCCATGCTGCCAAGTTTGACAAGGTATTGGCGCAAGAAGAAGCATGGATACGCCAAGGCATTAAAGCGCGCCGTACGCGTAATGAAGGCCGCGTCAGACAATTAGAAAGATTGCGCTTAGAACGCGCCGCGCGGCGCGATCGTCAAGGCAATGTCAAACTCAATATTGATGCAGGCGAACGCTCAGGAAAATTGGTTGCCGAGTTAGAACATGTGAAAAAATCGTATGGTGATAGAACGCTTATTAATGACTTTAGCACCCGTATTTTGCGAGGCGATCGTATCGGCTTATTAGGTCCCAACGGAATTGGCAAAAGCACATTGCTGAAACTGATTTTGGGTGAAATTGAACCTGATAGCGGTAGCATAGAGCGTGGCACCAATCTCAATATTGCGTATTTTGATCAAATGCGCGAACAATTAGATGAGGAGGCAACCTTAGCTGACACCATCAGTCCTGGCTCAGATTTTGTTGAAATTGGCACAGAACGTAAGCATGTCATTAGTTACCTTGAAGACTTTTTGTTTCCACCTCAGCGCTCACGTTCGCCTGTTAAATCATTGTCTGGTGGTGAGCGTAATCGCTTATTATTGGCGCGTTTATTTGCTCGCCCAACCAATGTGTTAGTGCTTGATGAACCTACCAACGACTTGGATATTGATACATTAGAATTGCTGGAAAGTTTATTGCAAGAATACAAAGGCACTTTATTTTTAGTCAGCCATGACCGTGAGTTTTTAGAAAACACGGTGACGCAAGTGATCGCCTTCGAAGGCAATGGCGTTTTAGATGAATTTGGCGGCGGCTATGATGATTGGCTACGGTTTAACCAGCAAAAAAAGATCAAATCAGCCACGCCCGACAAAGCAGCAAAAAGCAAAACTGTCACGATAAAACCAACAAACACGGCACAAGAGCTGAATACCAAAGAAAAAAAGGAGTTAGAAACCTTACCCAGCACTATCGAACAGCTAGAAAATCAATTATCGGAAATACACTTACTATTGGCGGATGTCGATATTTACAAAAACGATGCTGAGCAAGTGAAACAATTACAAGCCAAAATACGCGTATTAGAAAGTGAAATTGCATCCAAGATGGAGCGCTGGGATGTTTTAGAAAAACGCGCCAATAGCTAAGTTGCCTGTAGCTGCATTCAATAAGCCTAAGTAGCAATCGCAACAATAGGCCGCTCAATTTAGCATCGCTTAATTGAGCATCTATACAATCACGTCATCACCTTACAAACACCTCCCCCTATTCTCAAAGACCTACTCTCAAAACACACATCCAATCAACGCTTGATGCGTTAATTTATTATAAAATAATGATGTTAAAAATTGAACTAACTTTAAAATGTCAAGTCTTTTGATTGTTTTTAGTATATTTTTAAGAACAAATATCAATTTTTAGTCATAAAAACAACACTTTTATCAAGGAGAGGACCCTCATGGGCCAGTTATTACGAACGCCGCAAGATGTGCAAAACAAACAATTAATTAGCATTATCGTCCCCGTTTATAACGAATCTGAAGTCATTGAAATTTTCCACAGCACCCTTTCTTCTGTTTTAAAAATCCAGCAATACCGTTATGAAATCGTTTACATTGATGATGGCAGTAAGGACAACAGCTACGCCATACTCAACAACATCAAGGCAAACGATGCCAATGTTATTTTAATTAAATTGAGCAGAAACTTTGGCAAAGAGTTAGCGATGAGCGCTGGCCTACAAAAAGTCAGAGGTGACGCGGCTATTGTAATGGATTGTGATCTGCAAGATCCGCCCAATAATATTCCATTAATGGTAGATGCGTGGCTGTCAGGAGTTGATATTGTCAATATGCGACGCATTGATCGCAAGGGAGATTCGCTACTAAAAAAACAAACAGCCAAGTATTTTTATCAATTAATTCGTATGCTTAGCGATGTTGAAATTGAGGAAAATGTTGGCGACTTTAGGCTGTTAAGTCGAAAAGCGATTAACGCAATTAATCAGCTGCCTGAGCGAAATCGATTCATGAAAGGCTTGTTTGCATGGGTTGGTTTTCAAAAAATCACGATTGATTATGTGCGCATGCCACGTCAAGCTGGCCAAACAAAATGGCCTTACTGGAAGCTGTGGAACTTGGCATTAGATGGCATCACCAGTTTCTCGACAGCGCCACTTAAAATATCAACTTATATTGGCTTTTTATTTGCAGCTGGTTCCTTCATTGTCGCGCTTGTCTATTTATTCAAAACATTGATGTTTGGCGATGCTGTCAGAGGCTTCCCTACACTTTTCCTTACCATATTATTTCTTGGTGGCATTCAATTAATGTCTATTGGA
>CBFHHI010000028.1:0-22720 GCA_965655675.1 Methylophilaceae bacterium | reverse complement strand
TGCGATAAAAGGCGTTAGAACAGATATTCTAATCGGCTCTGTACTGGTTATTACTATTTTATTTCTATTCTTATTCAATGTTCGTACCGCATTTATTTCTGCAACAGCCATCCCCTTATCTTTACTCACTGCAGTCATCGTATTAAGTTACTTCAATATAGGCCTTAACATCATGGTGCTTGGTGGGTTAGCCATTGCGCTAGGTGAGGTAGTTGATGATGCGATTATCGATACCGAAAACATTTTTAGACGCCTAAGAGAGAATCGTCTATTAGAAAAACCACTTTCCAACTTCAAAGTGGTATACGAAGCATCGATGGAGGTCCGCAGTTCGGTTGTCTATGCAACAATCATTGTTGCGCTAGTCTTTGTACCCTTACTCACTTTAAGTGGTGTTGCAGGCAAACTGTTTGCCCCGCTTGGTTTTGCTTATATTACAGCCATATTGGCATCACTAGTTGTAGCACTCACGATTACCCCAGCCTTGTGTTATTTGCTTCTCAGTTCCTCAACGCTTGACTCGGAAGATTCTCCGATTATAAAAATCATTAAAAAATCATATGTAAAAATGCTTTTTAAAATCGAAAAAAGTTACAAAATAATTCTTGCGATTAGCTTTATATTGATTGCCTTAGGACTAAGTTTATTACTCTTGTTTAAAAGTCAATTTATCCCAGCGCTACATGAAGGTCATTTCATTATGCATATGACTGCCGTCCCAGGCACATCAGAACAAGAGTCTTTACGTCTTGGCAAAAAAGTGTCTAGTGTTATTCGCAATATTGATGGCGTTAAATCAGTCACCCAATGGGTGGGGCGCGCCCCCAATGGA
Source organism: Methylophilaceae bacterium (assembly GCA_965655675.1). Taxonomy (GTDB): domain Bacteria; phylum Pseudomonadota; class Gammaproteobacteria; order Burkholderiales; family Methylophilaceae. The sequence continues at coordinate 21,888 of CBFHHI010000028.1, read as the reverse complement.
GCTGATACTTTTGGCACCCACTATAGTGAATTTGAAATAGAAATTGGCACCCTATCAGGTAAAGAACAAGACCGTATTTTAGCTGACATCAGAGAAGCGCTTTCTGGGGAAGAAGAAGATGAAGACGGGGATGGAGAAGCAGAAGCTGGCTTTGTTGGGGTGAACTTTGCTATCAATACCTTTTTAACCGAACGCATTGAAGAAACTATTTCTGGTTATGCAGCTTCAGTAGTGATTAATATATATGGTACAGATTTGGATGCACTAGACCGCGATGCACAAAAAATAGCCTCACTTGTATCTGAAGTGAAAGGTGCTCAAGATGTATTAGTACAATCACCTCCTGGCACCCCTCAAGTTGTTATCAGATTGAGGCCTGATAAATTATCCGAATGGGGCTTGCAAACAGTCGATGTCTTAGATGCCATTCGCGCCTCTTATGAAAGCGTGCCAGTTTCTCAAGTCTATCTGGGCAACCGTGTTGTTGGGTTGGCAGTGGTATTAGAGGAAGAAGCTAGAGATGACATTGGTGATATTAGTAACATACCATTCTTTAATCCAGCAGGTAAATTATTGTTCTTAAAAGATATTGCCTTTATTACACAAGAAAATGGACGCTCTAAGATATTGCATGCTGGTGCAAAACGCATACAAACAGTGACTGCAAATGTTGAAGATCGTGATATCGCTAGTTTTAATGAAGAAATTCAACAACGTATCAAAACCGACATCCAACTTCATCAAGGCAATTACTTAGCATTTACAGGTGAGGCAGAAGCCAATGCAAAATCACGAGAAGATTTAATTGTTCACTCTGTGTTGGCCATTGTGGCTATTTTTCTGATGCTGTATATCGCATTTGGTCGATTACGCAACCTTGTCTTAACCTTTATTAATTTACCGTTTGCGCTTATCGGTGGTGTGATTGCCGCATTACTGACTGGCGGTTGGATTTCGCTAGGCTCTCTAGTGGGTTTTGTCACACTATTTGGCATCACGTTAAGAAACTCAATTATGATGGTCTCACACTTTCAACATCTTATTGACAAGGAAGACTGTATTTGGAACTTAGAAACCTGTATTCGTGGCGCTACTGAACGCTTACCTTCTATCTTAATGACCGCATTGGTTACTGGGCTTGGTTTGTTACCGCTAGCGGCCGCTAGTAATCAACCTGGACGAGAAATTGAAGGACCAATGGCAACCATCATTGTTGGTGGTCTAGTGACTTCAACCATATTAAATTTGCTCATTTTACCAACCATCATGTTGCACTTTGGCCGCTTTAAAAAGCAATTGCTAGATTAGAGTCAAACTGCTCATCATGCGTTTTAATCATATTTAATATATTTAAAGCGTGCATCCTCATTGGGCGTACCGACTAAAGCGCCAGACTCTAGTGCAGGTTGCCAAGCAATCACTTGTTCAATTTTAGCTGCCAGCTCAAAATCTTTGTCTGTAATGCCCTTTGCATCATGCGTACATAATTTAACAATAACAAATGCATAAGAGACCGTTAAATCTGGGTGATGCCAAGCTGCCTCTGCCAAGTGTCCTACTGTGTTAACCACCATTAACGTCGCTTTCCAGCCGCTTGTTTTATATTTACGGCGTATCCAGCCATTTTCAAAAAACCAATGCGGTAGTTCAGCTTTGAGTTTTGTGATGACTTCATCTTCTGTATAGGTTTTACTATTTGCCATTAGTGAATAGCTCCTGCCACTTTACCCAACTTTTCATAATTCATACCCTCTAAAAAGTACTCGCAATCTGATTTTTTCAGCACCCACTGACCAAATGTTTTATTCAACACAAAATCACTAAAAGCTTCATCAACAATACCATTTTCTACCATCATTCTCAGACTTAATTTGGTACCATCAGGTTTGTCAGATTTTACTAATACCAACTGTTGCGCATCAATTTTTTCAGCCAGCCAAGCGGCAATACTATCTGATGTTACGTCCCAACTTTCTGGGATCGTATCATCGGCCAAAACCATTTGACTCGGTAACCAGACGATGCAGCGATGCTGCCAAGTGCGCTCATCAATTTCCATTTCGGTTCTTGCTATCGCTAAATCAGTGTTCATGTTTGCCAGCAATAAGCCAAACTGGTCCATGGCTAATACCGCCAACTTGTGCGCGCAGGCATCACTAATTTTCGACACTTTTTGCGCGCTACGTACTGCATCTGCAAACACACCACCGCCTGGCACAATAATAATATTGCCATCACTAAACTTAGCAAATAAACCCAACCATTGCTCCAGCTCAGGCGACCCTAATAAACTTCCCCCAACTTTAACTACCCACACAGTTCTTCCTTTTTTGTTGTTTGTTACAGCCAAACGTTCTTTTTCACTATACAACGAGGAAATAAAATCCATCATTTTTCTTATTATCCTACCCGCAATAGGACTTGTTGTTAGTGCACTTTTAAAATGCTGAATCAGATTCATCATGCCTGTCAGCGTCTGAAAAAATTTAAAAGCTTAATCATAGTTGAAGCTTTATCTAATGTTTCCTCATATTCTTTAGAGCCATTTGAATCTGCCACAATGCCGCCGCCAGCATAATAACTTAATGTTTTGTTATTAATAACGGCGGTTCGAATGGAAATATTAGTGTCCATTTTACCATCAAAGCCAATATAACCAATCGCACCACAATAGGCACCGCGACGATTCGGCTCTAACTCTTCAATAATTTCCATCGCACGCACTTTCGGAGCGCCAGTAATGGATCCGCCCGGAAAGCACCCTCTTAACAAATCAATGGCAGTGGCATTGCTACTCAACTTAGCCGTTACAATACTAACCAGATGATGAACGTTTGCAAAACTCTGTAATTGAAATAATTGCGCAACCTTTACGCTGCCTGTTTCACAGTTTTTACTAATATCATTTCTGAGCAAATCAACAATCATCAAGTTTTCAGCTTGATCTTTGTCACTGGCTTCTAATTCTCTGGCAAATTTCAAATCTTGTTGTCTATCATCTGATCTTGGTCTTGTGCCTTTAATCGGACGGGTTTCTACATGATCGCCGATTACCTGCACAAAACGTTCTGGTGAGTTGGACAATATCTGCAAAAATCCGTTCTGATTATTTGGCAGTTGCATATAAGCCATAAACGGGGCTGGACTAATTGCACGTAATTTTTTATAAGCAAGCCAACTATTCCCACTGACTGTGGCAGAAAAACGCTGTGCCAGATTAACTTGATAGCAATCACCTGATTCGATATAAGCTTTTATTTTATCAAATGCTTTGTCATAACCTTGTTTAGTGAAATTACAATGTGTTTCAGAAAGTACTTCAAAATCTCCATCGCACGGCACACTAGGTTTTTGAAATAAACGAAATAAACTGGTCCAATTTTTCTTTGTTTGCTCAGAAAACCCATGTGAAATTAACATCGTTTCCTTTTTTTTGTGATTCACCACCACTGCCCAATCATAAATACCGATCATCATTTCCGGCATGTTTTCAGGCTTGTTTTTATCATTTATTTTTTCGAGTCTACGCCCTAAATCATAAGAAAAATAACCCATCGCACCACCAGCAAACGGTACGCCAACATCCTTTGCTGGATAACACGCTAGTAGACGATTTAATATAGCAAATGGATCTTCATTAGAGGTTTCTATGAGTTGGCCATTTTGTATGGTAGTAATATCGACATTCGTTACCAAAGTGGTTATTGGCCTTGCTACAATAATATCGTATTGGCCATACTGACTGCCCGACTTATTTGTATTAGCGTCAATGGCCTGACCACTGTCCAACAACATTGCCCACGGCTCGTGAGCAATGCGCTGAAACAGCTGCGCACTATCGTGATGATATGGTAACGTTTGTTTTAACATGGCCATTAAGTAATATCCATCTGATAGCGTAAAGTCGCCACAGCATAAGCTGGCAAACAAATCTCCACTTCATCCTGAGCATGGTCCAGTATTGAAATAAACGCTTTGTAGGGCTGTTGAAGCGATTGGGCAATCGCTTCAACTAAAAACTGCCCTACACCTACGCCTACAATAATCATATCTGCAGTGATATGTTTTTTAATAGCGAATTGAATCTGATGACATTGCTTTTCACGGCAAGCTTGGGCTAAAGTCTGCCAGCTTTCAATTGTTTTATCTTCAACATCGTATCCAATCATACGCGCCAATCGCCTGGCAGAAGCCAATATCGTTTTGGGTTTGCCATCGGCTGTGTCTGTCATATCGGCAGTTTCTGATAACTCTCCAGTTAATCGATATACATCTGACATCGTCGCAAAATATTCAGCTGCTACGTTGGTTTCAATACCATCAAAAGTAAGCTTTTGTGCAACCGCCATAACAGGTGTGCGCACCACACCTGTATAAATCAAGGTGTCTTGTTGCATTCGCTGTGCATCGGTTAATGCCCGATTCACTACCTTACCTTGATCAATTGCAATAATATCAGTCGTCGTGCTACCAATATCTACCAACAGAGCAGATGGTAAGATTTGTGCCACCAAGCAAGCGCTTGCGTGCCAATTAGCAGAAGCAATCCATTCCGATTTTTCTGCCACCTCTTGTAGAGCGACAAATTGTGGCGCACTTGTCTGTTCATTAATACAATAAAACAGTGCATTCTTACCCAATAACGCACTGACGCATTGCGCTATAGCCATCACTCCCTCGTGTCGGTTAGCAAATAAATCAACTAATTCGCCTGTCATGGTCACCGCATGCTGCAATTGCTCTGCTTCAATAGCAACATTTTTTAGCGTTGTTAATATGCCTGTTCTGAGTTGATCTAAACCTAGCCATAAAGGACAGGCTATTTGCTGCACCGATATGACACTTCCATTCTCATCAAGTAGTACTGCTTTTAGATGCGCGCCGCCAATATCCCAGCCCATGATGTTATGCATGAGCAACCTCTAACAATACTTTATTTCTCTGCATCACAGGCCAATGATAATCTGGCTCTATGAATGAATTGATAATAAGTTCAGCCGCGTTATAGCCCGTTGCTTCTCGCAACGCGATATAACTAGTTGTCAGCCGTGGATTAATCTCAATCACTGTGATTACTTCTTCTTGTTGATTGTCGCTAACGATAACATCGATACCAACATAACCGGTCAAATCTGGTAATAATTGTGCGATTTGATTGGCTAATATAACAAATTTATCCCAATATTGCCGCATACCATTCACCACACAACCTTGATACTTCAGTTGATTGTTTTGGATTGCAATCAACTGCTGATTACAACTCAGCACCTCTGCTTTTCCTTGATGCATAGCACAAGAAATACTACCCGCCTTGCCAACAATATAAGGCTGAATCACATGCGTTTCATAGCACTGATACTGAGACAACCATTGTAATAAACTTGTTGGCGCATCGAAGCAAACCGTTTGCTCACAACCTGCGCCGTCATCAGGCTTAGCTAACCAGCTTACACCCGCTGTTTTTGGCCATTCAGCATAGGTAAAAGTGTCTACGGTAGCCACACCAGCGCTATAAAAAAGCTGATAAGTGGCTAATTTGCTACTGCACACATTAATTGCGTGTAAACCACAACCCAAAATAGTTTTATGTTGCTGTAAAGCGAGTTCTGTCAATTTAGCTAAATCACCATCTGTTTCTGGCGCAATCAACCAAACAGCATCCGCACTATTCATTATCTCTGCCCATCTTTGCCACACATCATCTTCTGCACGAATAACATAACAAGCATGACAATCATTCGGCTTTGTTAATCGTACATCGACTGCTGTAATAATTTGATATGGCAAATCAAACAAATCTTTTAATAAAGCATCCCGCATAGCCTCACCTTGTTCTAATAGCGATTGCGGTAACACATGATGATTTAACCCGCCTGCAGTGATAAACTCACAGACAAAGATTGTTTCGATTGGTTTATTTTGCACATTATCCCTGTGATAGATTTATTAAATGGCGTTGTCGTTCACGCCAAGAAAGGCGCTCGCTCACACTATCGAGCGATTCAATCAACATTAACTAACTCTAGCTATCCAATTGATATTGTAAAGGCTTTTATGGCCATATACCCATTTAAAACACTTTATGTAGCAGATTTAAATGCGATACAAGGTATTGCCAATATCGGTCAAAATCATCAGCAAATACTTCAAGAAATACACCACTTATTTCCTGAAATCACAATGTGGGTAGATGCAGGCATACATCAGCATAACAAGGCCTCAATCTATAACAAAAACTACATAAAAATCATTCTGGGCAGCGAATCTTTTAGTACGCTATCACAATATCAAGCACTAAGTAGCGCACTCGACAAGGCACACATCTTGTCTTTAGATTTTTTACCTCAAGGTTATGTAGGACCGCATGATTTATTACAAGATACTCAACATTGGCCAAAAGAACTGATAGTAATGACACTACCTAAGGTTGGCAGTAATACGGGTGCTGATTACACAACGATTCATCAAATAACATCAAATACTGACAATCATCATATTTATGCGGCTGGCGGTATTCGCCATATTAATGATCTGCTAAAACTGAAGCAATTAAACGTATATGGTGCGTTGGTTGCCTCAGCACTACACAACCAACAACTATCCAGTCGCAATTTAACAGACCTATGTACATAAAAAAAAGCCTGAGTAAACTCAGGCTTTTTTATCATGCAAAACAACTTACTATTCTAAGTTCGCATGCAATGCGCGCATGCCTTCTTCTGTTAAGTTTTGTGCATGAATCAACTCAGAAATTGCACCTTCCAAGAATACCAATGTAGAAAGCTCAAATTGTGAACCCATAGGCATACCTTTTACTAATGGGAAGCTGTCATCTTGACCAATTTGAATGACTAAGTCAGCCACATCAGCCATTGCTGAAGATTTTTTCATTGAGATAACCGCTAATTTAGCACCCACTTCTTTGGCTTTTTTCACGAATGGTAATAGTGTTGCTGTACCACCTGAACCTGAAACCAAAATCAGCAAATCGCCTTCTTTAATGGCTGGCGTTACCACTTCACCAACCATAAATACTTTATGGCCAGAATGCACTAAACGCATTGCAAAAAAGCGTGAAACTAATAGTGAACGACCTGCGCCACCAATAAATGTTGCACCAGAACTTTTAACCAAGCTAACCAATTCAGCCGCTTTGCTTTTATCCGTCACATCTAAGATGCGTTTTAAGTTATCTAAAATAAATTGTTGATGATCCATTGTCTTTTCCTTTAAATCTAATTGTTTAGCTTACAATTCAACGCTTAAATAAAAAATCCCGACGCATTACTGGGTCGGGATTTTATTTGCTCATATCAATAATGAATTATTGATAGTGAAAATTATCCGTGAGCAATTTTTGTGATTTCTGCAGCAGAAGCAGCAGGATCTTCAGCACCGTAGATAGCAGCACCTGCAACGATGATTGTTGCACCAGCATCACGAACTTGAGCAGCTGTACCAGCTTTAACACCGCCAGCAACTGAAATATCAACGCCTAAGTTTAAAGCAGCGATAGCAGCTAAATCAGTAAATGGCGTTTGACCAGCAGCTTGTTGATCTAAACCAGTGTGAACACCGATGATGTGCGCGCCAGCAGCAACAACTTCTTTAGTCAAAGCAGCTTTATCAGCAACGTTGATTAAGTCGATTTGTGCTTTTTTGCCGTATTTGTTAGCAACATCAATTACACCTTTGATAGTACCGATATCAGCACAACCAAGCACTGTACAGATATCTGCACCAGCTTTGTAGAATGGCTCAGCTTCGTAGAAACCAGCATCCATTGTTTTCAAATCAACTAAGATTTGGTTGTTTGGGAATTTAGCGCGTAAAGTTTCTAGCAATTTGATACCGTTATGCTTGATGCATGGTGTACCGATTTCTAGGATATCTACGTGTGGTGCAACTGTAGCTGCTAAAGCAACTGTTGCGTCAAAATCTAATGAATCTAATGCCATTTGGGTTAAAGCCATGGTTAATCTCCGATAAAAGGTTAATTATTACAATGTAGTCTCTGTCGACTTATTGCTATTTTTTGTTACTACAAAAAAACTGGACACTCATGATAAGTGTCCAATAGATTTATGTCAATGTTAAAGCAGGTTTATTACAAGATTATTACATGTCATAAAGCATCATTTACAATCTGCACTCACCTGCTTCAATATTAAAAACTTATAGCTTTTCGCTTAAAGCTGCTTCTAGTTTGTTTTGATCTGCAACGAAACCGCGAATACCTTCAGCTAACTTCTCAGTTGCCATCGGATCTTGGTTCAATTCAAAACGGAACTCTTGCTCTGTCATTTTTGCAGGTACTGTTTTTGTTGCACCATTGTCTTTTAGCACTTGTGTCAATGTGCCTTCTGTTGCTGCCAAGTCTTGTAACAGATTTGGAGAAACAGTTAAACGGTCACAGCCAGCCAAAGCAATCAATTCGCCAGTGTTACGGAATGAAGCGCCCATCACCACTGTTTTGTAGCCATGCTCTTTGTAATATTGATAAATTGCACGCACTGAAACCACACCTGGGTCAGTTTCTTGTGTGTAGTTTTCTGTTGGATTTTTTGCTTTATACCAGTCTAAAATACGACCTACAAATGGAGAAATCAGGAATACACCAGCTTCAGCACAAGCACGTGCTTGGCCAAAACCGAATAACAATGTTAGGTTACATTGGATACCTTCTTTTTCTAAAATCTCGCCCGCTTTAATGCCTTCCCATGTTGATGCTAATTTAATCAACACACGGTCTTTGCTTACGCCTGCATCTTCGTATAACTTGATTAATTTACGGCCTTTAGCCACCATTGCATCTAAGTTGAATGACAAACGCGCATCTACTTCTGTAGAAATACGGCCTGGCACTACTTTGGTAATTTCTGTACCAATTAATACCGCTAATTTGTCAGCTGCATTATCAATTTGCGCTTCTTTGCTACCGCCTTGTGCTTTTGCATAAGCAATCGCCTCTTCAATCAAATGGGCGTATTGTGGCAATTGGCTTGCTTTTAATACTAATGATGGATTGGTTGTCGCATCAACAGGTTTAACTGATTTAATCGCCTCTACGTCGCCTGTATCAGCCACGATAGTCGTCATTGCTTTAAGTTGGTCTAATAAATTTGCCATTGCATCCTCCTAGAAAGTTTTTTGTATTGGGTTACCGAAAGCGTGATTAGAAAATCACTTTACGAAATTCGAACTTTAATATTATATCGCAAATTGTGGTTACTGACTGCAAAGTTGTATGTCGTTTTTTCATCATCCAAAGACACTTAAACGCTGTCTAATGAATCAAGCACAGGCAGACATAGGTGAAATTTTGTCATCATACCCGCAAGACTATCAACATCGACTGATCCATGGTGCTTTTCGGCAACAGTTCTAACAAAATACAAGCCCAAACCAGTGCCATTCGTTTGTTTGTCATGCTGTTTTAATCTAGAAAAACGCTTGAATAAATCCTTTTGCTCTGTAATAGGAATACCAAGACCTGCATTACTGACAGAAAATGCCACTTGTGTTTTATCAGCGTTTAGCTCAACTTTCAATTCAATGCATGTTTGTTCTGGCGCGTATTTCACTGCGTTTAAAATAAGATTCAAAATCGCTCTATGCAGTAAGCCAAAATTACCACTCACCCAAACAATGCTTTCATGAAGGTTACGCTCTAATATTATTTTTTTAGCTGCAGCCGCATCATAAGCATCATCAATGGCTTGATGCACCAGCCCAGTAAAATCAAGCTCATCAAATGCAGTGCTATCCATCATTTCCGCACGTGAAACTTGCAAAAAATCCTCGGCTAAATAAAGCGCTTCTGATAATGATTTGTGTAACTTTTCTTTCGCTTCTTGATGCTGCTCTAACACAGATAGCGCGCCTGCAATTGGTGCGCGCAAATCATGTGAGATAAACGCTAAGGTTTCTTTTCTTTCTGCATTTAAAAATCGCAATTGCTGCGTGGCAGTACGCACTTGAGCAATCCGCGCATCAAATTGATCATAACCATCAAATGATGGATTAAGCGTTTGATCTGGCAGAGCCGCCATATTTTGCTTTAGATAATCAAGCTCAAAGTCTAAAAAGCGTTGTGCCGCTTCTAACTTACGCCAGCTCCAAATGGGATACGCTAGCAACAAAGAAACCAGTGTGGCAGATGGCGGAAGCCAAAACCCGCTAAATGTTGGCAACAAACCAGCGACTAGCGCAATAAAACTCATAAACAATAAAGTGCTTAAAAAACCAACCAAGGCAGCAGTTTTAGGTAGCCATAGCAATGGCATAACCGACAATATCAGCAAAATGAGTAGACTAATATAAGGTGAAACTAAGTGAATCAGCTGATTAGTTCTAATAGACTGCAAGACATTGGCATGAAATTCGACCCCTGCCATTGGCGTGCTTAGACCTGAAACTGGTGTTGTTAACAAATCATTCATGCCCAACGCGGTTGCGCCCACCAGCACAATTTTGTTGGTAAATAGCCCTTGTGGGAAGTCGCCAGCTAAGACTTGTGCATAAGAAATGCTGTTAAAATGATTGGAAGGGCCTGAGAAATTAATTCGCCGTTGGTTCTCTCTTGCTAGTCCGTAGCCGTTAATGTTGGTTTCAACCGCATCGGCAGTAAATTTGTTTTGCGTTTTTTGATTGTTAGCAACATTCAACACCGCTTGCGAAAACAATTGCCAAACAGGTTCGCCAATACCTTCGTGCAAATAAACACTGCGCGCAATACTATCTTCATCTAACACCGCGTGCACGCGTCCAACATCAGCGGCATGCTCCATAAAAGCTGGTAAAGGCAATGTTTCAATCACTTGCCCATTCGCTCTGACGGTTTCTAACAGAACTGGCAGCACTACTTTACCCGATTCCGCAATAGCCTTTGCCAATAAAACATCTGCTGCAGGGTTCGCTTGCTCAGACTCCGCAAAAATCACATCTAGACCAATTGCCGCTGGCTGTTCTGGTTTTAAGCGTTGCAATAAATTAGCATGCACAGTTCTAGACCAAGGCCAACGCCCAATTTGTGACAAACTGGCTTGATCGATAGCAATGATAATGACATCTTCTGGCGCTGCGGTGCTTGTGATTTTTTGTCCATAATCGAAAATTAAATGATCGACTCTGGAAAATAATTGGGTGAGGTGAATAACAACAGTAAGCGCCACCAAAATGAGCGCAGCTGAAGCTAAGTCATTGAGTTGAAAGCGCTGAAATGAGAAGCCAAACACTATTCTGGTTGCGCGTCAAACGCATAGATAGCCGGCTCGCTTTCAATGCCATCACTATCAACATGGCGAATATAGAGCGTTTGCTGACCATATTCTCTGAGCAAAAAGTCAAACTGCCCGTCTACATTAACACTTTGCCAAACATCATCTTGATGATTAAATGGATTATGCAAACTTACATGATAGCTGAGTCCGGGCAACGGTGGCGGCAAATGTACAAATACGCGATTGCGCGCAACATTGACGCTTAACTGGCTAATATCAGGCATGGCTGGCGCAGCTTTATAACTAAACGCATTAACTTGCAAAGCAGGTCCTTTTTCCAACTGTCCATCATCTGTCTTTGCAAGACTAATCACGCGCCAATAATATTGATCTGGCGTTAGTGGTTTGGTTAATTGAATGCTCAAACCATCTATTTGTTTTGCTTCTATCAACTGATTAAATGTAGCATCTGTGGCTACTTCAACCAAATATTGCTTTGCCTCTGCAACCGCTTGCCATTGCAAAATGGGTTGCGCCTCTCTGACGATAGTATCAGCCGTTGGCCAAACAATCTCAGGTTGAAAAGGTCTGGCATTAACGTTAAAAGCATGGACAGCTTCATAACCAACAATCCCTTCGCTATCTTTGGCCCGTAAATTTAAATATAACTGACCATCTGGCACATCGGCAAAAATCAATTGATTGGTATTAAACTCGCCTTCAGCAACCAATTGATTAAAACCTGCATCTGTAGCTACTTTTGCCACCCAACGCTCAGCACCTTTCATTTGAGGCACTTCAAATGTAACGGGCAAAGCCGCATATTGCGCATTAAGGCTAGACGTATCAACCGCTGGTAACAAAACAACCGGTGGAATTGGCTTTTTACCTTGCTCTGCTTTACTACCAAAACCTTGATTCACCAACACTTCTTGATTTGCTGCATTCAACGCCACTCGTCCATCAAGGGTTTCTTGTGTCGTTACACCTTCATCCGCACTCACCCGAAAAACTGTGCCGCGAACTGCCGCGATGGCGCTCGGGGTAATCACTTGCATTTGATTGCCTTGAATATGTTTTGGATTGGCTTTTGTTTCTATCTGCCCTTTTTGCAAGCGAAGTTTGGTATCAACCATCGCGCCACCGCTATATAAGCTAAGCGCATCTAATGATAAAGTTGAGTTTGAAACAACATTGGTCGTTGATCCATCGGCAAATTGAATCACAACCTTGCTATTCTCTTTAGTCACAATCACCGCACCTGGGCCTAGTTGTTGACCTATTTGCAAAGGCGCCCAATGCGTTGCTGATTGTTGCCAATGCGCCTGACCTGAAACGAAAATAACGTCCGCGTTTGCTGCAGCTTGTTTAACCAATGCCAGTGGCATGCGCAACACACTACCGATAGGTAATCGATATGGATCCTGAACGCGATTAATACGTTGCAACTCTGTCCAATCATCGGCATTAACCAAATGCCGCTCACCTAAAGTAATAAGATTGTCACCAGGCCTAACGGTGTACTGCCACATTGTTTCAGCCAATGCAGAAACAGAGATGCAAAACAAAACCAAGCTCACCAGCGCTATTTGAAGATAATTGATTAATCTTGTCATTTTTCTATTATCTAAATGGATAAAATCGTATTGGCCACCTACTAAATGTCAGCTTTACTGCACCGACTCTAATCGATAGCCTTGATGATAAACTGAACTCAATCGCCAGCCATGCTCAGGCATCAATTTGAGCTTATTACGCAAATGACTGACATGCACATCCAATGTACGCGTGTCGATATCAGGTGTTGTTCTCCAAACAACTTTAGTCAGATGCGATCGAGACAACAGAACGCCCACTTGACTAAAGAAACACAAAGCCAAGTCAATTTCTTTTTCTGTTAATTTAACTATCTCATCTTTGATAGAAAATTGACGTTTTGAAAAATCAATGGTGATATGTCCAAACACTTTGACAACCAAATCGTTTTGATTAGGGTTAACTCTTCTATATAAGGCGTTAATTCTTGCCATCAACACGCGACTACTTATTGGTTTGACAATATAGTCATCAGCACCAGCATTCATTATTGCGACCAAATCATCTTCTGCATCACGAGCTGTTAAAAAGATTACCGGTATGGCGCTGCCTTTTACTTTAAGACTTTCTAATACTTCAACACCCGATATGTCTGGCACTAGCCAATCAAGCAACGCAAGATCATACTGAAACTCACCCAATGCTTTAAGGCACTCTCTACCTGATGAATAATGCGCCACATGATGCCCAGCTTTTTCCAGTAGCGTAATCACCTCATTAGCAAAAGTGCTGTCATCCTCTAAAAATACGATTTTCATATAAAAACTTTACGATAGTCTGCTGCATATTGTCGCACAAATTGCTCAATGAATAACAGCTAGTGATATTCAGAGAATGCGTCCCAGTCAGCGTTTCAAGATAAAATATTAACTATTATGCACCAAAAGTGTCGCGACGGTTAAATCCGCACTAGTGCCAGGATTAATAGCCCGCGATTTTAGTGACTGATCGAATGTTAACAATTGTGGAAGATAATGCTTAGGATTGTCTAGGGCTTGAAATGCATGGTGATGTTCTAGCGCTTCATCCTGAATTGTTTTTGCCAGTGCTATCCCATACTTTCTAGCAATGTGGCTATCAGGATAATGGCTTAACCAAAATAAATAGAGCGCAGTGACTGCCCAAGCGGGTCGCTGCCAACGTAATAATGCCGCTTCAAAACAAGGCAATCCTTGCTCAAAAATATGCCAAAAACCATTAGCATACTGCTCACCAATAAAATCTTTTTCTGCGGCAGCGCACATCGCTTCGTGCAAGCTACAATCAACAGCATGGTTGACATCATGCTTGCTAGCACTACCCAGCCCAGCTGGATTGGCCTTTTGAATAGCTTTAAACAACCATGTAGCATCTATCTGTGTGGTATTAGCGATTACTGCTGTTAATTGATTACGCAAACCACAACCATTCTGCAATAACGCGGCCTGAATGATGGGTGCGCAAAGCAAAATAATACCCAGATTAGTATTACAATTAACGGCAGTCCACGTCGCCTCTACACTTCGGTAAATACGCTCACCCAACGCCAATTCAGGTTGCGCGATAATGGCAGAAGAAGCTTCTGCACTAAGTATAAAATCTTGTACACGCATGCCATGTCCATCCGCAAAAACATGCACATTGCCAGGCTTTAGCGCTTCAATTTCTGCCAAGCAAGCAAGTTGATAGGCTTGCGCAAGTCGCTGAGATAAATCTAATAAGGATTGTTTAGTCATTTAATGAATATATTAAATTTTAGCCAGCAAATCATCTACTAAGGTTTGGGCAATATTAACATTTGTTACACTCTGCAAACCACGCCAAGCAGGAATGCTGTTGACCTCAAGCACCCATAGTTGACCCTGTTTATCGCGCATGATATCAACACCACAATAATCAATATCTACCGCTTTTGCTGCAGCGATTGCTAAGGCCTCAATTGCACTATCTTGCTCGCTATTACACTTTGCACCTTGCGCTACATTATTAAGCCAACCAGAGCCACTTCGGCGCATGGTTGCGATGGCTTGATTATTGACAACAAACACCCTGAAATCATGATGACTATCGCCTGAATCAATATAAGATTGTAAGTAATACACGCCATCGACAAAGCTATCTTTAGGTAAAGGGGATTTACTTTCTTGACTGACCAAACGCACGCCCTGCCCTTGTGAGCCAAATAATGGCTTAATGACTAAAGTACTTTGATGGACTAGTTGATCGGCAATGATTTGATGGGCAATATGCCGTGATTCACAAACCCAGGTTGCGGGCGTTGGTACATTGTGTTGCTTTAGTAAAAAGCTAGTCATGCCTTTATCAACTGTTCGTTCGATAGCCTTTGCATCGTTATACACTTTCACACCTTGCATGCGAAAGATATGCAGAATATTGAGGCGCGTGATGACTTGTTGCAATGTGCCAGCAGCAATACCGCGAATAAACGCCATTTTTGGCAATACATCAAATTGAGGCACATTGATTATCGGCTGTTCGCCTGACAAATTAATCACGCAATCTTGCAACTCAACAAAAACAGCTTCAATGCCTCTTATTGCAAATGCTTGCTGCAATGCGACCCCGTGCCAGCCACCAGCTTGCACTGCCTCATCCGTAATAATAGGCACTTTCATTTGTTGAGCAATAATTTCAGTC
This sequence comes from Methylophilaceae bacterium, assembly GCA_965655675.1. Classification (GTDB taxonomy): domain Bacteria; phylum Pseudomonadota; class Gammaproteobacteria; order Burkholderiales; family Methylophilaceae. Next base: position 6,433 of record CBFHHI010000028.1, on the reverse strand, counting down.
AGTCTAATTAACTAAATGATTGTATTTAAAGAGTTAGTTAAATGATTGTTCTAGAAGCGCTTCATTAAATGCGCCCGCAAAAAAACTATTGCCAGTTTTCATATTGGTAACCGTTACTTTAGCAGGCGAAAAGAGTAAAGGATCAATTTGATAGAAATCCATATTCACTGCTTTAAAAATTTCAGCAAATGGTCGGCCATAATCTTTAGAAGCGCTACTTGGCATCGCTTGGGCAAGCTCGGCGGCGGCAACATCTTCACAATTTACGTAAAGATGCACAAAACCACCAAATAAAATGGCATCGTTCGTTCTGCCCATACCAGTCAGAAAATCTGGCGATGGCGCAGGAATGGGTGCAATACCATATCCATCAACAAAATGTTCTAGTGGAAAATGAACTGCGTGCAGTTTATGTAGTGCAACCTCTAATACACGGGCAGTAATTTGCACAGTGCCCGCCAAACTACTGGTTGGCGTCAGAATAAAAGTTAAGTTTGATGCTCTAATACCCGTATCATTTGACACCTTTTCAATCACTTCTGCAGGTGGCACCTGGCTCGTCTCCAGCACTAAAGCGGTATGTGAACTTTGGTCTTTATAAGCTAGCTCTTTGAAAATATCCTCGCGTTGGGCAATCGCACGTGCTGGCCCACTACCCAATGAGAAAAACTTTTCATGCGATAATGCCCATCCTGCATATTGACTGCCTAAACAAGCAATAATTGGGCTCTTAGCATGCACTTTGACACTTAAAGGCCAATTTTTGAATGTGCTGTCATTTTGTAAAGAAACGGAACCTAAACCACCCATACAAATTTCAGCAATAAGCCTGCCAGCCTCCAAACCACCCATTGCCTTAATCCCAGCATCAACGATCATTGCACCCGAATCATGCTCAGTCACCAATAGATTCAATGCAGTTGCATTGCTCAACAACTCTTTTACTAGTGGATTAGTGCGCTTATTAATACTGAGGTTACTATCATCTTTGGCATTCATCGTTTTTCCCACTTATCTTAATTTAAAAATTGACGGCGTATAGCAGCCGCTCTTTCATTAACGAGCATTGTTGCCTGCTGTGCCGTTTCGCCCTGCGCGATGACGGTGCATATTGGCATGCCCATCTCTATCAAACTACCAGGTCTTGATCTATCTAGCACCCAATCAGGCCACATTATATCGTCTTGCAAAGCCACCGCACATTCAGCATAAATGATTTGATACGCATGGCTTTTTTTAGAAACTTGTTCATATTCAATTGCTTTTCCTTCTACTGCAGCAATATGTTTTTCAAATAATTTGTCATTGGCATATAAACCCATTGTTGCGCTTAATCGAGGATTAATTTCCAATAAGTAAACATCATCTTCATTACAAATCGCATCGCAACTATTTAATCCAACTAAACCGATAGCTTGTGATAACTGGCTAATATGTTGTGTCAAGCGCACTTTTGCCACTTCACTTATATTGATGTGACTAACGGCCCCGCCAAGACGAAATGGCGCATCAGAACATGGATGAAGAAACTGCTGATTGAATCCAATGATTTGCACATGATGCGCTTGATTGTCATATTTGCTTGCGATAAACAAACAAGACACGGGCATACCTTGTTGAAACTGTTGATAATAAACAGCCTTACTCTGCGTTATTTCTTCAGCAGGCGTTTGCCAATTATCTAATGGTTGAACATGACTGCCACCGCTAGCGCCCACCTCTTTACACAACCAACCCATTGAGCTTAAAGGCGAATCAAGCCTCACGCTAGGATAAGGCAGTTGCAGTTGTTCACATAGTGCAAAAAAATACTCTGGGGTTTTACAGCGACTAACCACCTGCTCCAGATTACCAATCACAGGTAATAATGCATTGATTGTAGATAAGATAGCAGGCTGTTTTTCAAAACCAGCGCCATAACAAAAACCAGCGCACTGATGCAAATCTAATTCATTTAACAAATGCATTAGCTGAGTCATATTGAGCTGCCCGTCACACCACTCTATCTGATGGCAACTTTCAGCCAAATTAATCACCTCATCATCGGCAAAGGCATCTATTGCAATCACACGATAACCGCTTGCAATTGCTGCTTCCACATAGGGTCTGCAAGCAATAGCGGCTACAATCATGGTTGGCTTATTGACTGTGGACACACGCGATATTAAAGGCGTGGTTATAGTCCAAATGCACGGGCTTATCTCCCTGAAGCATCTGCTGCAATAACTTTTGTTGTGTTACATATTTCAATTGACCAATGGCCAATGCGCCGACACCCACAATATCTGTTTTTCCTAACTTAGCACCATCACATTGGGCATCAACTCCCTCAATACCAGCAGGTGATACCGCATTGACATCAGCCATTACTTTAAGTGACTGCGAGTTAATATAATGCTTGATTTCCAACACCTGCACACCAACAGGTGCGGCGGTAATGGCCACACTAGCCGAGTTCAATATACTTATTTTAGCCGCGTCACTAGCGCCATCAACAACTTCGAACGTATACCCATATTTTTTCTGTAATTTATCAGCATGTCTTTGCATTTCACTCAAACTTGCATGTGCAACCAACTTAACAGTCGCTCCTTGCGCAGCGGCAATCAAAGCCGAGGTTGAACCAACCGTTCCGCTTGCACCAAAAATTGCAATGCTTTGTTTTGCTAACGCATCATGCGAAGGCGCCAAGTGTTGACTAATTTTGGCAAGTAAAGCACCGCTGGTTGTAAATGAGCCTGAAGGATCACTCATTGTAGAAACAGCAAATGGAGCAAACATTGCATTCTTAGCCACATGCTGCATATCAACAGCAAGACCAATATCGCGGCCTCCAAAAAAGATTGCCTCACGCTTCACGCCACTAGGACTACGTGAAAAAATAGCATCTTGTGTTAATGCAGATATTTCATCTAACGAGACTGATGTGTAAGGCATCACCTTATCAAAGCCTGCATCAAACGCCATATTGACGTCGAATGGACTGGCATTACTGGCTGCTGTAATGAGATGCAATATCGACACTTTTTCCATATTTATTCCTTGTCTTTCATGATTATTTTATACACATCAATCACTCTAACGCTTCCCTTTGTTATTTAATCTCACGATTAACCATTGATTTTCGGTTTAATTTCAGCGTTAACCGTTGCCCCAACATTGGATGCTTTACACAATAACCAGCTCAATTCTGGTTGCTTGAAAGTAGATTGTAATTGCGCCAAATACTGGGTGGCTACTTGTTCACTTTCAAAAATGGCAAACCCTGTTGGCCCCCAAGAGCTTTGCCCAACGCACTTGATACCACGCTCAGTTAAGTAGCGTAATACCTCTGCAACAGACTTACTTGCATAGCGGCCACCACCTTGAGCAGGTGCAAAGTAATCACCTGTATACGCCTGCAATGCAGCAACAGTCTCACCAAACTCCTGCAAATCTCCTTCTTGCACTGCTGGTAATCCGCGCATAAGCACTTGATGATTTAATGCTTGCGTCTGCTCTAATCCTGCATCTTGCAAACGCGCAAACGCCTGTATTTCTTCATTACCATGCAAGCCAACATCATGATGGTCAAATATTAATAATATAGACCATTGTTGGGGAAAGGCCTGCTGCATCAGTATCGGAGGAACGATCGTATTCGCGCCTCGTCCACCATCTAGAACCAAACCACCCTGAGCAAAGGTACCAATACCAATACCTGATCGCATCCCTCTTTTTGTGATGCGTGTAATATCAGTTAGCGTCCAATTCAAATTAAACAAACGGTTAATACCCATACCAATTGCTAACGCCATTTGCGTGCCAGAACCAAGCCCAAAATGGCGAGGTATCTCTCGATGTACTTTAATGCTGATTGCAGATTGAATGTTGGCATGTCGTAAAATTAATAGCTTAGTGTGCTGTATATAATCAGTTTCTGCTTCCTCAAACACATTGTCGCCAACCGCTAATTCAATCAGCGTATCTGGGCCATCTAAGCCCACACCTAGGCTACCAAATCGCCTACCTTTTGACCCATTCAGGTCTAAAAAGCCCATGTGCAATCTTGCAAAAGCGTTTACAACAACATGCTCGTTTGTATGCGTTTTGTTCATTGGTGATTCATTCATTAGGTCATTTACGACACGATTTTTTATTATATAGGCTTGTGTATCGTCACAAAAGGCTATTATTCCAGCGTGACATGCCTACGCGAATTTGGCATAATGAATTTAGTCTGCAAAATATGATTGAACAAGTTGTAACAAAATATAACAATTCACATAATAATTTCATGAATTTCAAAACGTTAAAGGTCCTGTATGTCTAGCTATGTCATTCCATTTGAAAACCTTCGCAATACCGATGTGCCCTCAGTTGGCGGAAAAAATGCATCATTAGGTGAAATGATTTCTCAACTAAGCGCAAAGGGTGTACGTGTTCCAACTGGTTTTGCTACCACAGCAGATGCTTATCGTGAATTCTTGGCACAAAATGGTTTAGATGCAAAAATCAATGCAGAGCTAGATGCACTCAATGCCGACGACACACAGGCATTGGCTATCTGCGGTGAGAAAATTAGAAAATGGATTATGGAAGCAGAGTTTCCAGCAGCACTCAATGAAGCCATAGCTACAGAATACAACCGCTTAATTGAGCGCTCAGCAGAAGGTACCACCTTTGCCGTTCGCTCTTCTGCAACGGCAGAAGACTTGCCTGATGCTTCATTTGCCGGCCAACAAGAAAGTTTCTTAAACATTCATGGCTTAGATCATATTAATCATGCCATCAAAGAAGTGTTTGCATCGTTATATAACGATCGTGCAATTTCATATCGTGTGCACAAAGGCTTTGTGCATGCTGATGTTGCGCTATCAGCAGGCATCCAACAAATGGTGCGTTCAGACATCGGCTGTGCAGGCGTAATGTTCTCTATTGACACTGAATCTGGATTTAAAGATGTGGTGTTTATTACCTCTTCTTATGGCTTAGGCGAAACTGTTGTACAAGGCGCAGTGAATCCAGATGAGTTTTACGTGCATAAACCATTATTGGCGCAAGGTAAACCAGCTATTGTGCGTCGCACGATAGGTTCAAAGCTCATTAAAATGGTTTTTTCAGATGCAACGCAAGCAGGTAAATCAACCAATACGGTTGAAGTAGACAAAGTAGAAGCAGAACGTTTCTCTCTCACTGATGAAGATATCTTAGAGTTGGCCACTTATGCCATGACCATTGAAACGCACTACGGTTGCCCAATGGATATTGAGTGGGGCAAAAATGGTTTAGATAACAAACTCTATATTTTACAAGCGCGTCCTGAAACCGTTAAATCACAAGAAGCAAAAAATAATGTAACCGAAACATTCACATTAAAAAAACATGAAAATAAACCGTTGGTTGTTGGTCGTGCAGTAACACAAAAAGTAGGTGTTGGTCCCGTGCGCATTGTGTTAGACCCCTCTGAAATGCATGAAGTACAACCAGGTGATGTATTAGTGGCCGATATGACTGATCCAAACTGGGAGCCAGTAATGAAGCGCGCGAGTGCGTTAGTCACGAATCGTGGGGGTCGTACTTGTCATGCTGCCATTATTGCGCGCGAACTAGGCATTCCAGCGATTGTTGGTTCTGTTGATGCAACCGATTTACTGCGCGAAGGTGAAATAGTTACCGTGTCTTGCGCGGAAGGTGAAACTGGTTTTGTTTATCACGGTGAAATGGAATACAAAGTCACTACAGAAGAGAACGAACCGCTCACACCGCCTCCATGTAAAATTATGATGAATGTTGGCAGTCCAGATATGGCGTTTAGCTTTGCGCAAACGCCTAATGATGGTGTTGGTTTAGCGCGTTTAGAGTTTGTTATCAACAATATGATTGGCATTCACCCAAAAGCGATCCTTAATATAGACGCCATGCCAACAGCGATTCAAGCTAAAATCAGAAGTAGAGCCCGTGGTTATAGTAGTCCAAAACAATTTTATATCGATAAAATTGCGGAAGGTGTGGCTACCATTGCTGCTGCTTTCTATCCAAAACCAGTGATTGTACGTACTTCCGATTTCAAATCGAATGAGTATAAAAAACTCATTGGTGGTGACATTTACGAGCCAGATGAAGAAAATCCAATGATTGGCTTCCGCGGTGCTGCACGCTACATCGATCAAGACTTTAGAGAGTGCTTCGATATGGAGTGCCAAGCAATGAAACACGTACGCGATGTGATGGGCTTTACCAATGTAGAGTTGATGATTCCATTTGTGCGCACAGTAGACGAAGCAAAAGCCGTCACTGAAATCATGGCGGCTAACGGCTTAAAACGTGGTGTCAATGGTTTACGTCTCATCATGATGTGTGAAATTCCATCAAATGCGTTAATTGCAGATCAATTCTTGGAATATTTTGATGGCTTCTCAATTGGCTCAAACGATTTAACACAGTTAAGCTT
>CBFHHI010000027.1:0-23684 GCA_965655675.1 Methylophilaceae bacterium | reverse complement strand
TGGTGCCATCACTACTCTATTACTCAAATTAATGCTGCCTAAACTAACGGCAGAAAACAAATCAGCTGTCATTCTTATCCCTTTATTGTGTATCGTTTATTTTGCTTTAATCGCTTCAATAAACAAGGTTACTTCTATATCGTCGCCGATTGGCGCATTGCTTTCTTTCATCCAACCAAACCCATAGTCAGAAGCTTTAATTATGGTTGCCGCTTCAAATCCAGCACGTTGTCCGCCCCATGGATCAGCGCCAAAGCCTAACACTTTAAAAGGCATCGTGATTGATTTTGTGACGCCATGCAAAGTAAAATCACCCGTCATCAGCCCTTCAGTTGCAGAAGTCGCTTTTATAGACTTGCTAATAAAGGTTATTTCACCAAAATTAACCGCATCTAAATATTCTGATTTTTGAATATGCTCATCACGTTTAGCTAATCCAGTATTCACACTCGCAACCGCAATCTTAGCTTCCACACTTGATTTTTCTAAGTGATCCCTATCAATCTTAATCACACCTGTCACATCGGTAAAGCTGCCCGCCGTTTTAGCCACCACATGGCGAATAGTAAAATTGACAAAGCTGTGTTTATTATCAATTTGATAAGTGTCTGGAGCCGCCATCACACCATGGCACATCAATAAAAAACTCAATAGTGCTACAAGCTGTTTTTTCATTATTTCTACTCTTTCAAGAAAGTATCCGACCACCCATGTGGTCAAAAAGTTGCTGGTTATATTTATTCAATCACGGGCAGATCAAACCAGAGCAGCTCTGCATCTGATTGAGCCTCTATTTCTACTGTTACTTCTTGTTCAATGTTAGCGGCGTCACCCGCTGTTAATGCAATGCCATTAACGAATACTTCACCTTTGGCAATTTGTAAATAGGCGCAACGCTTAATATCCAAGTCCATCGCTAAAGTAGATTGCGCTGATAACAAGCTTGCATAGAGACGTACATCTTGATGAATGTTCAACGCGTTGTCACTAAGCTCAGGCGATGCAATCAAACACCAACGATTCTTTTTTTGTTCCTGCGTAAAGTGTTTATCCTCATAACTGGGCGGCAAATTATTTTCCGCAGGCAATAACCAAATTTGCAACAAATGCACAGGCGCATCTGCCGATGCATTAAACTCGCTATGCCTAACGCCGCTACCCGCTGTCATCCGTTGCACATCACCAACACCAATCACAGCGCCATTACCCAAACTGTCGCGATGGCGCAATTCGCCTGACAAAATATAAGTAATAATTTCCATATCGCGGTGCGAATGCATGCCAAATCCGCCGCCACCAGCAATCACGTCCTCGTTAATCACCCGCAATACCGAATAACCCATGTGCGCTGGATCATGATACTCAGCAAACGAAAAAGAGTGGTGTGCGTTTAACCACCCATGATCTGCATAACCACGTTCATCTGATTTTCTAATCTTTATCATCTAAATTGTTCAATATAGTTGAATTAAAAATGGTATATTATATTGATTGAAATAGTATTGATAGCGGATATTTTTGCTTAACTTATTCAATTAATCTGAATAAAAATTGAACCCATTATGTCACTTAACATATCAATAGAAGCACTAGAAATTATTGACGCGATTGATCGCAAAGGGAGCTTTGCGGCAGCGGCAGAATCGTTATTCCGTGTCCCATCTGCGCTCACTTATAGCATTAAAAAACTCGAAGAAGATTTAGGCGTTACTTTATTTGATCGCAGTGGGCATCGTGCCACATTAACGGCGGCTGGTGCAGCATTGCTCAAAGAAGGCCGTCAATTACTCAATGCAACGCTAGCACTGGAATCAAGAGTGAAGCGCATTGCGACTGGCATTGAAACTGATATTAATATTGCCATTAGCGACCTATTTAGGATGTCGCCCATTTTTCATGTGCTGACTGACTTTTATGCACAAAACTTTGGTACGCGCATTAAACTGTCGCGCGAGGTGTTTGGCGGTAGCTGGGATGCGCTACTTTCAGGTCGAGCGGATATTTCGATTGGGGCGCCAGGCGATGTACCCTCAGGCGGCGGTTATGCGACAAAACTATTAGGCCACTTAACTTTTGTCTTTGCTGTTGCACCACATCATCCGCTCGCTCAACTGCCAGAGCCACTTAATAATCAAGACATCATTCAGCATCGCGCCGTTGCAGCTGCCGATAGTTCACGTCATTTGGCACCTCGCACTTCGGGTATTTTATCGGGGCAAGATGTGTTAACAGTGCCAGACATGCACGCAAAAATAAGCGCACAAATTGCTGGCTTAGGCGTTGGATTTATACCCAAACAATTAGCACTACAATATCAAGACCAGCTCATCATTAAAGAGGTGGCCGAAGCAAAACCAATTGGTCCTACTTTTCTAGCTTGGCGTAATGACAAAGAAATTGGCAAGGCGCAACAGTGGCTCATTAAGCAACTGACGCAACTGTCGCTAGAAGAATTACTTAGGTGATGCCACAATGTCATTTTTCATGATTAAAATAACACATGTCTGAGCATCAACATTTTATGCAAATAGCCATTGCATTAGCCCAAGAAGCGGGAGCCGAAGGCGAAGTGCCAGTGGGCGCTGTAGTCGTAAAAGATGGTTTCATTATTGGGCGTGGCTACAACGCACCAATCAAACAACACGACCCCTCTGCACATGCCGAAATTCGCGCTTTACGTGATGCCGCAAACAATCTAGGCAATTATCGCCTTATTGATTGCACGTTATATGTCACGCTAGAGCCCTGCGCCATGTGCACTGGGGCTATTCAACATGCACGTATTGCACAATTGGTTTACGGTGCTAGCGACCCTAAAACAGGCGCCTGCGGTAGCGTGATTGACTTAATGGCAGAAGATAAACTCAACCATCATACCCAAGTGACTGGTGGCATATTAGCCAAAGAATGTGGCGCTTTACTAACAGCTTTCTTTAAAGCGCGTAGAACTAAAAAAGTCGCGCAATGATGCATAACAAAAAACCCGCCGAAGCGGGTTTTTTAACAGTTGTTCAAACCTAGTAAAACACTAATCTCTGCTACCCATTAATGCCATTAACAAGTGCAACAAATGGGTAAACATATTATGCAAGCTAATGTAAATACTTAATGTAGCCAATACATAGTTAGTTTGACCACCACGCACTATTTGGTTAATTTCATATAAGATAAAGCCAGCCATTAACAACACCACTACCGCTGAAATCGTCAATGATAGTGCAGGTACTTTGAAAAAGAAGTTAGCTAAAATCGCTAATACAACCAGCACAAAGCCAATCGTTAAAAATTTACCAAGGAAGCTAAAGTCACGGTTAGTATTTGAACCAACGGCAGCCAAAGTTAGGAAAGAAGCCCCTGTACCACCAGCCGCTAATGCAATTAACTGCGGACCATTACTTAAGCTTAAAGCAACTTGCAAGATTGGGCCTAGCAATAGACCCATGATAAAAGTAAAGCCAAACAGTAGCCAAACACCCGCTGGGTTGTTTGCGTTTTTAGTAACCAACCAGCTCATGCCAAACACCGCCGCCATAATGCCGATAAAAGCAACAATTGGGCTTGCTGCAAATAAGAATGAAAAATTAATCGTCATACCAACCATCGCGCCAATCATGGTTGGAATCATGGTCAAGCCTAGCAATGCGTAAGTATTTCGCATCACTTTGTTCGTCCCGCTAGAAACACTGGTCTCGCGACCTAATACTTCAATATTGTCAGCCATTAAATCAATTCCTTTATTAAAACTACCAAATGGTATTACTATCTAAGATAGCGACTATTGTTAAAAGTTTCAAGTAACAATTTGTGAATGTTTGATTAAACCTAGCTAATCAACCGCATTAAGCAAAAAAATCGCCTTCTGATTGACCAACCATTGCAACGCGTTTCACTGCGTCGGCAAATACACCGTTCTCTCGCAATTGCGTGATGCTCTGCGGATGATGGCCGCCATGCATACGCGTTAATCGAACGATGCTTTGTGCTGGCATTTTCCAAACCAAATTATCCAATAGCTCATCAGCTAAATCTGGCCGATTACACAACAACACCATATCACAACCAGCATGCAGCGCAGCCAAACTGCGCGTTGTCACATCGCCGCCAACGGTTGCACCTTCCATGCTCAAATCGTCACTAAAAATCGCACCATTAAAACCGAGCCGTTCTCGCAATACTTTTTGCAACCATTTTGCAGAAAAGCCTGCTGGCTTATCATCGACTTTAGGATAAATCACATGCGCCGGCATAATGGCAGGCAAACCTTCATCAATCATTTGCCTAAACGGTTGCATATCGTTTTGTGCAATTTGGTCAAACTCGCGCTCATCAATTGGAATACTCACATGCGAATCTGCCACCACAAAACCATGCCCTGGAAAATGTTTACCAACCGCCGCCATACCGCCTTTTTTTAAGCCTTGCATTAAGCTATAGGCTAAATCGTTAATGGCGCGTGGATCTAAATGAAAAGCACGATTTCCAATGACTAAACTATCGCCGTAATCCATATCCAAAATTGGTGTAAAACTAAAATCCACACCATGCGCGCGCAATTCAGCCGCCAAAATCCAACCCGCTTCCACCGCTAACGCCATGGCTTTTCTGCGGTCTTTATCCCAAATTTTGCCAAACTCACGCATCGGCGGAATCTTGGTAAAGCCTTCTCTAAACCGCTGTACTCGACCACCTTCATGGTCAACGGCAATTAACAATGGTGGCTGCCGTACTTTGTGAATGCTGGCCGTCAGTGCTTTTAACTGCTCACAATGTTCAAAATTACGCGCAAATAAAATCACGCCGCCAACCAATGGATGTTGTAACCGACGAATATCATCGGCAGTCAATTCCGTGCCGACAACATCTAACATGACTGGACCTAGTGACATAGCTTCCTTAGTGTTGATTAATTAACTTACACGATACTTATTGCGCAATCCTAACGCAATCAAAAACAATAAAATCGCCGTGATAATCCCTTTGAAAAAGCCAAATAAACGCGCCCACCAAGGTTCAATTTCACTTGCAAATAAACGCATATTAATAGAAGCTGTATTTTTGTCAGCATCAGTAAAATCTAAAAAATTGCCCGAGCGGTACAAACTATATTCAGTAGCAGCGCGATAGGCTGAGATTTTTAAATATTCCTGTGGTTTATTGGGTTGATTGTAGCCGTGAACTCTCGCCAACTCTTCAAAAATCGGTTGGCGAGAATGTGTAAATTTTGCTGGGCTATTTTCAAAGGCTGAAACAACGCCAAATAAATAACTTGCGAAAAATAAAACAACCAAATAAAACAGAGACTTAGTAAACGAACGACCAAAGTCAGAAATTTTTTCATAGTGATACGTAAAAACACAGAACCAAAATTGGCCGCTAAAAACAATGCTTAACCAAACATTATCTGGCAATAATGTTTGCCAACTACTTTTACGCTTGGCACGTAACTCCATAGCATTAAAATTTAGCGCTTGGTCAACCTGTCCATGCTCATCTGAAAGGCGTTTTAAAAAGCTTATATTTTTTATAGCTTCTTCGGAAAAATCATCTTGAGTAAAGTGGTTGTCGTCAGAAAACTCTACTCTAGTACCGTCAATCTTAACACCTCGAAACGAAGGAATTTTTGACGTTTTAAAATCAAACCTTGCCCGTTCAAAGTGTCCTATATTTTTAAAATAAGAGTTTTCAAAATTACTTAACTTATGATGGAACGTCCCATAAAATCGGGATTGTTTTTGAAAGGTTGTCCTAAAAAAATCAGCCTCATCAAACGAAGCATCATCAAAATATGCGCAACCTTCAAAAATTGAATCCTCAAACCTCGCATTCCTTTCAAAAACCACTCGAGAAAAAAATGCACTGCTTGAAAAGATGGAATTTCTGAATTGGGCGTAATGAAAAAACTTACTATCGTGAAAGATTACCGCTCCTTTAAAAGTGCAACTATCAAAGCTTGCTCCACCCTTGAAAACAGCATGTATAAAAACAGTTTCCCAACCAAAACTAGCCTTATCAAAATGGACATTTTTTAGAAAATTAGCTCCAAAAAAATCTGATTTTCCAAAAGAAGCCTCATAAAACTCAACATCCTGACTAAAAACTGATTCAGAAAATCTTACAGCATTAGCGAAATTGGCATGACTAAATATAGTAATGTGTGAAAACACATAATTATTGAAATTACACTTATCACTGAGTTTCACTCCAATAAAATCCAGGCTGCTTCTAGAAAAATGTTCACGTACATACCTTATTTGAGTACCATCCGTATACTCAACTAGATATGAATGCAATGCTTCCTGACTCTGTTCTTCAATTTTGTTAACCCAAGAACTCTGCCACTCCTCAAACTGCTCTTTCCCAGCTAACAAATTTTCCAAACATTCTGCCCGCCAATCTCTGCGTGTATGTTTGCCCTCTGGGCCATAGCCAACTTCGTCCAAATGCAGAATTTCTACATTAACAATTTTTCTATCTTGTTCTGCCATAGCCCAATTAATGGTTAAATCATGTTGGAGAGTAATATTAACCCACTTTTAATAGATAAAGCGAAGTCACTTCTTTAGAACGCGCTGGATGTAACGGATCGGATGGATCACTTGCTTTGCCATGCCTAGGTGCAATATCTAATTTTTCCACGATATTTAAGCCTGCATCCGTTATCCATTGTTGCAACTCTTCTTTTGTTCTCAGCTCTAGATGCTCGGCAAAGTCAGACAGAATCAACCAGGCCTCGCCATTGACGGCTAAATAATGTTTTACACCTTTTAAAAAGCCTTTGAGCATTTGACTGTCAGGGTCATATACCGCTTGCTCGATGGCACTATTGGCTTTGGCAGGCAGCCATGGCGGGTTACATACGATTAAATCAGCAAGTCCTGCATCGGCTGATGGAAATAAATCTGCGCCCACAATTTTCACTTGGTCGGTATAGCCTAGCTTTTGAATATTGTGTTTGGCGCACACTAAGGCGCGTGAGGCAACATCGGTTGCGATAATTTTTTTCACACCGCGTTTGGCCAAAATAGCAGCGATTACGCCTGTCCCTGTACCAATATCAAAAGCCACGGATACATTTTCTAATGGCGCAGTATTCACTAATTCAAGATATTCGCCGCGCACAGGGGAATAAACGCCATAACTTGGCGTAATAGTCGCATCTAATGGTGGAATTTCTACGCCTTTTTTATGCCATTCATATGCACCGATTAAGCCCAAAATTTCACGCAATGAAACTAAGCGAGGCTGATGACTTTCACTTTTGCCATACGCATGTTCGCAAGCTTCAGCAATATCAGGTGCGCGGTTGTATGGCAATCGATAGTCGCCTGTTAACTCCACCAATAACATACCTAAAGTGCGCGCACGCTCAATTTGGCTTTTGCGATATAAATGAAACTGGTCTTTAGGGCTAGGTCCTTCTCCCGTTTTAAGATCTTTAATGCGCTTATTTTTTGCTTTTGGCTTTAAATCGCGGTTATCAATTCGACGCGAAATCGCTTGTGATAAATGCTTGGCATTTTGAAAATCGCCACGCCACAGTAAAGCTGTGCCTTCGCACACCAGCTTATAAGCCGCATCTGCTTTGATGGTGTCGTCAATCACTTGAATTCTTTTAGGTGCTTGGTTATTCGCCGCAGATTGCCAAAATGCTTCTTTGGTTTTATTGTTTTCTTGCCAAGTGATGGTGGTAGCTTGTGTCAAAGGGTGTTCCTATTAGATGGTAGTTTTACAGATTCAAAAAGAGTCTTCTTTCACAAATGAAAGCTGACTAGGCAGCAAGCCGAAGACAGTACATGAGTACGGCTAGGCGCCGCAACAACGTCAGATTTCATTTGCGGAAGAAGACGCAATGTCTAGTTTATCACGGAGGTAATCCCCCCCTAAGTTAATTGCTAAAATCAAGCTCATTAAACTCGCTCCAACCAATAGCACATAATGCGGCGCAACCAACATATAACGCACCGCATCGCGCAACATGGCTCCCCATGATGCATTAGGCGCTTGTATGCCTAAACCAAGAAATGAAAGACTGGCTTCAGCAATCATAATGCTGGCTACGCTGTACGTCGCTTCTACAATTAAAACAGAAAGCAACAGTGGAAAAATATGATAACGCATCAAACGTAATGGCTTTGCGCCTAAGGCTTCTGATGCCAACACGTGTTGGCGATTGCGTAAGCTTAAGGTTTGCGCACGGGTTAGTCGCGCATAGCTCACCCAACCCGTTAAACAAAGCGCAATCATTAAATTAACAATGCCTGGGCCTAACACAGCAGCAAAAGCAATCGCTAACAAAATACCGGGGAAAGCCAAGAAAATATCGGTGATTTGCATTAATACTTTATCAAGCTTGCCGCCATAAAAACCAGCTAGCAAACCAATCGTAACGCCAACAGTCATGGTGACAACCGTCACACACAGCGCCACTAAAAACGACACTTCTACGCCACGTAAAATACGCGCTAAAATATCACGCCCTAAATCATCTGCACCAAACCAATGTTGCCAACTGGGATTGGCCAACACTTGATATAAATCGACTTCATTGCCATGCAAACCAAGTGCCCGCGCAATAATCACTGCAAGCAACCAAAAAAGCAGAATGCCTAATACCATTGCTTTTATCATCCTGGCCATCTCAAGTATGCCTCATTCTAGGATCAACCAAGCGATACACAATGTCTGTTATAAAATTAATCACCACATAACTTAACGCAACAGCCAACACGCAAGCCTGCGTAACAGGATAGTCACGCTTTTCAATACTTTCTACTAATAAACGCCCAATGCCATCCCAACTGAAGATGGTTTCCGTGATCACTGTGCCTGCCAGCAAACTACCCATTTGCAAGCCAACAATGGTGACGATTGGTAACAAAGCCGCGCGTAAAGCGTGACGAACAATCACGGTGCGCTCGTTTAAACCTTTCGCACGAGCAGTCCGAATAAAATCTTCATTCAGCACTTCTAACAAGCTAGTCCGCGTCATTCTAGTAAGGATTGCACTGAGCCCAAAGCCCAAGGTAAGCGCAGGTAAAATAATCGCGGCTGGCTCATCCATGCCACTCACAGGCAGCCAACCTAACCAAACGGCAAAGACCAACATTAAAATCGGACCTAGCCAAAAGACAGGCATTGCAGATAAACGCACACTCACAACAGTGACAACAATATCTTGCCAACGCCCTGCTTTTAGCGCGGCGTAGACACCTAGCGGCACACCAACCAATAATCCAATGAGCATAGACAATAACGCTAACTGGATGCTGGCTGGATAGCGTGTTTTAAATAGTTCGGTAATTGGTGTTTTAGTATGAATTGATTGCCCTAAATCGCCATGTGCCAGCTTATTTAAATACGTGCCAAATTGGCTAATGAGCGGTTGATTTAAGCCTAATTGTTCGCGTAAAGCTTCCCGGTCTGCCATGCTGGCAGATTCACCTAACATGACTTCCACAGGATCGCCTGGCACCAAATGAATTAATAAAAAGGTGAGGACCAAAACACCGAAAATGACGGTGAAAAAGCCGAATAATCTGCTAATCATTATCGATATAAACTGTTGTACCAACTGTCACCATATCAAACAGCGCCATGATATCGGCATTACGCATGCGCACACAACCATGTGAACCAATCACATTCATATCGGTTGAATCTGGCGTTCCATGAATATAAATATAACGCTGCATGGTATCCACATTGCCTAAGCGATTTTTGCCCACTTCTTTGCCAGATAACCACAATATTCTCGTCAGTATCCAATCGCGATTCGGATGTTCTACCATCAACTCAGGCGACCAAATCTCACCCGTTGCTCTGCGCCCAACAAAGACAGTATTCGGCTCGGCATCAGCACCGATTTTGGCACGAATGATATGCGACCCTAATGGTGTGCACCCACTGTCTTTTTCGCAACCAACACCATTGGCAGCGGTTGAGACTGGAAACTGCGCCAACAACTCACCATGACCATCTAATACGGTAAGTGTTTGTGTTGTGATAGAAATATTAATGTGCATAATTGCTTATTGTAGCCGACCTTTTGTAGCTGACCGCTGAATGGTTGCTAAATTATCCCAGTTACCATCTGATTGCGGGCTGTATTGCTGTATGTCTTTTTGCATCACAGCCACCTGCCCTTCATACCATAATGGAATATACGGCAATTGCTGATGGATACGTGCGGTTACCGCAGGCCAATTTTCTGCTTGTAATAAGCTATCGAGCTGGGCATCTTGATAGCCGCCACGATTCAAACCGTTAGGTGGCATGAATTGTGAGCCAAACACTTTGCTATAAATTTCAGGCGTTCTAATGCCAACCCATGTTAAACCATACAATTGAAAGTTGCCTTGCTTCACCTCTGCAAAAAAAGTGCCCCAATCTAAGCTTCTGATTTCCAACTCAATGCCAGCCGCCACCATTTGCGCTTGTAAGATTGTCGCTAACCGTACGCGCTGCGCATCAGTGCTGGTTTTATACACCAACTTCAGTGGTAATGTGATGCCTGCCGATTGCAACAACTGCTTGGCTAATGCGGGATGATACTCAGCGTGCGATAACGAGGCATTACCCGCATAATGTTCAGGCGGCAAAATCACTTCTGCCAAGCGCGTATCGTTGACCATCACTTGCTTGATAATCGCCTCTCTATCAATGGCATGCGCGATCGCTTTTCTCACCTTAAGTTGTTTTAACATTGGGTCTTGCATGTTTAAACCCAAATAGGAAAAGTTAGTACCTTGTGCTGTTTTCACTTGAATATCAGGTTTTTTCTGCAAATATTGCACCAACTCTGGCGGCAAATCACCTTGTAATAAATCGGTTTCACCCCGCAACAATTTAAGCACTCTTACGGTTGGATCTTTAACCTCTGTTAGTGTAATTAATTGACTGTCGTGCAAGCGTTTTAAAACCAATTGTCTTTGCCAAGAGATAAACTGAAAAGCGCCATTACCAACAGGTTGGTGCGCAAAATCATGCTGTTGCTCAATCAAATCTTTAGGCAGAATGCCGATAATTAATCTTGCGGGAAAGTCTGCATCTGGCTGCGTTAGAACAAAATCCAAAGTCTGCGCACCCATCATCTCAATGCGATTAATATGGCGATACTCTGCGGCATGTGGTGCATCTTTTAATGCCAACAAACTGTCATAAGTGGCTTTTACATCGGCCGCCGTTAATGGCTTGCCATGATGAAAAGCTGCAATATTATTGCGTAAAGTAAATCGATAGTGGGTTGGGCTTATCTTTTGCCAAGTTGCTAGACTTGGCGATGGTGTTGAAGCGGCATCAAACTCCACTAAACGCTGATAGATTAAGCGATTAACGCGCTCAGAAGCCGCATCGGTTGCATAACGCGGATCTAAATTAATCGGCGCCTGCGCAATAGCAAAATGGATTGCCGTATCGGGCAATCGCGCTTTACAGCCAACCAATAACAATAGGCCCAATGCAACAATAAACGGTGTCAACTTCATCTTGGTGACAGTTTACTGTAAATAGCATCAATTTTTACAATTCCCTAACTTTTACAGCGCCCTAAGGTTTACAGTGCCCTAAGGTTTACCGTATTAGGCCTAAAGATAATCATGTAAATCCACTTGATGCATTTTTGCCAACGGCTCTGCTTCTTTAAGCGCTATCGCAAGCAACTGATCGGCTTGAACAGGGCCAATATATTCGCAAATAGCAATATACATAATATGGATAATGACTTGTTTTTGCTTATTATCAAAAGCCGCGTTTAATATCATCGTGCTTTTATCAGCCCATGCTTTTAACGCCAATGTTTGCAGTGCATTTAATGCTAGGCTATCCCCAATGTGCTTTATCAAATAAGTGGTCACCTTTACGCCTAATTCGTTTCCCAAATGCCCAACTAAAGCATTGATAAACGCAACAAATACTGCATTATCGGGCGCCGGCCCTGTTGGATTAGTCGCCACAATCTCAAACTGATTGGTTTGACTATTAAACGGGTCAGGCAATAAACGCTGTTCAGGCAACTCAAGCGCCTCGAATATCGCTTTTAATAACAAAGGTCGGCTGCGTTTCAATTCTGTTGTCCGACAACACTCGGACAAAAACAGTGTGAATGCATGCGTTGATCTGTTGGCATATTTTTCCTGCCAAATCATCATGGCTGTCACTAAATCCACATCAGCAAAAAAAGGACGCAGTGCAGTAAACACAGCCCTTCTTGTACACACAATATCCACTTACATCCTCTCCATTTTTATTTATCTTTCTAATATTATTTTGATAGTTTTTCTAAGTGACTTAATTTTTCTGCCGTATAAGCCGCTTGGTGGCTAAATTCTGGATAGCCAATTTCGCCATGTTCGGTAATATCTAAGCCACGTTGCTCATGCATCGTACTCACGCGCATACCAACCGTGTTAGCAATTAACCAATACATAATAAGAGCCGTCATCATCACCCATGTAAAAGCAGCCGCTATGCCGATAAGCTGAACCGTCACTTGGTGTAAATCAAACAGATTGCCTGTTAGAAAAAGCCCGGCCGCCAACGTACCCCAAACACCAGCAAAGCCATGTACAGAAACGGCGCCAACCACATCGTCCAAACCCATTTTTTCAATCAATTTATTACCTATTACAGCAATGGCACCACCAATGGCACCCGTTAAAACAGCATAAGGAATCTCCATCGTTGCACAGCCTGCCGTAATCGCAACCAAGCCTGCAATACTGCCATTCACGCCACTGGTCATTAAAGCAGGTTGCCGCAAAACAAAGTGAACGAAAAGCGCTCCCAGTGCGCCTGACGCACCTGCTAAGTGCGTATTGAGTAATATATGCCCAACATTTGTGCCCGCTGCTAAGGTGCTGCCGCCATTAAAGCCAAACCATCCAAACCAGAGTAACAAGCCGCCAATGGCCACATAATTCAAATTATGACCTGGCATATTTCTCGGTTTTTTGTCTGGTCCAAAGCGCCCTAATCTTGGTCCTAACACTATAATCGCGGCTAGCGCTGCCCAGCCTCCAACCGAATGGACAACGGTTGAAC
Organism: Methylophilaceae bacterium; assembly: GCA_965655675.1. Classification (GTDB taxonomy): domain Bacteria; phylum Pseudomonadota; class Gammaproteobacteria; order Burkholderiales; family Methylophilaceae. The sequence continues at coordinate 10,646 of CBFHHI010000027.1, read as the reverse complement.
CTGCAAAATCAATAAATCCCATTTTGTTTAACCAGCCACCTTCGTTCCAAACCCAGCTGCCAAAAATAGGATAGATAAAAGTGGTTAACCCAATAGCACCGAATAAATAAGCCATGTAATTAGTTCGTTCTGCAACCGCACCACTCACAATTGTTGCCGCAGTAGCAGCAAACATTGTCTGAAAAAACAAGGTGGTATATTGCCAATCAGCCATATTTGATAAGGCAAACAGGTTGGTACCATAAAAACCAGATGTGTTACTGCCAAACATAAGCCCATAACCAATCAGCCAGAACAAAACAGAACCAGCGCATAAATCCATATAGTTTTTCATCATGACATTGACCGCGTTTTTTGCACGTGCCATGCCGGACTCTAACAAAGCAAAACCGACTTGCATTAAAAACACCAAACAACCTGCAATCAACACCCACATGGTATTCATTATTTCAATGGGATTGTCTATTTCAGCCGCATATAAAGATTTTGAAAAAAACACAAAAGCAAGAGAGAGAACAACGCTCTTATTAATCATCTTGGCACATTCCTGAAAGTGATGCATATCGCAATAGATTCTGCTTATCCAGCAATCTATGTGCCAACAAAGGTTATCAAAGAAAATAAAAATAGGTATGATGTAGTTTTACTTATCCATACTTGAACAAGGAATGAACATGACCGCTTTATTGCAACCTTTAGGCAGACTCATGCTAGCTTTTATTTTTATTGTTGCTGGTGTTGGGAAGCTTGCCGACCTTACGGGCACAAGCGCTTATATGGAAGCAATGGGCGTATCTAGCACACTGTTATGGCCAACCATTTTATTGGAGCTGCTAGGTGGCTTAGCAATTGCACTAGGCTATAAAACAGGCTTAGCCGCATTTGCTTTAGCTGTTTTTTCGGTTGCAGCTGCTGTGCTTTTTCACACCGATTTCACTGACAAAATACAGATGATTTTATTTCTAAAAAATATTGCCATGGCAGGCGGCTTACTCATACTTGCATCGGCTGGCGCAACAGCCTACAGCTTTGATAGAAAGAAACAACAAGCGCATTTCTTTTAAAATAGCATGCGTTTTAAATCGTATCTTTTGTAAACAAAGCAATCGATTCAACATGCGCCGTATGCGGGAACATATTAATCACGCCTGCAGCGCTCAATTTGTAGCCTTTTTCATTCACTAGCACATCAATATCCCGCGCCAGTGTGGCCGGATTACATGAAACATAAACAATCAAGCTTGGGGCATTAGTGTCATCAATCGCTTTCACCAAATCAAACGCACCATCGCGTGGCGGATCGATTAACCATTTATCAAAACGACCCAATGCCGTCAGCGATTCATCTGTCATTTTAAATAAATCAGACACACCAAATTTCGTCGTATTTTCTAAGCCGTTCAACGTTGCGCTTTCTACCGCACGTGCCACTAGATTGTCCAACCCTTCGTAACCAAATACAGTCGCACCACTGCGCGCAATCGGCAACGTAAAATTACCAATGCCACAAAAGAAATCCGCAATACGCTCCCCCGCTTGTGGTTGCAATAGCTGCATTGCACGACGAATCATCACTTCATTAATTTGCGGGTTTACTTGGGTAAATTCATTCGGTTTAAACGGATAGGTTAAATCAAACTCTTTTAACGAATACTGTAAAGAAGGCGCATCTACTGGATAAAACGGCTTCACCGTTTCAGGACCTTTGGTTTGCGTCCAAATACTCACATGGTGTTGGTCAGCAAAGTTTTTTAATAACGCTTCATCTTCAGGTAACAGCGCATCCATAATGCGGAAAATTAACACGATATTTTTATGTACAGTTTCAGTTGCCTCACCCACAGCCAGTTCCAATTGTGGAATTTTATCGCGCAAACTGAGATTAAAAATGAGTTCTTGCAAAGGCATCATTAGCGCAGAAACTTCTGGTGTTAGCACTTGGCAACTTTGCATATCGGCTACAAAACGTGTGCCTTTCTCATTAAAACCAACCAATACACGCTCTTTTTTAGCCACATATTTAACGCTCAATCGCGCTTTGTGACGATAACCCCAAGTTGGTCCAAACAACGGCGGCAGCATATTCTCAGGCTTGGCTTTACCAATATGCTTAATATCGTTTTCTAATAAACGCTGCTTCGCAGCCACTTGCCCCACCGCATCTAAATGCTGTAACTTGCAACCGCCACAATAGCCAAAATACTGACATTTAGCATTCACCCGCAAGTTAGATTGCTGAAGCACATCCACCACATTCGCAAACGCATACTTATCTTTACTACGCGTCACTTGATACGTCACTTTTTCCGTCGGCAACGCACCATCAATAAAAATCGCCTTACCATCCACATGCGCAACCCCTCTACCCTCTTGGTCGAGTGACTCAACCATCACAGGTGAAGAGATTTCAGCCGGAACTGATTGTTGACGACGAGAACGACGAGCCATGGCAAACTTTCAAAAAAAGGAAGTAAAAACAGAAGGTTCGCATTTTAGCGTATTACTGGGATTGCTCAAAAGTACAGTTAATGAATTGTGTTGATAAATCAAATATTCGCGAGTAAAAATATCAAACAATCTGTTTTACAACTCCAATTAGGTGAAATCACGCCATTAGAAAATCACTATCTATGAAGACCTTGTGTATCTATCAGCAAGCGTAGTGCGTAATTAGTATGGCGGCGATAAGCGATAGCGCATTGTGCGGTATGTATCTATTTTAAGTTACATTCTTTTTCGCCTTTAGGCGAGTTACTTTCTTTTAACTGCCTGAAAAGAAAGTAACCCAAGAAAACGGCACCCCGTCACCTCGACCGCAAGGGGCATCCCCAACTTCGCTAGCCACTAAAGTGGCAAGTCAGTTGAGACGGAACTCGCTACGCTCAGACAGTCCTCGACGAAATCCCCTTGCTTACTTCCGTTGCTCGGCGTGGCTAAAGGGGGCGGAAAGCCCGTGAAGTTTCACTATTGCATCACTGAATATAGAATAAAAACAATTTGATGCGTTGGGTTTGACTCTACATCCCTTTATCAAGCTGAGTAGCGCAGACAAAATAAGAAGAAGGCGAGGACCTGTTTGAGCACCGCGATAGACTACGTTTTGTGTAGTCTGTTAGGGCGAGTTCCGCAGCCGCTTATTTTGTTGAGCAACGCAAGGAACCCGCAGGGCTTGATAGCAGGGTGTGTATTTCTTTCTCAATCGACTTAGTGCTTTAGCACTTAGTGAGATTGGGGATGCCCCGTGCGGGTATGGTTACTTTCTTTAGCACAAGCAAAAGAAAGTAACTCGCCTAAAGGCGAAAAAGAAGGTTGCTTAAATGAGATGCATACGGCGGATTACATTTCATTAATGCACCCTATTTGCTAAACTAGTTTCAACCATTCGAATAAGGCTAATCTGTGCATACCCCTAGCGATATTATTTTACAAAAAAATACACCTCTCTTAGCAGACGCTGACTTCGAGTCTTCCATCATTGGCGACGCCAATCTTTATAAAAAAGAGTTAAAAAAATGGCAGCAAAAAGTTGTTGAGGCGCAGCAGGCTTATTATCACCAGAACCGCCGTGCGGTGATTGTGTTGCAGGGCTGGGATGCGAGTGGTAAAGGTGGTGCGATTAGGCGTTTGACTGAGATGTTAGACCCTAGGGGATATGTCGTGCATCCGATTGGCGCGCCGACTGCCGAAGAACTTCGGCAACATTATTTGCATCGTTTCCAAATGCGTTTGCCGGCATCGGGCAAGATTGCGATTTTTGATCGCTCTTGGTATGGACGCGTGTTGGTTGAGCGTGTAGAGGGGTTTGCCTCGGCGCAAGCGTGGCAACGTGCGTATCAAGAGATTAATGAGTTTGAGCGTACGTTAATGGATGATGGTGTGCGGATAGTTAAACTGTTTTTGCATATCACGCCAGAAGAGCAACTCATGCGCTTTGATGAGCGGTTAAATAATCCATCTAAACAATGGAAATTAACCAGTGACGATATCCGCAACCGCGCTAAGTGGGGTGATTATGTTGAAGCGATTAATGATATGTTTCGTTACACCTCTACCGAAGCCGCGCCTTGGCAATTGATTGCTGCTAATCGCAAGTGGTTTACCCGTGTTGCGGTGTTAAAGCATGTTTATCAAGTATTAGCAGAAGGGGTCAATTTAACGCCACCTCCATTAGATAAACAATTAATTAAAGAGGCTCAACAAAAGCTGGGGCTGGTTTATAACGATTAGCCACTCACTTGCGACGCATTAACTTTGGTTAATGTGCTCTATTCTTAAGGAATGCTACCACTCTATCCAAATCACTTTACGCAGTGGTAATATTAGCCATTCGAATTCAATTGCTTCATTTTATCGTTGAATCAATAGTTGGAACCTATCTAAGAAAGATGCTATGAAACGATTGCTCACATGTTTCGGTTTAACTTTACTGTTTAGCCTAGTAGCAAACCTAACATCCGCCACTGATATTCAGCATTCGCCTAAAGGATTCGCCTATATGACGGGTGGTATTGGTGAGGAGGAGACGGCTTTTCTAAAGCAACATCAACAGCAGTTTAATTTGCATTTGGTATTTTCTATTAATGATGGCGAGGCCGTAACCAATGTGGATGTGCGGATTTTTGATCGTAATAAGCAATTAATTTTTAAATTATTAGGCGCATCGCCCAGATTGAATATCCGTTTGCCTGCCGACAGTTATAGCATTATTGCCACGCTTGATGGTGAAAAAGAAGGCAGTCGATTCACTCTACAAGAAAACAAAGCGACTCGGGTTATTTTAAATTGGCAAAAAATCGATACAGAAGCAGAGTGAATAATAGATTAAAGTCTTATTTCCAAGCCTTCAAATAAGCATCCCAATGCTCCCCCTTATACCCTTCTATTGTTTGCCGCACCAATGCGACTTCTTGCTGATAAGCTTGTTCTGTCAAATGTCCACGCATAAGCTGAAAACGCAAATAAACTAAATGGGTATTAGCCACATCGGTCTCGCAATAATCGCGAATCTCTTTTAGTTTACCTACTTGATAGGCAGCCCAGACTTTGCTGCCATCCATCCCTAATTTACCAGGAAAGCCACAAAGCTTGGCTAGATCATCCAATGGTGCGTTGGCGCGACCACTATACATCGCCATGACGTCCATTAAGTCTAAGTGCCGCATATGATATCGACTGATGTAATTATTCCATTTAAATTCTTTATCATCATCGCCAAGCTCCCAATAACGGCTGGCGTTAACGCTATGGATTAAGCCACGGTATGTGAGTACGGGCAAGTCAAAACCGCTGCCGTTCCAAGAGATAATTTGCGGAGTGTACTTTTCAATACCATCATAAAAGCGTTGAATGATTTCTTTTTCAGAAGAGGCTTCATCACCCAAAGTCCAGATACTAAAGTGATCGGCTTGGCGTAGCGCGCAAGAAATAGCGCAAATTTTGTGTAGATGTAGCGGTAAAAACTCCGTGCCGTTATGTTGGCGGCGTTGGTGCAATGCCAAATTGACGACATCTTCGTCTGAAGTGTCATTAGACACATCCAGCAATGCGCGAAGACCTTGCGCATCCGGGATGGTTTCTATATCAAAAACGAGCGTTGGTATCATATTCGTTAGAATACAATAAAAAGGGCTGGTGTAGCTAGCGCCAACCCTTTGCAATGGATTGTTAGACAGTTTCTATTAGGTCAGCCGACATTTGTTGAGCCACCCTCAAGGTTGCTTCATCTGCTTTGTGAAGTCGCACAGGCATATGCATTTCATCACCTGAAAAAACCATAATGGCATGACAAACAATCTCATCTTGATTTGCTGGCGTAAATTTACCAAAACCAAACTTGGTGTTACGCATCACTTGCCAAGCACCTCTGGGTTCAGCATATTCAGGTTTAGCAAAGTGCTGCCTAAGTTCGATAGTGGGAATACTAACCAGAGCACCATCAACTTCTTCAGTCATCATAATCCAGCCAGCTTCGTCTGGCTGCCCTGTTTTTTGTAGCTGAAACAAGTACCATTCGTCGTCGTAAACCAATTGAATAATACTGTGCACGGCACCCGTACTTGGATTTAATGTGAAATAAATGCCCTGATCATCAAGGCTAATGGCTTTACCATATATAGGTAAATTAACAACATTGCTCGTCATAAAACCCCCTGTGCTTAACCCTAGCTTGGTATAAGCTAGCTAGATTAAATAAAGTCTAGCGCAGAACCAAAACCGTGCAAGCAAGAAACAACAGGGAGATAACAGACTACTTCTATTAACTGAACATCAAAGGCAGATGATTTTAATTAAGGATAAAAACGAAATTGATTGAGATGCCAAGATTACTTTTGGTTCCAGCTGCCAGCGGCTTGGTAATACCAACCATTTTGCGCTTTATCGATCCAGCGCCCTGCAAAAGCCTCCTTAACACTGCCACTCCACTCTGGATGCCCATTGGCAACTGCAATTTCTTGATATAGCTTGTTGCGGTCAGCATTTTCTGTGGCTACTACTGCGTTCATGCCCTGCCTGTCTTTCAGTGGTAGTGCTTTCGTATCTCGCACTGCAATGAAACCGTCGGCGGTCAAACCAATAGCACCACTGTGATAATGCGGTGCCAACTGCGCATGGCGCAATTGCATACTATTTTTTAATGCATTAATTGCTGGCGTGTTGATTTCTAAATTAGGGGCTGAATATGCAAATTGCATTGAGGTTAACGCCATTATTATTACCAATAATCGAATCCATTTAAGCTGCATGATTAGCCCCTTATTTCATTGGTGTTTCAGTTGTATTAGATGATGAGTCATCTATTTTATCCGCATCAGCTTCATTCATTTTCCACACATCATCAATAATTTTATCTGCTGCTGCTTGCGCTGCTGCCGCAGGAAAATAAATATTAATGGTGACACATGCCGTTAATAAAGCCGCTAAGAATACTATGATACTTTTTCCCATGATTGTCCTATGTCCATTTATTGAACGATAACACTGGTATTGTTATCTGTAATGCGTTTTATCCTAGCGAGCAAATCAGACAAACTCACCTGTTTGTTATAGCCGTTCACATTAATTGCCGGAATACCTCTGCCTTTAACGATTATATAGCCGTCAGGCGTTGACTCAACACCACCCATTTCACACATATCCCCTCGCAATTTGCAACGCATTCCTATTTTGTCGTAATTAAACTCATCAAAGAAACGTAAAAATGTGCGTTGTAATGCCGCAGCCGTTCCTTGTCCACCCAAAGCGGTAATATTCTCTACAGCACGTTGTGATATTTTCTTTTTCTGCTCATCGTCACTGGTTCGCAAAGAGGCATCAAATCTAACCGCTTTCCAATTTTGCAACTCTAAACCCTTAACATCTCCATCTAACTTTCCTTCTATCGCACCAAAACGATAGGTTCGCGTTAATTCACCTAAGTCTAATTTTCGCATTGTCAAATCGGCATACATCCTGGGCACAACACCCAAAGGATCATCGATACGTAGATTGCGCATAGCAACGCTACCATCAAACATTTTAAACGTCATTGCGCCGTCCATATTCAATTGCTTATTGGCATAAGTAACCAAAGGCACTTGCCCTGAAATATGCCCGGCCATGGCAGGCCAACCGAGTGCCGCGCTAAACTGCTTTAAATCAATTGGTATTAAATCCATACGTAAATGCCAAACCCAGTTTTTACCCAGCCACGCGGCTGAAACATCTTTAAAATTGAACGCGCCATCCAATAAGGGCAACACCAGCTCGGAAGCGGTAAGCGCATAACGATGCAGTTCTGCTTTTAGGTTAGCTTGGTCTAATGGCATCTGCAATAATTGACCACTTTTATAAGATAGCGAAATATTCTGCGCGACATCATAATCCCACGGAATGTTGGCATTGACATGATTAAAGGCAAATTTGCCATTTTGGTCTTCAATATTGGCGTCTATTAATTTCAATTCAAAATGAACGGGCTGTTTATTGTTCATCTCAAATTGCCAATTGGCTTTACCAGAAACCTTTAAATTACCAAAAGCCGACTTTTCTAAGGTAGGCTTAAGCAACAGGGTATAAAGTCCATTAAAATCAATTTGCTTCGCCGTGATTGTTGCATCATGTAGCTGCTTAGTTTTAGCATCAATCGTGGCGCTCGCTTTAATCTCGCCTACATCTTTAACAATCAAACCAGCATCATTAATCGTTATTGTTTTCTCATCAATAAAACCATTTGCCGAAAAGGCACTGCCTGCATCGCCAAAATAAAAAGGTTGCCAAAACACTTCACCTTCATCCCAATTTAGCTCACTCTGCCATTGCCAACCAGTTTGTTTTTTATTGGCGGTAAACTGAATATCTCCAATCAACCCTTCGCCCGCATGCATGCCTGCAGCATCACTAAATGTTGCACCATTAAACAACACGTCCAAAGCAACTTGATTGGTTTGTTGTGCAATATGTACAGAAAAAGGGATATCCATCACCGCAGAAGTTAGCCTGCCATCAAAGCAATCAATATAACCCAGCTGCTCACTAAACAAGGTGTCACACACCAGTTTAAATGGCATAAAATCAGGTGAGTCAGCAGGTTTAACAGCGGCGGTTAAATTAAGCTTAGGCTTCTTGCCTTTTATATCAATGTGTAATTTGGTGTCTTTGAGTTGACCAACAGGGGCATCGACAACGCCAATACTCATTTCTATGCTAGAAACGGCAAAAGCTGACTGACTTAATAAAATGAGAACAAATAACAATGCTTTGCGAAAAGTGCCGAGACTATAATCTGCAACGGCTTTACCATATCGCTTGTCTAAATAAAGCTTATTTAAATACAGCTTATTTAAATAGAGCTTATTTAAATAAAGCATAGCGGCAAAAGACATTCGCTAAGCAGGAAACACACCTGAAGATAAGTAACGATCACCACGGTCACACGCAATACTCACAATCACGGCATTTTCGACTGTCTTCGATAATTCTAATGCTGCGTACAGCGCACCACCAGTTGAAACACCAGCAAAAATACCTTCTGTAGTTGCTAATTTTCTAGTGGTATTTTCTGCCTGTTGTTGATTCACATACACCAATGAATCCACTCTACTTTTGTCAAAAATAGTTGGCATATATTCTTCTGGCCATTTACGAATGCCAGGAATACGCGCGCCCTCTTCTGGCTGCACACCAATGATTTGAATGGCTGGGTTTTGCTCTTTTAAATAACGGGAAGTACCCATAATCGTGCCCGTAGTGCCCATGCTAGAAACGAAATGGGTCACTCTGCCTTGTGTATCGCGCCAAATTTCAGGGCCAGTAGCTTCGTAATGTGCCTGTGGATTGTCCATATTACTAAACTGATCCAAGACGATGCCTTCACCCTCTACTTGCATTTTCATGGCAACATCGCGCGCCAGCTCCATACTCCCGTCAGCAGGTGTCAACACCAACTCTGCTCCATAGGCTTTCATGCTTTGCCGACGCTCAATGGTTTGATTTTCTGGCATCACTAAAATCATTTTATAACCGCGCATAGCCGCTACCATGGCTAATGCAATGCCCGTGTTGCCACTGGTGGCTTCAATTAAGGTGTCTCCAGGTTGAATATCACCGCGCGCTTCGGCTCGCTTAATCATGCTGTAAGCAGGCCTATCTTTTACTGAACCTGCTGGATTATGACCTTCTAGTTTCAATAAAATAGTATTGCTGGTGTTGCCCTGCATACGCTGCAAAGCAACCAGAGGCGTATTGCCAACAAAATCGTTAATCGTTTTCATTATTTGTTCAATCTCAATAAGTAAATGGCATATGCGGCAAAAGCAACAAAACTAATCAGTCCAAGCTGTGGCAATGTGAGGCCTAGGAATGTCCAATCGATAGCGGCACAATCACCTGTACCGCGGAATAGCAACTTAAGCGCTTTTTCTAATGGAAAATTTTCGAACATATAGTCAAAACCCACACCGCAATCGGCAATCATACTTTCTTTATTGGCTTGCAAATACCAATGACGAATCGCAACGCCAGCGCCACCTAATGCAGTTAGCACCTGTAATCCTGTGAAGCATTTGCTTACCATGCTTGCTGATGGAATAAATGCAGCAATCAAAAACAAGACGCCCAAGCCCATGAATATCATGCGTTGCGATATACAAAGCGGGCATGGCTCTAAGTTGTACTTTGTCTGAATCACCAGCGCCAATCCTACGATGAAAAAACAGCTGATAAAACCAAATAGATAGCCTGATTTTCCTTTTAACATTTCACATATTGTTTTGCACATCTACATTTCCTCACGCATCATTAAACAGTCTTCGTATTTATGAGATTGTAATGGATAATAGAGACCATGGCAGATTATGACAGCATAAACAACCCAAAAATTCCTCAACAAATACTCTCAGTCAGCGCGTTAAATCGACTGGTTCGTGATGTATTACAAGGTAGCTTCCCTTTATTTTGGGTATCTGGAGAAATTTCTAATTTGACGCGTGCCGCGAGTGGTCATTGGTATTTTTCCTTGAAAGATGCCAGTGCTCAAGTGCGTTGCGTGATGTTTAAAGGTCGTAATAGTTTTGTTGATTTTGTACCGCGTGAAGGCGATCAAGTCGAAGCCCATGCAACCGCTACTTTATACGAAGCGCGAGGTGACTTTCAACTGACAGTTGCATTTT
>CBFHHI010000026.1:0-24858 GCA_965655675.1 Methylophilaceae bacterium | reverse complement strand
AAGCAATTAACGTAAGCTATTATGAACAGCGTGCGACTGCAGGCCTCATTGTGACCGAAGCAACGCCCATTTCTAGTATGGCACACGGTTATCCTGCATTGCCTGGTATTTATACGGATGAGCAAGTGGCTGGATGGAAAAAAGTGACGGAAGCTGTGCATGCCAAAGGTGGAAAAATTGTCATTCAGTTATGGCATGTTGGACGTATTTCTCATCCAAGTTTATTACCCAATAATGCATTGCCTGTGGCGCCTTCTGCTATCAAGCCTGCCGGACAAGCATTTACGTATCAGGGTTTGCAAGACTATGTGGAGCCGCGTGCATTAGCAGCTCATGAGTTGCCTGCGATTGTGCAGGACTATGTGCATGCAACCAAATGCGCGATTGCAGCGGGTTTTGATGGGGTAGAAATTCATGCCGCCAATGGTTATTTATTGGATCAGTTTTTACGCGATGGTAGTAATCAGCGTACTGATGCCTATGGTGGCAGCGTTGAGAATCGTGCTCGCTTATTACTAGAAGTAACAGAAGCGGTAGTGGGCGTCATTGGTTCTGATAAAGTGGGCGTACGACTTTCACCCGTTAACCCATTTAATGATATGAAAGACAGTCATCCAGAAGCAATCTTTAATTATGTTGCGATGGCGCTTAACCCATTTAATCTGGCTTATCTCCATGTGGTTGAAGGCGGTATACATGGCGGCGGTGAAGCCGAACCATTTGATTTTTCTGCTTATAGAAAGCTATTTAAAGGCAAGTATATGGCGAATTTGAGTTACGATAAAGCGCGCGGCAATGCGGCTATTGCCAGTGGCCACGCCGATTGCATCGCTTTCGGTGTACCATTTATTGCCAATCCAGATTTAGTAGCTCGCTTTAAAGTAGGTGCTCCATTAAATGAAGCGAACAGTGATACATTTTATGGTGGCAGTGCAGAAGGTTATATTGACTACCCCTTCTTAGCGCATTGATTTTTAAAAAATAGTTAACAATAGCCATGATGAATAGGAATGAATACATGCAAAAACCAGCAACAACACAAGCTCCCATCCACGAGATCATCGCACACCGTTGGAGTCCGCGCGCTTATGATCCTCATAAAACGGTCAGTCAAGCGCAAATTATTAGTTTGTTAGAAGCGGCACGTTGGGCACCATCTTGTTTTGGCGATGAGCCTTGGCGCTTTATAGTGTGGGATAAAACACAAGATGCTCAAGCTTGGAAAAGTGCTTTTGATTGTGTTGTGCCGGGTAATCAAGATTGGGCAAAAGATGCCCCTGTTTTGATATTGATTTGCGCAGACACCTTGTTTAGTCATAATCAAAAACCGAATCGTTGGGGCGCTTACGATACAGGCGCTGCGGCTGTTAGTTTATGTTTGCAAGCAACAAGTATGGGCTTAGTAACCCATCAGATGGGTGGCTTTGATGGTGGGCAAGCGCGCGAAAAATTTGCCATTCCCGATCAGATTGATTTGTTAGCAATGCTTGCTGTTGGTTATGAAGCAGATATAGAGAGTTTGTCCGATGAACGTAAAGAGCGTGCCCTAGCACCACGCAAGCGCAGCCCATTAGGTGAGCTGTTTTACGATGGCGTGTGGAATAAGCCTATCATCTGATAAAATGTTATTTTAATTTACTTTATAGGATACCCCATGGCAGTTGTAACACTGACAAAAGAGAATTTTAAAGACACAATAGAAAAGAATGACTTTGTGATTGTCGACTTTTGGGCGCCTTGGTGCGACCCTTGTGTGGCATTTACGCCAGTCTTTGAAGCGGCTGCTGAAAAAAATCCTGACATTGTATTTGGCATGGTTGACACAGAGCAAGATCCTGAAATTGCCGAATATTTTGATGTTAATAAAATTCCAGGTATTTTAGTGGTGCGTGAACAGGCGGGCATTCATGCACAGCAAGGAGAAATTGGCGCTCCAGCATTAGATGAGATTATCAAATGGGCGCGTGAAAAAGACATGAGTGCATTGCATCAATATTATGCGGACGAAGCTGCAAAAAATAAATAATCTCGTTTATTGTTAAAAAAGCCGTTTAAAACGGCTTTTTTAATGGGTAGTGCAGGCTAAGGCGTTAAATAGCGCCAGTGGTAACAAACTGAAAAATGTAATAGATACCCAATAGCATCATGATGTACATGGGTAAATTACCAGTTTTTTTAGTTTCAGATTGATCAGGTGCGCTAATCCAGCGATTTAATAGCCAAAGTGCAATAAAAATGACAGGAATAAATAGCATCGTTAACGCTGATTGAAAAAAGTAAAAAAGGCTTTGTTTAAATAAGCCATCCTCTTTAAAAACATCGAATGCAAGGCCAACGATGCCAATCAGCATGAGAATAAAGTAGGACGTTGATGTAATCGTTCGCATGAGCGAATCTGGACGAATGTCGGCGTTCTTTTTATATTTGTTAGGCTCCATCGGCGTTTAATTTTCCCTTATTTTGAATGGTTAACTTTTGGGTAAGAATAACACTGGGTCTACCGATTTGCCTTTTTGACGTATTTCAAAATGCAGCTTGGTTTTATCAGTATCGGTGTTGCCCATCTCAGCAATTTTCTGTCCAGCTTTGACAAGCTGCCCCTCTTTGATATTGATTTTGCTATTGTGTGCATAAACTGATAGTAGCGTATTGCTATGTTTAATAATGACTAATTTGCCATAGCCACGTAAATCAGAACCGGTATAAATGACTTTACCATCAGCTGATGCTGTAATCGCTTGTCCCTCTTTGCCGTCGATATCAATGCCTTTATTGTTTGCTGCATTAAACGATGCGCTCACTTTACCTTCTGTAGGCCACGACCATCTGATCCCCTCTACAACTGAAGATGCCATGTTGCTTTTAACAGTATTGATAGCAGCTGGTTGTATCTCAGTAGCCGGCGTTGTATTGACTTCAGTTTTTGCTGTTTCAACTTTAGTCGGTGGTGGTGAGGGCTCTACGCGATTAAATGCTTCAATACTATAAGGCTCACGAATGGCTTTAGGGGAGGCTAATTTTGGTATTGTTGTTGCGGTAGGTGATGGCTCTGTTGCTTGTTGGATTGCGCTTGTATCAACATCAATCGGAGAAATAATCACACCGCTTTCATTTTGATAAGCACTAGGTTTGACATTGCTTGGTGTTTCTTTGTTAAGGCTAGAAAAGTTAAGTGTTTGCCCTATTTTAATAGTGTAAGGGTCGTAAATATTATTAGCAGCAGCAATTTCTCGATAATCATAACCATGCTCTAAGCCTATACTGTATAAAGTGTCGCCTTTTTTGACGATATAGCGATTAGGTCGCCAGTCATCACTTTTGGTCGCTGGGCTGGACGTTGCTGCTTGAGGTGAACGATTAATGACAGGTGCAGGTGTATGACTGGCACAACCCACAATAAACAAAACAAAAAAACCAATTAAAAAAACATATTTCATTAACTTAAACCACCTAATAAAGGGACGAATTTGACTGCTTCTAATTCTGTCTTTATAAATTCATTATTTAAACGCTCAATTAGATAGAGCGTTTGCGAATCGGTGCCAATTGGAATCACCATTCTGCCACCTTCTATTAATTGTTGTAACAGATTTTGTGGCACATGGCTCGCTGCCGCTGTTACGATGATGCCGTCAAATGGGGCATGGCTTTCTAAACCATCACTACCATCAACATGATCTAGTTTAACATTGCTACACTTTAGTGCGCGCAAATTGTCACGCGCCTTTAATACCAGCGGACGAATACGCTCTACAGACAGCACTTCGCGCGCAACGCGGGATAAAACAGCCGTTTGATAGCCGCAGCCTGTTCCGATTTCTAATACTTTATTTAACGGTTTACCATTGCGTAAAATCTCTGTCATCCGCGCAACAATATAGGGCTGAGAGATGGTTTGACCATAGCCAATTGGCAAAGATACATCTTCGTAAGCGCGAATAGATAAGGCTTCATCGACAAAAATATGCCTTGGAATTTCACCGATGACAGACAAAGTTAACTCATCTTTGATGCCTTGTTCGCGCAGTCGCGCTAACATACGATCACGTGTACGTGATGATGTCATGCCAATACCAGATTGTTTTGTTAGGGTTTTTAAAGCCATTAATTACTCAAGCCAACTCTTTAATTCTGTTAATTGCTCATGTTTAGTTAAATCTGCACGAATGGGTGTGATTGAGACTTGGTTATTGGCAATGGCGTAAAAGTCCGTGCCTTCACCGCCGTCATTCGGTTGTCCTGCTGCACCTATCCAATAGACTTGTTCACCACGCGGCGTTTTGATTTTAATCACAGGCTCAGCTTTATGCCGTTTACCTAATCGCGTAATCACCTTGCCATTTAATGCCTCATAAGGCACATCTGGCACATTCACGTTTAGTAACACAGGTGATTGCAAAGGTTTGTTCATGTAATGCGCTACTAACTCAACGACAACTTTTGCTGCTGTTTCAAAATGGATGGCGTTGTGTTGTGACATAGAAATAGCGATAGCTGGAATATTTAATAGATAACCTTCCATTGCAGCTGCAACGGTACCGCTATAAATGGTGTCATCGCCCATATTGGCACCATCATTAATACCTGAAATAACCAAATCTGGCATGGTTGTCATCAACCCTGTTAACGCTACGTGTACACAATCTGTTGGGGTGCCATCTACATAAAAGAAGCCGTTTGCAGCCTTTTTAACGTATAAAGGTCTATCTAGCGTGAGGGAGTTGCTGGCGCCACTGCGATTGCGATCTGGGGCAACTACGGTAAGTTCTGCAATCTTGGCAAGGTGATTCACCAATGTCGTAATGCCTTCAGACAAATAGCCATCATCGTTAGAAATTAAAATTCGCATAGGCGTATTATAAATTACAAGCCAGTGTTGCGCGTAAGACGCGCATAAAAAATTGCACAGCTGAAAAAGATAAGACTTAATATGGTTTCTAAGATCGCTACTTGGGCTGAGAGCCCTTGATCAGACCACGCACGAACAGTACCTTCAATAAAGTAGAACAAAATCAGCATGCTTGCCCATTGATAAGTGTAGCGACGCCCTTTGAGGATGCCAAATAAAGGGGCAAGTAAAGGCAACGCCTTTAGAAAAAGTAATGAGCCATTAGCGTTGAGTGGTGCAAGAAAAATTTCCCAAGACAAGCACAAAAAAATCAATGCAATCAAGCTAATAGATGCAAAAAATTGTAGTTTTTTAATAAGATTGAATGATTGATTTAACTGCGACATGTTTTTGCCATTGCCACCAAAGCGGCCCTTGCTTGTTGCGCATTGCTAATCGCTTCTGCAAAAGTGAAGCGTAATTGCTGCTGCTGGTTGACACGGACATCAAAGCCGAAACAATCAATGCCAATCATAGCGACCGATGCAGCTGCGACTTGATAATAATGTAAACAATAGGCTTTTAGATTCTCCGCATGATCTGTATTCATATGATGCAAAATATCAGGTTCTTCAATCAATAAGGGGTTGCTTGCTATTTGAAAAGCATCGCCTTCTACCCAGCCCATTTTGCCAAAGCCAGCAATATAGCGAGCATGGGTGATATGCAGTGTGTAAAACGTAAAGTCATGCATATCGAAATACGACTCAGCTTGCGGCATATAGCGTAAATAACGCGCTCGAATGAGAGGGTTGTTTTTATCGGTTTGTTCTGCTGTAGCAAGCAGTGTCAATCTAGCGTTCGCTTGTAAATCTTGTTCATGATTAAACACTAATAAGGAAACATTGGCATTTTGCATGATATTTTTTGTATGCTCAGCTAGGCTACTAATTAAAATAACAGGCATGCCTTGGTGATTTAAAACAAAAGGCGTCACAGAACCAAAAGGATAGCCAGTAAATTGAGCGGAGTGGGTAGAAAGCACACCATTTTGTGCGCTGAATAAAAATTGTTGCGCTTGTGTATGCAGATCCATCGTTACGCGCTTAATTTCAATGCAGTTTCAGCAAGGCGTTTACCCAATGCGATGCATAATTTCTTTTCATCTTCAGTAATTGGTTTATCATCCAGGGCACCGCCCACATGGCTAGCACCATAAGGCGTGCCGCCAGATTGGGTGGTCGCTAAACTAGGTTCGCTATAGGGAATGCCTACTATAACCATACCATGATGCAATAACGGTAGTGTCATGGTTAGCAATGTACTTTCGTTGCCGCCATGCATAGAGCCACTAGAAGTGAACACACACGCAGGCTTATCAATGAGTGCACCTTTTAACCATAAGCTGGAAGTGCTGTCTAAAAAATACTTCATTGGCGCAGCCATGTTGCCAAAACGGGTAGGGCTACCCAGCGCTAAGCCAATACACTCTTCTAAATCGTGATGCTCAACATAAGGATCGCCTGCATTGGGTATGTCAGGTTCGATTGCTTCACAAACCGTTGAGATTTTAGGTACGGTACGTAAACGTGCTTTAGTGTTATTAACGCTTTCTACACCGCGAGCAATCAGCTTTGCCATTTCACGCACTGATCCGCCATTTGAATAATATAAAATTAAGAGTTCTGGCATTACATTTTAGCAAGTGCTGCCGCTTTGCCGGTGTAATTGGCGGGGGTTAATTCAAGCAATAATTGTTTTGCTTCAGCTGGGATTTTTAATGTCTGAATAAAGGCTTGAATAGAAGCCTTATTAATGCCCCCTTTGCCACGGGTGAGCTCTTTTAATTGCTCGTATGGATTTTCTAAACCATAACGACGCATGACTGTTTGAATCGGCTCAGCCAGCACTTCCCAGCTATTATCTAAGTCCTCAGCTAATTTTGCAGCATTGATTTCGAGCTTGTTTAAACCACGTAGGCATGAGTCATAACCAAGCAAAGTGTAGCCAAAGCCTACGCCCATGTTTCTAAGCACGGTCGAGTCGGTAAGGTCGCGTTGCCAGCGAGAGATGGGGAGCTTTTCTGCCATGTGGCGCAAAATGGCGTTTGCCATACCTAAGTTGCCTTCGCTGTTTTCAAAATCAATCGGATTCACTTTGTGTGGCATGGTGGATGAACCAATCTCGCCAGCTTTGACTTTTTGTTTGAAGTAGCCGACTGAAATATAGCCCCAGATGTCACGATTTAAATCAATTAAAATGGTATTAGCACGCGCTAACGCATCGTATAACTCAGCCATATAATCATGCGGTTCAATTTGAATGGTCATTGGGTTGTAGCTTAATCCTAAGCTTTCTACAAAGCGCTTGGCAAAAGATTCCCAATCAAAGTCAGGATAAGCGGATAAATGTGCATTAAAGTTACCCACGGCGCCATTTATTTTACCTAGGATTTCATTATTGCTAAGCTGTTGATGTTGACGTTTTAAGCGATAGGCCACATTGGCTAACTCTTTACCCATGGTGGTTGGTGATGCGGTTTGGCCATGCGTACGAGAGAGCATAGGTTGATCAGCAAACTCAGTCGCCAAATCGGTTAAGCGTGTAATCAACGCGTTTAAAAAAGGTAGCATGACAGTATCGCGTGCCGCTTTAAGCATCAATGCATGCGATAAATTATTAATATCTTCGCTGGTACAAGCAAAGTGTATAAATTCGCTGGCTGCTTTCACTTCATGATTGCCAATGAATTTTTCTTTTAGCCAATATTCCAGCGCTTTTACATCATGATTGGTGCGCGATTCAATCGCTTTAACTTGCGCTGCATCCTCTTCGCTAAATTCAGCAATAGCAGCATCTAGCTCTTTAATCGTTTCTGCACTAAATGGCGCAATTTCAGCGAGTTCTTTAGCGGCGCTTAAGGCTTTTAACCATTCTATTTCTACCCATGCGCGGTGTTTAATTAATGCATATTCACTAAAAAGTGGACGCAGTGCATCGAGTTTTGATTGGTAACGGCCGTCAAGCGGAGAAAGGGCGTTTAAGGTAGTAAGTGACATATAAAAGCTAAAAAACAGAAAAATGCTATTTTACGCTTTTTATGCCACTTAATCTATTGAAGCAAAGCTTTGGTTATTAACTTTTAAAACACCATCATATCGACAAAGTCATTCACAGCGGTATTTTCAAGCTTAGTTTGATCTAAACATACATTTAGAATTGCCTGTTGCGTGTTGTCATCAAAACGACGCGCCAGATTCACTTTAAATTTTTTAACTAGCTCTGGAATACCTTCTTCACGTCTGCGGCGATGGCCTATTGGATACTCAACTGCAATATTGCTTGATTGCGAGCCATCTTTAAAGAAAATCTGAATGGCGTTAGCAATCGAGCGCTTGTCCGGATCATGGTAGTCGCTAGTGTATTGGCTTTTTTCGACACAGGTCATTTTTTCTCTTATGGCATCAATGCGCGGGTCTGCCGCTGCATCATCTTCGTAATCTTGTGCGGTTAAGCTGCCTTTTAATAAACCAACCGCAGCCATATATTGGATGCAATGATCGCGGTCGGCTGGATTGTCTAGAGGCCCCGTTTTATCAATAATACGAATAGCAGATTCATGGGTGGTAATGACGATTTTGTCGATTGCTGCAATCTGCGCTAATGTCTGTAGTTTACTGCCAACTTCTGTATGCAATTGAAAAGCGCATTCAACAGCAGTTTGTGCATGGAATTCTGCTGGAAATGAGATTTTAAACAATACTTGCTCCATGACATAAGAGCCATAAGCGCGTTGAAATGTGAATGGTTTGCCTTTGAATAACACATCATAAAAGCCCCATGTTTTAGCTGTTAATGCGCCTGGATAGCCCATTTCACCTTGCATGGTCATCCATGCTAAACGTACCGCACGGGATGTGGCATCGCCAGCCGCCCATGATTTGCGCGAGCCTGTATTTGGAGAATGGCGATAAGTACGCAAACTTTGACCATCAACAAACGCATTAGAAACAGCATTGATAATATCTTCTTTTGTGCCGCCCAATAGTTTGGTAACCACAGCAGTAGAAGCAATTTTGACTAAAATAACATGATCTAAACCAACGCGATTGAAGCTATTTTCAAGGGCCAACACACCTTGAATTTCATGCGCTTTAATCATGGCGGTGAGCACATCTTTCATCGTGAGTGGTGCTTTGCCTTCAGCAATGTTTTTGCGAGATAAATAGTCTGCGACTGCCAATATGCCGCCCAGATTATCGGATGGATGGCCCCATTCAGCCGCCAGCCAAGTATCGTTAAAGTCTAACCAACGAATCATGGCGCCAATATTAAAAGCCGCCAAAATTGGATCTAGCTGATAATGAGTGCCAGGTACTTTTGCACCATTGGGTACAACAGTGCCTGCGATCACTGGGCCTAGTAGTTTTTTGCACGCAGGGTAATCAAGTGCTTCAAAACCGCAACCAAGTGTGTCTATTAAGCAGTTTCGCGCAGTGTCATATGCTTCGTTAGATTGTATTTCATAGTTAACGACGTAATCTGCAATATCGACGATTACCTGGTCTGGGTTGGGTCTTACATTAGAAATGTGGCTTGACATAAATAACCTTATAATTGATTGAAATTAGCGTTGATTGATAGGGGTGTATGGCCTATTTTCAGGGCCAACATATTCAGCATTTGGGCGAATAATTTTATTATCAACGCGCTGCTCTATTGTGTGCGCAACCCAGCCTGTGGTGCGTGAGATGACAAAAATAGGGGTAAACATACCGGTAGGAATGCCCATCATGTGATAGCTAGAAGCGCTGTACCAATCTAAATTGGGGAACATTTTTTTCTCACGCCACATGGTTTCTTCTATGCGCGCTGAGATGTTGTATAAATTCATGTCGCCAGCATCTTCACTCAGTGCATGACTGACCGCTTTAATTGACTCGTTTCTTGGGTCACCAATGGTGTAAACAGGATGGCCAAAACCAATCACTATTTCTTTACGCGCCATTCTTTCCATGATGTCTGCTTCGGCTTCATCAGGTGTTTGATAACGTTGAATAATGTCCATTGCTGCTTCATTGGCGCCGCCATGTTTTGGCCCACGCAATGCACCAATCGCGCTGGTAATGCAAGAGTACATATCGGATAGCGTGCCAGATACAACGCGAGCGGTAAATGTGGATGCATTAAACTCATGCTCGGCGTATAAAACCAAAGAAGTATTCATGGCATCAATATGCAATTGTTTTGGCTTTTTGCCGTGGAGGATATGTAAAAAATGCGCAGCGATTGAATCATCATCTGTTTCAACTTCAATGCGTTTGTCATGATGGCTATAGTGATACCAATAAACCAAGATAGACCCAAAGCAAGCAATTAGTCGATCGCCTAATTGTTGGGCGCCGCCAATATTGTGATCTTCTGATTCTGGTTCTAATGTGCCAAGCATCGAGCAACCAGTGCGCATCACATCCATTGGATGAGCACTAGCTGGAATTTGTTCTAAAACGGTTTTAAGCGCAGCAGGTATGCCGCGTAATTTTCTGAGTTTTTGATGGTAGGCGGCTAATTGTGATTGGGTTGGCAGTTCGCCATAAATCAATAAGTAGGCAACCTCTTCAAATGTGGCATGATTGGCCAATTCAGTAATATCGTAACCGCGATAATGTAAATCATTGCCTGTATGACCCACTGTGCAAATAGCAGTGGAGCCAGCAGATACGCCCGCAAGCGCTACGCCTTTTTTCTTTTTAGGTGCTTCGTTCATGGCTTCGGTTGATGTATTCATTTTAATCTCCCTATTTTTAAACTCTTTTACTTTTCAAGTCTTTATTTTTGATAAAGTGCATCTAATTTTTGTTCAAATGCGTGATATCCCAAGTGGTCATATAGCGCCATTCGCGTTTGCATGGTGTCAATAACATGCTGTTGTGTGCCATCATGACGAACAGCTTGATAAACATTCAGTGCAGCTTGATTCATGGCACGGAAAGCAGAAAGCGGATACAACACCATGCTGACATCAACGGCGGCTAACTCTTTAACGGTATAAAGTGGTGTTGAGCCAAATTCGGTAATGTTCGCTAAAATGGGCGCTTTGACCGCATCGGCAAATTGTTGATACATACTAAGTTCAGTAATTGCCTCAGGAAAAACCATATCGGCACCCGCTTCAACGCAAGCACAAGCGCGGTCTATCGCGGATTGCAAACCTTCGACAGCCAATGCATCGGTGCGTGCCATAATCACAAAGCTGTCATCTGTTCTGGCGTCTACAGCAGCTTTAATCCGATCAACCATTTCATCTTGACTAACAATCGCTTTATTTGGGCGATGACCGCAACGTTTAGCCGTCACTTGGTCTTCAATATGGACAGCTGCTGCACCAGCTTTTTGTACGCTTTTAATGGTACGTGCAATGTTAAATGCACCACCAAATCCCGTATCAATATCCACTAGCAGAGGCGTATCCACTGCATCTGTAATACGTCTAACATCAATCAATACATCCTCTAGGGTTGAAATGCCCAGATCGGGCACCCCAAGCGAACCTGCTGCTACGCCGCCGCCTGATAAATAAATTGCCTTAAATCCAGACTGTGTGGCAAGCATTGCGTGATAGGCATTAATTGCGCCAATAATTTGTAATGGATTTTCAGCTTGTAATGCTGCGCGAAAACGCATGCCGGCTGTTTCTATTTTGCTCATGGTAAAGCCTTCAACTAAAAAATGAGATTAACTAAAAGAATGCGGCAGTTGCTTCTTCTGAAATGCCAACGCCAGTCAGTTTTGCTTTTTGTAAAATTTCCCAAAAATAGCGGTAGGTTGCACGGTCGTGTAACTCTCCCGCGTATTGGATAGGACCCCAGTCGGCGGCTTGTGCCGTTAATAAAATGTTAGCGGCATCAACCACCTCATCAAAATTAGGCTTCATTGCATCAACAATGGCCTGAATTTGTGTGGGGTAAATGCTCCACATGCGCATAAAGCCAAATTCATTACGTGCGCGCGAAGCATCGCTATAAGTGGTTTCTGTGTTTTTTAAATCGAGTGTTACATTGTGCGCTGGCACAACGCCATTGCCGAGTGCGGCAGAAGTCACTTCTGTTTTGGCACGTGCTAATAGACGGTGCTCAAACTGGCCAGGGCTGCGCATAGCACTAGCTGGAATAGCGCCGTTATGTGCGCTGACAAAATCCATCAATCCAAAGTCTAATACTTGTAACCAAGGCAATTTAGCAATGTCATGCACTTGATGTAGTGCGCCGTGTGTTTCAATCAAAATGTGAACAGGAATAATGCGCTCAACGCCGCTAAAGGTGGCCATTTTTTGCAAATACGCAATCATTTCCTGGGCTTGGCTAATGTCCGTGCATTTGGGAATGGTGATGTAACTTAACACATGGCCAGCACCTGCAACTAAGATATCAATATCTTGTTTCCAAGCAGGGTGCGTATAGTCATGAATCCGCGCGCCTGCCATCTTGTGTTTGTTGGCATCAGAAGTCAGTACGCGTACGATCATTTCTGCATGTTCGCGCTCTTGTCCGCTTGCTGCGCCATCTTCACAATCGCAAGTAATATCAAACACTGGGCCAATACTATCTTGCAAGCTCAATGCTTTTAAAATTAACTTTTCGCTGCCAGCAAAATGCTCACAAGTTGGAATTAAAGGGAACGGTTTTTCACCGCCAAATAAAGCTTCACTTGGATGTACGCTCATGATTCATTTCCTTTACGTGGCATTGCCACTGTGTAGTCGAGATCTAATACCACATTTTGGTGATAATCTTGATTGGGTTTAATGGAGTCAATTTCGCTAGGAGCACTATTTTTAATGCCTACCATCCGTAGTCTTAAAGCGCCTATGTCTTGACGGTTTGGTAGGGCCCACTTGTCCAAAACCTCGGTGATGGTGTAGATGGTGTCCCCCGCGAATGTTGGATTAACATGCGTGCCACCATTAATCGCTAAAATGCTCAACGCGTTTTCTAGCCCTTCATAACTCAGTGCACGGCAAGCTGAAATCACTACGCCGCCATAAACGAGGCGTTTTCCAATTGGTGCATTGTGCATAAGATGAGCATCGAAATGTAGGCGGGCATTATTTTGATAAAGCCTAGTTGCTAATGAGTGGTCACTTTCATTAATTGTCATGCCAGCGACATGATTAAGCCGCTCGCCAATCGCATAATCATCCCAAACATACTGGCCACCCGTCACGTTGCAGATTTCATCATGCGTTTGCACATAGCTTGGTATCTGCAGCTGGCTTGCGTCTACATGAGTAGGTAGCGAGGGGATGACTGCTTTAGGTGCCTCGGTATGCATTTGTTTTTTATGCACCATTACCCAGCGTACCCAGCTTAATACGGGCGTGTTGTTTTGATTGACGGTGGTAGAGCGTACCCAAACAACGCCACTTTTTCCGTTTGAGTTCTGCTTTAAACCAATGACTTGGCTAGCCGTACTTAATGTATCGCCCACGAAAATGGGTTGAATAAATTTGACATCGGCATAACCTAAATTAGCCACTGCATTCACAGAAATGTCTGGTACGGTTTTGCCAAATGCAATATGAAAGGCGAGTAAATCATCAATAGGTGCGCTTTTATATTCTAAGCTTTGCGCGAAAGGCTCGCTGCAGTGCAGGGGATTTCTTGCCCCTGTTAGGGCAATATAGAGTGCGCTGTCGCCTGCGGTAATGGTGCGAGGTGTAGCGTGTTGAATTACTTCATCTAACACGAAGTCTTCAAAAAATCTGCCATTGCTAATTTTTGTTGTATTGGTCATTAGATAAACTCTTCTTCCAATTCTTCAATCATTTCACTTAGTTGGATAATGCGTTCTGCCGCTGCAATATGGTGATTCTCCACAAATTTATCATTAACAATCACTGTGCCTTTGCCAGAAGCTTGCGCTTCTTTTAAAGCTTTGATCACTTCACGTGCATTGCTGACTTCAGACGCTTTAGGTGTATATGCATCATTGCTATAGGCAATTTGGGCTGGGTGTATGATGGACTTTCCATCAAAACCTAAATCTCTGCCAATGCGACAGGCATATTCAAAAGCATGCATATTTTTAAGATCGCTAGCAATGCCATCAACTACCGCTCTTTTATATGCGCGTGCTGCCAGTACAACCAACGATAGCGACGTGAGAATCGCTGTGCGCTCTGGTGTATATCGCGCATGGAGTTGGGTAATTAAATCTGAAGTTGCTATCACCATACATTTAATACGGTCGGATGCCGCTGCAATTTCTTTTGCATTTAATACAGCTAGCGGACTTTCTATCATCACCATAATCGGCATGTGACTGCCGCCTGCTTCATCTAGTAATTGCTGTGCAGCTAATACATCTTCTTTTGATTCTATATTGGGGAAAAGAATGGCATCAGCACCAATATTGGCTACGGCTTTAATGTCGTCGTGACCCCATTCTGAATCCAAGTCATTAACCCTAACTATCACTTCTCGCTTGCCATAACCACCTGCTTTAACGGCTTCAACAATATTAATGCGTGATTGTTCTTTTGCATCAATCAAGATTGGATCGCCCAAATCTAAGATCACTGCATCAGCTGCAAGTGTGCGCGCGCGATTTAAATAATAAGTGTTGCAGCCTGGTACATAAAGCATCGATCGCCTTGGTCTTATGTGCTCATTCATCATTATGCTGACTCGAAGTGTTTAGTTGACATTAATTATAAAGATAATTGTTTGCCTGTCAACATATATCTTATGTCTTATATAAGATATAAAATAGATAGACAAATTATATTTATCTATGATATAAAGTATCTAAATAGTTGGTGAGTGTGTCATAAGCTTGCATACACTTTATTGGAAATTAAATCTTAAGCTTTATAGGTTACGTATATGGATAAACAATTAAATTCGCCGAGTTATCGTCCTCTTTACGATCAGATTAAAGTGCTTATCACGCAGAGCTTGATTGGCGGTGAGTGGCGGCCGGGTGAGGTGATTCCAAGTGAAGTTGAGTTGGCAATGCGATATAAGGTTAGCCAAGGTACGGTTAGAAAAGCGATTGATAGCTTGGCTACTGAAAATATCGTTATTAGACGTCAAGGTAAAGGGACGTATGTTGCAACGCACAAAGAGGACGATATTAAGTTGCGATTTTTGCGATTAACGTCTGAAACAGGACATAAAGAACTATTAAATAATGAGTTTATTTCTTGTACAAAGTCAAAAGCAGGCGCTTATATAGCCAAAATATTAGAGATTAAAGCCAGCGCAAGTGTGATAGAGGTGAAAAGATTGCTTACTTTTTCTGGCAGACCATTGATTCATGATCACATTATTGTGCCTGCGGCAGCATTTAAAGGACTGAATAGGGCTAAGGTAGAAGAGAGTAGTGGTTCTATGTATAGCATGTACGAGGCGCAGTTTGGCGTAAGAATGGTGCGCGCCGAAGAGCGGTTGAAAGCAGTGGAAGCAGAAGCAAGTGTTGCGCAATCGTTGGGTTTGAAGCAAGGCCATCCATTGTTAAGTATTGAGCGTGTATCGTTTACCTATGGCGATAAGCCGATGGAGTGGCGACTTGGACTATGTTTAACCGACGACCATCATTATATGAGTGAGTTGGAATAAAAGTTCGCCAGCCTATTGTAGATTCAACGTATATAGAAAAGAGAAACAACAATGACAGAGTTAGAAAAACGTGCATTAGATTATCACCAGTTTCCTACCCCTGGAAAGTTGAGTGTTGAATCGACCAAGCCATGTTTAACGCAAGATGATTTATCGTTAGCATATACCCCAGGCGTGGCAGTGCCTGTTATCGCGATTCGGGATAATCCAGCGGATGCTTACAAATACACTAACAAAGGCAACCTCATTGCAGTCATTACCGATGGCAGTGCTGTGTTAGGCTTAGGTAACACCGGCGCTCTAGCTAGTAAGCCGGTGATGGAGGGTAAGGCTGTTTTATTCAAGCGCTTTGCTGGCATTGATGTATTTGACATTGAAGTAAATGCAGCGAGCCCTGATGCGTTTATAGAGACTGTCATCAACATTGCGCCAACTTTTGGGGGCATTAATTTAGAAGATATTGCGGCACCACATTGTTTTTATATTGAAAAAGAGCTGAAGCAACGTTTGGATATTCCTGTGTTTCACGATGATCAGCACGGTACAGCGGTGATTGTGGGTGCTGCGTTGTTAAATGCACTTCAATTACAGTCAAAAACAATTCAGCAGGCAAAAATTGTCTTTTTGGGAGCGGGTGCCGCAGGTTGTTCATGTGCAAAACTGTTAAAGCACATGGGGGCAGGCAATATCACGATGGTTGATAAAAAAGGTGTGATTGATAAAAGTCGTCAAGATTTACATGACAATAATATCGATCTCGCGGTTGAGGTGAGTGCTGTTAAAACCCTTGCCGATGCCATGCAAGACGCCGATGTGTTTATTGGTGTTTCTGCTAAGAATGCACTAGATGCCAGTTTAATAAAAAGCATGGCAAAAAAACCCATTATATTTGCATTAGCAAACCCAGATCCTGAGGTGCTGCCTAGTGTTGCGCATGCCATACGAGATGACCTTATTATGGCAACAGGACGTAGCGACTTTCCTAATCAGGTCAATAACGCGCTATGTTTTCCTTATTTATTTCGTGGTGCATTAGATGCCAAAGCGAAAAAAATTACAGAAGAAATGAAGGTTGCGGCGGCAAAAGCGTTGGGCGAATTGGCGCATGAGCCCGTTCCAGCAGAGGTGCTAAAGGCCTATCAATTAACGGCGCTAAGCTTTGGGCCAGAATATATTATTCCTAAACCGTTCGATCCCAGATTGTTAGAGAAAGTATCAACCGCTGTAAAAGAGGCGGCACTAAAAGGAATGGCGAATGAGTAACAATAGACCAAAAAACCTTAATTTATTGACAATTCGCTTGCCCATCAATGCCTTGGTTTCTATTTTGCATCGTGTGAGCGGTATGGGTTTGTTTTTGTTGTTGCCTCTATTATTGCTTGGATTGCACTATTCATTTGCAAGTGAAGCAGATTACTTACTTGTGTTAATGGCCATGGATTTTTGGTTGGTGAAATTAGTGTTAATTGGTTTTGCTTGGGCTTTTTTTCATCATTTTTATGCTGGATTACGCCACTTGGCACAAGATTTACATTGGATGCATGGCCTGCATCAGGCGCGGTATTCTAGTCGCATTTTGATGGGGCTTGTTGTGGTTTCTGTTTTATATTTTTCTTATTTAATATGGTGATGACTCTATGTTCATTGAGCTATTAACAGAGCGATATCCCGGTATGCGATTTTGGTTGCTACAAAGAATAACTGCAACCTATATGACAGTGTATTTATTGATATTGTTATTTTACTTTTTGATGGCAAAACCAGTTGATTACACAACTTGGATGGCGTTTAACTCACCATGGTGGTGGCGAATCTTGAATGTAGTATTTTATGCCAGCTTGTGTATACATGCATGGATTGGTGTTAGAGATGTGTTCAGAGATTATGTGCCTAATCTAACCTTGAGGCATTACCTACAAATGCTAGTTGAGTTGATGTTATTTGCCTCATTAGCTTGGTCAATTTTTCTTTTTTGGAGTATTTAGATGGCATTAGAAAAACATCAGTTTGATACAGTGATAGTTGGCGGTGGTGGTGCAGGTTTGCGTGCAGCGCTTCAACTAGCCGAGGCTGGCGTTAAAGTGGCAGTGTTATCAAAAGTATTTCCTACGCGTTCGCACACTGTCGCTGCACAAGGTGGTATTGCGGCTGCACTGGGTAACGTAGCAGAAGATAAATGGCTTTGGCATATGTATGACACCATCAAAGGCTCTGACTTTTTAGGCGATCAAGACGCCATTGAATTTATGTGTAAGAACGCGGCAAAAGCCATTATTGAGCTTGAACATTTTGGTATGCCATTTGACCGACTAGACAATGGCAAAATTTTTCAAAGACCGTTTGGCGGCATGACACAAAACTTTGGCGAAGCACCCATTTCTCGCACTTGCGCCGTTGCCGATAGAACGGGCCATGCCATGTTGCATACCCTATATCAACGTAATGTGCGCGCGAATACACAATTTTTTGTGGAATGGTACGCCTTAGATTTGATTCGCGATGCAGATGGCGATGTGCTTGGCGTTATCGCGCTGGAAATTGAGACAGGAGAAGTGCGGATATTTGAAGCAAAAGCGACCTTGTTAGCAACAGGTGGTGCTGGGCGTATCTTTCAAGCCAGTACCAATGCATTTACTTGTACAGGCGATGGTCTTGGTATGGCAGCACGTGCTGGCATTCCTTTGCAAGATATGGAGTTTTGGCAATTTCATCCCACGGGCGTGTTGCATGCGGGCGTGTTGATTACTGAAGGCGTGAGAGGTGAAGGCGGCTATTTGGTGAACTCTGAAGGTGAACGTTTTATGGAACGTTATGCACCAACGGCAAAAGATCTTGCGAGCCGTGATGTGGTTTCACGCGCTTCTGCTACCGAAATTAAAGAAGGGCGTGGGGTTGGCGCAAGTAAAAATGCCGTTTATTTAAAATTAGATCATTTGGGTGAAGAAATGATCGATCAACGCTTGCCAGGTATTCGCCAAATTGCCAAAACCTTTGCAAATGTTGATCCAGTGAAAGATCCGATTCCAGTCGTGCCAACTGCTCATTATATGATGGGTGGCTTGCCCACTAATCTGAATGGTCAAGTGATTGTGCCAAATGGTGATAAACAGCAAGAGGTGAACGGTTTATATGCGGTTGGCGAATGTGCTTGTATATCAGTGCACGGTGCGAATCGCTTAGGTTCCAATTCATTGCTAGACTTGGTTGTCTTTGGAAAATCAACAGGCGACCACATCGTTAACACTGTTAAGACACACAAAGCACATAAGCCATTACCCAAAGATGTTGGCGACAAAACAATGCTTCGACTTGCGCGATATGAACGGCCACAAGGCGAAAATCTAATGCAAGTACGTTTGGATTTGCGCCAAGTAATGCAAGAAAATTGTGGCGTCTTCCGCTTTCCTGATTTGTTGGCAAAAGGCGTAGAAGAAATCAATGCGGTGGCGGAGCGCGTGGCGAATGTGGTTATCAAAGATACCAGCAAAGTATTTAATACTGCGCGTGTTGAAGCGCTTGAGTTAGACAATTTAATCGAAGTGGCGTTGGCAACCATGCACGCGGCGCACAACCGAACGGAGAGTCGTGGCGCTCATGCGCGGGAGGATTATGAAGCGCGAGACGATGAGAATTGGCTAACACACTCGCTCTATTATCGAGAGAACCACCAACTTAAGTATAAACCAGTACAGCTACAGCCGCTGACTGTGCCGTCATTTGTTCCAAAAGCGAGGGTATATTAATCATGAAGCTATCAATCTATCGATTTAATCCAGATACCGATAAAAAGCCATACATGCAGGATTATGAGATTGAGCTGCAAGAAGGCGAACATATGCTGTTGGATGCCTTGCTTAGGGTGAAACATCAAGACCCAACATTAAGTGTGCGCAAATCTTGTCGCGAAGGTGTCTGTGGTAGTGATGCGTTAAATATTAACGGCAAAAACGCTTTGGCTTGCATTACCAATATTGCAGATTTAGTGCAGCCAGTGGTGATTAGGCCATTGCCTGGTTTGCCTGTGATTCGTGATTTGGTGGTCGATATGACCCAGTTCTATGAGCATTACAATTCAGTCAAGCCTTACTTGCAAAATAACGATCCATTACCCGAAACTGAAAGGCTACAAAGTCCTGAAGATAGAGCAAAATTAGATGGCTTATACGAATGTATATTGTGTGGTGCTTGTACAACGTCTTGTCCAAGTTTTTGGTGGAATTCAGATAAGTTTGTTGGTCCAGCAGGCTTGTTACAGGCTTATCGCTTCATTGCAGATTCTCGCGATCAAGCAGAAGAAGAGCGCTTAGAAAATCTAGAGGATCCTTATCGTTTATATCGATGCCATAACATTATGAATTGCGTTGAGGTTTGTCCAAAGCAGCTAAACCCAAATGCAGCTATCTCTAAGATTAAAGATTTAAAAATTGAGCGTGCAAAAGAAAAGAAATCTAATAAAAAGATATTTTCAATTAACCCATTATGAGACACCAACCATGATTAATGCAGAAATAATGCTTGATGCAGAACAGAGGCGATTGGCTTGGCGCTGTCGCCGTGGCATGTTGGAGCTGGATATCGTTTTACAGCGTTTTGTGAATGAGCAGTTTAACGACTTATCGCTTCAAGAGCTTGAGGTGTTTGATGGCTTATTAGACCTGCCTGACAATGACTTTTGGGCGTTGATTCAATCGCAAAAAGTGCAGAAAAGCCAACATTTAAATAACATCATCACTAAGCTAAATGCGATCAGTAGCTACGGTTTAAAGGATTTTGAATGACAGAACAAGACGATATGAAGTCGCTTGGCAATTACTGGCCAGGGATACAGCTTTATTATCCACCAATCAAGTATGCGCCAAGCTTGGGCATCTATGAAGACATGGAGCATGCTTCAGCACGCATGAAAAAACATGCGCATTTTACCAATGCGCATACCTTGATATTCGATTTGGAAGATGGCTGCCGTCAAAAAGAGATGAGCCGTGCATTATTACGACAAGAGCTGCCTTTATTACGCAAAATGAATGAGCGTGTCACCATTGCAGTTCGTGTGAACTCTTTCCGCACGGATGAATATGAAGAGGATATGAAGCTGGTGCGTGATATGGGCGACTATATCAATGTGGTGATGTTAGCAAAAGCAGGCGAGGCATATGGCGCGGCAGAAGTACGTGATTTATCCAGTCTATTATTAGAAGTGAATGAGAAAATCACGATTCAGCCGATTATTGAGCATCCAAAATCGCTCAGAATTGCACCAGAGCTGATGCAATATGAAACAGTTGAGCATGTGGTGTTTGGTATTCACGATTTCTCAAAAGCGATGGGTATTCATATTACACCTGAAAACTGGATAGCCGAGCTACAGTTCTATATGCATGCCTTGTTATTTGAGTCACGTATTGCTGGTGTTGGTGTGATTGGTGGAGTGGAAACCCTGATAGGCACCAATATTATGCCAGAGAAATTTGTAGAGCCGCACGATGTGCGCCGTTGGTTAGATTTGCATGGCGATGATCAGGCGCGTGTTGTTTATAAGCACGCTTGTGAAGAGGCTGCAATGGGGCTGACTGGCAAGCAAACCATTCATCCGGGACATATTCATTTATGTAAAACAGCCTATACCCCTTCACCCACTGAAGTGACGAAAAAAGTGAATATCCTAAAAGCAGCAATTGAAGCCGATGCTTTATTAGGGGGTGCAATCAAGTTTGAGGGAGAGATGTTAGATCCGCCAATGTTTGGCAAAGCCTTACAAACTTTATTAAGGGCGCATGCACTACGAGCGCTGAAAAAAAGTGATACCGAATTTGCACTAGAAGTGCTAGCAATGTTGCCTGAACAGGTGATCCGTCAAAACTGGCCATATGGAATATTATTATGATGCATAAACCGTTTGAAGCATTCGAAACATGGGAATGGAACGTACCTACCTTTTTTAATATTGGCGCTGCTTGTGCTGATAGCCAAGTGAATACTGCGCTTGCAGACTCTTTGGCAATGATAGTGGAGGATGATGCGTTAGGAACAGAAACCATTACTTTCAATGCGTTATCGCATAAAACCAATCAGTTTGCACAATTGCTGCGCAATCTCAAGCTCAATAAAGGCGATCGTGTTTTAGTACGTTTGCCAAATAGCTTGGCGTATCCGATTGCTTTTTTGGGCACCATGAAAATGGGTGCTATTGCAGTGCCCACTTCAACATTATTGACTGCAGAAGAAGTTGCCTATTTAGCAAAAGATTCTGGCGCTACTGTATTAGTGACCGATGCAAAAGCTTGGCAAGCAATGTCTGCGCAAATTAAACAAAATCTACAACAAACACCGCATTTAAAACATATTGTTGTGACGGAAGTTGATGCTGTTGAAGCTGACAATGTGTTAAATGTGTTGAGTTTAACCGCTGCATTAGCGGGTATTACAGAAATGGCGCTAGTCGAGAAAACCTTAGCAGAAGATCCTGCTTATCTTGTTTATACCTCTGGTACAACAGGTTATCCCAAAGGGGTTTTGCATGCCCATCGCGCTATGTTGGGCCGCCAACCAGCAGCTCAATATTGGTTTAATTATGCAGAAGATACGCAAGACAGAATTATGCATTCTGGAAAGTTTAATTGGACTTATGTGTTGGGTTCTGGCTTGATGGATCCGCTGTATTTAGGCAAAACAGTGATTGTGCACGAAGGTAAAAATGATGCACAAAAATGGTTGGATTTAATACAAAAACATGCGGCCACTATTTTTATTGGTGTCCCAACTATTTATCGTCAAATTTTACAAAAGACAACAACAGACAAAAAAGACTTGCCCAGCATTCGACATTTTATGAGTGCGGGTGAGCATTTGTCCGATGAAGTGCTGCATCAGTGGAAGCAGCGATTTGGATTGGATATTTACGAAGCAGTAGGCATGAGCGAGTTTTCCTATTATCTATCGCAAAGTATTTATCGCCCTATACGCGCTGGCTCGGCTGGTTTTGCTCAACCAGGACACGATATTAAATTACTCGACCCAGAAACATTAACAGAAGTGCCAATTGGTGAGGAAGGGATGATTAGCATTCCACTCAATGATCCGGGTGTGTTTTTGCGCTACTGGAACCTAGATGAAGAAACCGCAAAATATAAGCATGACGGTTACTTTTTTACAGGAGATTATGCGAAATATGATGAAGATGGCTATATTTGGTTTTTAGGACGCAAAGATGACATTATCAAAAGTTTTGGCTATCGCGTATCGCCATACGAAATCGAGCGTGTGTATAAAGGACATCCTGATGTTGCTGATTGTGCGGCGATAGGTGAGGAGCTAGAGAAGGATAAAGTGCTAGTGGCTTGCTATGCGATATTAAAACCCAATGCGAGTATTAGCCCGAATGATTTAATTGCTTTTGGAAAAGCACATTTGGCCGCTTATAAAGTGCCAAAAGTCGTCTATTTCGCAAACGATTTTCCTAGAACTAAAAATGGGAAAATTTTACGCAAAGACATTACCCCTAATATCGCAACAGCAAAGAGCACAAGATAACGCATGACATTGATTAACAAAGAAGATTTTGTACAAAGTGTTGCAGATGCACTGCAATTTATTTCTTATTATCATCCGCAAGATTATATTCAAGCATTAGCTGAAGCCTATCAGCGGGAAGAGTCGCCTGCGGCAAAAGATGCTATCGCACAGATTTTGACTAATTCACGGCTATGCGCCGAAGGAAAACGGCCTATTTGCCAAGATACTGGCATTGTTGTTGCTTTTGTCAAAGTGGGTATGGATGTGCAATGGCAAAGTAATTCGGAAAATACTGCCTTAGATGTAGAGCAAATGGTCAACGAAGGAGTGCGACGCGCTTATTTGTTGCCAGAGAATAAACTAAGAGCTTCTATTGTGACAAATCCAGCTGGCAAGCGCACCAATACTGGTGATAACACGCCAGCGGTAGTGCATATCTCGCTGGTGACGGGTAATAAAATTGAAGTAAAAATTGCTGCTAAAGGTGGTGGTTCAGAGAATAAAGCAAAATTGGCAATGTTGAATCCCAATGACAGTATTGAAGGTTGGGTGATGCAAGTCGTGCCCCAAATGGGTGCTGGCTGGTGTCCTCCAGGCATGTTGGGTATTGGTATTGGCGGCAGTGCAGAAAAAGCAGTGTTGCTGGCAAAAGAGTCATTAATGGAGCCAATTGATATCCATCTTTTAAAAGAAAAAGGTGCTAGTAATCGTATCGAAGAGCTTAGATTGGCCTTGTATGAAAAAGTGAATCATTTAGGCATTGGTGCACAAGGATTGGGTGGGTTAACAACAGTATTAGACGTGAAGATATTGGATTATCCAACACATGCAGCTAGTTTGCCCGTTGCGATTATTCCAAATTGTGCGGCAACAAGGCATATAGAATTTGAGTTGGATGGCAGTGGGGTTGCGGCGTTAGTGCCGCCAGAGATGGGTGTTTACCCCGATGTCACATGGGCACCAGACGCCCATGCTAAGCGAGTAGATTTAAATACGGTAACCAAGCAAGAAACCCAAACATGGGCAGCAGGGCAGACATTATTGCTATCAGGTAAATTACTCACTGGTCGTGACGCGGCACATAAGCGCATCGCTGACATGATTGGCAAAGGTGAGCAATTGCCTGTCGATTTTAGTAATCGTTTTATTTATTACGTAGGGCCAGTAGATGCAGTTGGTGATGAGGCGGTTGGTCCTGCTGGGCCAACAACGGCAACAAGAATGGATAGTTATAGTGATGTGATGTTAGATACTGGCTTGTTAGGTTCTGTCGGTAAAGCAGAGCGTGGAGAAGCCGCGTTGGCT
The DNA here is from genome assembly GCA_965655675.1 of Methylophilaceae bacterium. Taxonomy (GTDB): domain Bacteria; phylum Pseudomonadota; class Gammaproteobacteria; order Burkholderiales; family Methylophilaceae. Next base: position 594 of record CBFHHI010000026.1, on the reverse strand, counting down.
TCTATTGCTAAGCATCAGTCTGTGTATTTAATGGCGGTTGGTGGTGCAGCCTATCTGGTAAGCAAAGCCATTAAGCATGCAAAAGTAATCGCATTTGCCGACTTGGGTATGGAGGCGATTTATGAGTTTGATGTGGTAGATATGCCGGTGACAGTCGCGGTAAGTGCTAATGGCGAATCTGTGCATCAATCTGGACCAGCGCTATGGAAAGAAAATATGGCGAAAAAATTGATCGCGCAGACAATAGCGATTCAACCTATAGATACATAATGTAATGTTAGTCACATTGCAATGGCAGTCAATAGATTAATCTCGGTCAAAATGGTAGTATGAATCGAGGTGAAAAAATGACTAAATGGATATTGATAGCTACTTTGTCGATGAGCACATCATTAGGCTATGCAGTAGAAATATTGGATTATTTAACCGATGCTCATGGCAAATATAATGGTCCTACTGTAGAAGATAATATTGCAAAAATGGATACCGATCAGAATGGTTTTGCAGATGTGGCTGAGGTGCGTGCTTTTTTAGCGTTAAAACATGGCGCTGATTATCAAAAAGCATTGCTAGATAGATGGGAAATTGCTGCCA
>CBFHHI010000025.1:0-26587 GCA_965655675.1 Methylophilaceae bacterium | reverse complement strand
GTCGGATGAAAATTGGCGTGATGTTTGGCAATCCAGAAACAACCACTGGCGGCAATGCGCTTAAGTTCTACTCATCAGTTCGTCTCGATATTCGCCGTACTGGCGCAATTAAACGTGGCGATGAGGTCGTTGGTTCAGAAACCAGAGTCAAGGTGATTAAAAATAAAGTAGCGCCTCCATTTAAACAAGCTGAATTCGATATTCTGTATGGCGAAGGCATTTCCCGCGAAGGCGAAATCATTGAGTTGGGCGTGAATCTAAAGCTCGTTGAAAAAGCAGGCTCATGGTATAGCTATAACGGTGAAAAAATTGGTCAAGGCAAAGATAATGCACGTCAATTTTTGAAAGAAAATCCAGATATTGCGAATGAGATTGATACAAAAATTCGTAGCAACTCTAAAGTATTGCTTGATGAAATGATTGCACCGCGCGAAGAAGGTGACGAATAAGCTGAAACAGCCTCAACAGAAATCGTTGCGCCAACGTGCGCTAGAGTATTTGGGTAAACGCGAATACTCAGCGATTGAGCTGGGACAAAAACTAAAAAATTATGCAGACGAATCAGATGACATTCCTGCATTATTAGCCGATTTTAAAACCCGTGGCTGGTTATCTGATGCAAGATTTACCGAGCAACTGGTGAATGCTAGAAAAATAAAGTTTGGCAGCAGTAAAGTAGCGCATGAATTAAAAGAAAAAGGCATTGCAGATGATTTAATTATGGATGCAGTGTCTACAATGAAAGAAAGTGAATTAGCGCGCGCAACTGAAGTTTGGCGCAAAAAATTTAAACAAGCGGCTAATAACCGCGATGAATGGGCAAAACAGGCACGCTTCTTACAAAGCCGTGGCTTTGGCTTCGATACGATAAAAAAAGTACTCAGCAAACAAGATAATGACGATTAAATTAAGCAACAATCCAACTAGCAATGATATTCGCAAAACCTTTATAGACTTTTTTGTCTCTAAAGGACACACCGCCGTCGCTTCCAGCTCATTGGTGCCGCATGACGACCCTACTCTGCTGTTTACTAATGCAGGGATGAATCAATTCAAAGATGTCTTTTTAGGCTTTGATAAACGCAGTTATACACGTGCTACGACCAGCCAAAAATGCGTCCGCGCTGGCGGCAAACATAACGACTTAGAGAACGTCGGTTATACGGCGCGCCATCATACTTTCTTTGAAATGCTAGGCAATTTTAGTTTTGGCGATTATTTCAAACGCGATGCTATCAAATACGCATGGGAGTTATTAACGGAAGTTTATAAATTACCAATAGAAAAGCTACTGGTTACTGTCTATGCTGAAGATGATGAAGCCTATGATATTTGGCTTAAAGAAATTGGCTTACCTGCCGAAAAAATCATTCGTATTGGCGACAATAAAGGCGCACGTTATGCATCCGATAATTTCTGGATGATGGGTGACACTGGCCCTTGTGGCCCTTGTTCTGAAATATTCTATGACCATGGCGCACATATCGCAGGCGGCCCGCCTGGCAGTCCAGACGAAGATGGCGATCGCTTTATTGAGATTTGGAATAATGTATTTATGCAGTTTAATCGCGATGAAGCAGGGGTTATGCATGCTCTGCCAAAACCGAGCGTGGATACTGGCATGGGCTTGGAGCGTATTTCTGCAATTCTGCAAGGCGTGCATGCCAATTATGAAATTGATTTATTTCAGAAACTCATTGCAGCAGCTGCGCGTGAAACACAAACAGCCGATTTAGCAAGCCCTAGCCTTAAAGTACTAGCCGATCATATTCGCGCCTGCGCGTTCCTGATTGCCGATGGTGTTATTCCAGGCAATGAAGGACGTGGCTATGTGCTACGCCGCATTATTCGTCGCGCGATTCGTCATGGTTATAAATTAGGTGCACGTAAAGCCTTTTTCTATCAAATGCTACCTGATTTAGTCAGTGAAATGGGCGCAGCTTATCCTGAACTTGTATCTGAACAAAAACGCATTACTGCCACTTTACAACAAGAAGAAGAGCGCTTTTTTGAAACCATCGAGAATGGCATGGCCATTCTTGAATCAGAACTCAAAACCACAACAGATGTATTTAATGGCGAAACAGCATTTAAATTACATGACACTTATGGTTTTCCTCTAGATTTAACTGCAGATATTTGTCGTGAGCGAAATGTGGTTGTGGATACAGCTGGCTTTAACACCGCCATGGCACGTCAAAAAGAACAAGCGCGCGCGGCAGGCAAGTTCAAAATGGCCACCAATGTAGCGTATAACGGCGTGGCAACAACGTTCCATGGTTATGAGCAATTAGAAACCAAAGGCATCATCACCGCGTTGTATAAAGATGGTACCGCTGTTGAACAACTGTCGGAGGGTGACCAAGGTCTGATTATTTTAGACAATACGCCTTTCTATGCCGAATCTGGCGGTCAAATTGGTGATAGTGGTGAGCTGAAAAGTAGCACTGGCTTGTTTACGGTTGAAGACACACAAAAAGTACAAGCTAGTGTATTTGGACACCACGGCACATTAAGCACTGGCCGCATAGCAGTGGGCGATCAAGTGACTGCCAAAGTGAATATGCAAGCGCGAACAGCAACCATGCGTAACCATTCTGCCACCCATTTAATGCACAAAGCATTACGTGAAGTATTGGGCGAGCATGTACAGCAAAAAGGCAGTTTGGTTGATACTGAAAAAACGCGCTTTGACTTTGTACATAATGCGCCGATGACCAATGAACAAATTCGCGCAGTAGAAGGCATTGTTAATGCAGAGGTATTTGCCAATGTCGCAACACAAGCCCGCGTGATGTCGATTGATGCCGCTAAAGAGACAGGCGCCATGATGTTATTTGGCGAAAAATATGGCGACGAAGTGCGCGTATTGGATATTGGCTCTTCTATCGAGCTTTGCGGCGGCACTCATGTGAAACGCACTGGTGACATTGGTTTATTTAGCATTGTTGCAGAAGGCGGCGTTGCAGCTGGTGTTAGGCGTATAGAAGCAGTCACTGGCTTAAATGCACTACATTATCTGCAAAATATGGAAACAACGTTAGGTGGCGTGGCTGGCACATTAAAAGTACTGCCTAGCGAAGTAGCACACCGTGTTGACCATTTAATTGAGCATATCAAAAAACTAGAGCGTGAGTTAGCGACTGCAAAAGGCAAACTCGCCTCATCTCAAGGTGATGACTTAGTCACACAAGCCATTGATATCAATGGCATTAAAGTGTTGTCTGCCACATTAGAAGGTGCTGATGCCAACACCTTGCGCGAAACCATGGATAAACTTAAAGACAAGCTAAAATCTGCCGTTATTGTGCTGGCTACTGTCAATGGTGATAAAGTCAGCATCGTTGCTGGCGTGACAAAAGACTTGATCTCGCAAATAAAAGCGGGCGATCTAGTCAATCATGTCGCCAATCAAGTTGGCGGTAAAGGTGGTGGCAAGCCTGATATGGCTATGGCAGGTGGCACAGATGCCAATCAATTACCCGCAGCACTCAATAGTGTTGAAAGCTGGGTCAAACAAATCATTCAACATTAATCACTAATACATTACTCATTACTTAAATTATGGCTTTAATCGTACAAAAATATGGTGGCACCTCGGTTGCAAATGCAGATCGCATTCGCAATTTAGCAAGTAGAGTTGGTCGTTTCAAGAAAAAAGGACATCAAATTGTTGTCGTGGTGTCTGCCATGTCTGGCGAAACCAATCGTTTAATTAGTCTTGCCCACGAAATCACCGCCAATCCAGATCCTCGTGAATTGGACGTGATTGTATCAACTGGTGAGCAAGTCACTATTGGCTTAACCTGCCTTGCATTGCAAGAGCTTGGCTTTAAAGCAAAAAGCTATACGGGCACACAAGTGAAAATTTTAACCGATGAATCTTATGGGAAAGCCCGCATCATTGATATTGACGGTCACAATATTCAAAAAGATTTAGATGACGGCTATGTGGTTGTCGTTGCGGGATTTCAAGGGTGTGATGCAAACGGCAACATTACCACACTTGGACGTGGTGGCTCAGATACCACTGGCGTTGCCTTAGCAGCCGCACTAAAAGCAGAAGAGTGCCAAATTTATACAGATGTTGATGGTGTTTATACCACTGACCCCCGTATCGTGCCAGAAGCAAGGCGATTAGATAAAATTACATTTGAAGAAATGCTAGAACTCGCCTCACAAGGCAGTAAAGTATTACAAACCCGCTCGGTCGAGTTTGCTGGTAAATATCAAGTTAAATTGCGTGTACTGTCCAGCTTCCAAGAGGAAGGCGAAGGCACACTCATTACATTCGAAGAAGATAGCAAGGATAACAACATGGAAGAACCACTTATTTCTGGCATTGCGTTTAATCGTGATGAAGCAAAAATTACTGTACTTGGCGTACCAGACAAACCAGGCATTGCCTATCAGATTCTCGGGCCTGTAGCTGATGCTAACATTGATGTGGATATGATTATCCAAAACCAAGGCGCCGACGGCACCACAGATTTCACGTTTACTGTACACAAAAACGAAATGAAAAAAGCACTTGAGATTCTACGCAACAAAGTGCAACCAGGCATTCATGCTCGCGAAATAACAGGCGATGATAATATTGCAAAAGTATCTGTCGTTGGCGTTGGTATGCGATCACATGTTGGCGTCGCCAGCCAAATGTTTCGCACACTCTCTGAAGAAGGCATTAATATCCAAATGATTTCTACCAGTGAAATAAAAATAGCAGTCGTGATTGAAGAAAAGTACATGGAACTAGCAGTACGCGTGTTACACCAAGCATTTGAATTAGAAGAAGCATAAAAGAATTGCCTGATTTTTTTCATTGATTTTAGTGCGGGTTTCGCGTAACATCGCGCCCTTGTAAAGTAATAAAAAAGCGTTAAAACGGAGAGCTGGCCGAGTGGTCGAAGGCACTTCCCTGCTAAGGAAGCATACGGGGTAGACCTGTATCGAGGGTTCGAATCCCTCGCTCTCCGCCATCACAATTCACTTGTCACTTCAGTGGCTAGCGAAAATGCAGATACCCTTTACGGGCAAATAAGAAAGCACCCTATTGGGTGCTTTTTTGTTTGATGGAATTTGTTTAATGGAAAATCGACCGATAACGATCTTTCTACTTTGGTTAGTCAACTTTGCTGGGGGCCATTACATCTGTTCTAGCACGCCTAAAACGCCAAGGCGGAATTGGGGCTTCATCAATCCATAATCCTACTTTGTTGGCTTTGGCTTCTTGCTCAGCTGTTGCATAATCAGCCTGATCTTTTAGAGGCAGTTGTTTTTGATATTGCCGATAAAACCAAGCCATACCTGCTTTAATTTGCTCTAAGTTCATATCAATATCATTAAGCATGACTTTTCCAACAATCCGTCCATAGCTGTCACGTTTTTGCCAGTTAATCATGACTTCTTGACTAAACAAAAGATTTGATAGCGACTGTTTTGAAACACTGCCAAATGGTTGCCTTTTCTCTGGCGCATCAATACCAGATAAACGAATTTTGTGCAGCTCGTTTGTTGCGTCTAACACTGTGATTGTATCGCCATCAGCAACGCCAACCACACGACCAACCAGTTCATTTGCACTAGCATGGCTAGCCAACAGAAATAAGATCAATACCAGCACGGATTTAACCATCTACTTATCCTTCATTAATCAAACAATACATAACTTCTCAAGTCGCTTTAGATTTCCATTTTAGATTGCTTTAACTTGTTTGTAATGACTTATATTAAGTGAGGTATCACCGCATAATCCATGCTAGCTAGTGCTGATGATGTGTAGCGCAGCTATCGAGATTTAAGCTTCTTTGCCTATTCGCTGAGGCAATAATGAGCCTAATATCATGCTAAGCATGCTGACGACTAGACCCAATAATTGCGCTGGTATTAATAAAGTTTCGGCCCAGAGTAATTCTATTAACAACCAACTAGCCACGCCAAAAACAATGGCACACAATGCGCCTTGACTAGTCGATTTTTTCCAAAATACGCCAAACACCAATGGCACAAAAGCCCCAGCTAGCGTTACTTTATAGGCAGATTCCACCATACCAAAAATAGAAAGATCAGAGTTAAGCGCATAAATTAAAACACAAATCGCAAAGCCAACTAAACTGAAACGCATGACTTTTAGCATTTCAGCATCAGTCAAATGAGGCATTAAATCTTTTACAATATTCTCAGAAAAAGTGACAGATGGCGCCAACAAGGTTGCAGACGATGTGCTCATAATGGCAGCGATAACAGCACCAAAAAAAACAACCTGTGCTAATAAAGGCGTATGTTGCAAAATAATAGTTGGCAATACGCGTTGTGAATCATCTGTTGCTAATTGACCAAACACAGTCGGATCGATAATGGTTGCCGCATAAGCAATAAACATAGGAATAAAAGCAGAGCAAAAATAAAGCGTTGCTCCAATAATCGAACCCCATAAAGCAACCTTTGCACTCTTTGCCGAGGTAATCCGCTGAAATACATCCTGTTGCGGAATCGATCCCAGCATGAGTGTCAGCCAGCCACCAATAAAAGTTAAATACATCCCAACATCTGCATCATCAGGAAAAAAATCTAACTTGCCAGCCGCCTCAGCATGAGCGACTACTGGTGCAACACCGCCAGTCATGCCTGCCACAATATAAGCGATGTAAAGCAAGCCAGCAATAATCACAATCATTTGCACAAAATCCAATATCGCAATAGAAAGCATACCGCCTAAAGTGGTATAAGTGAGCACAATCAAAGTACCAATCACCATCCCCATCTCTTGGCTCACAGCGCCTTGCGTTAAGATATTAAACACCAATCCAAGTGCAGTAATTTGTGCGGCAACCCAGCCTAGATATGAAATCACAATGGCAATGGTTGTCAGAATTTCCACCGTACGGTTATAGCGCATGCGGTAAAAATCACCCAAAGTAATGATATTTAACTTGTAGAGCTTGGTAGAAAAAAATAAACCAGCAACAATCAAGCACATACTGGCGCCAAAAGGATCAGTCGCCAACCCATTAAAACCATCTTGCACAAAAGTAGCCGACACGCCAAATACCACTTCGGCGCCAAACCAAGTAGCAAACACCGTTGCAATCACAATTGGCAATGGCAAATGCCTGCCTGCAACCGCATAATCTTTTACATTATTAACACGCCTAGCGGCGAACAAACCGATCGCCACTGAACCAACAAGATAAGCGATTACAAACCAAATGAGCACGTGCCAACTCCAAGCAAATTAATAAAATGACCAACCAGCGAATTATTCCATAAATATATTTATCAATCTATGCAGAATAAAGGCTTAACTTAATTCTTTTTTATTGTATAATGCACGCCTCAACGCGCCCGTAGCTCAGCTGGATAGAGTACTTGGCTACGAACCAAGGGGTCAGGAGTTCGAATCTCTTCGGGCGTACCAAATAAAACAAAGGCTTACAGTTTAATTGCTGTAAGCCTTTTTGGTTTGTTTCAATCAATTGGTAAACTTTAAAAGTACTAGCCTCACCTCTCGCCTTGCTAGTGATTCAAGCTAAACATGCACTTCTATTCGTTCATATTTACCACTATTGAGCGCCTTTAACAGCAACTTATACGTATCATGATCAAATGCAAAGATAGATTTACCATTTAATGCTTCAGCATAATCAGCTTCATTATCAACCGTTGTCAGATGACACCACTGATCAAAGATATGCATGGCAGTTCTACCTGTTAATTCGCATACCTCTCTAATGGCTAGCTTGCCTTGGTAAGGCCAAGCCTTTAGTTTGTGGGCTGATAAAGCTTGTAACAATCTCAAATGGTGTATTGCTTTAGATTCTTTTCCGTCACAAACACCTTTGCACTTATGCAGCTGTGAGGCAAAGCAGCGGCCTTTACCCGTTTCTAATCCTAATGCTTTTGGACAAAGTTGATGCGCCTCTGCCATATTGCGCAGCGCTTCAATTGCCTTACTTTTCGATCTGAATGTTCCAAATAGTTTACCTAGCATATTAGGTTCTATTTCAGCAGCACTGATGAGCGTAACCTGTGGAAACGCTTCTGGGCTATCTGCGATTTGCCATGTGCAAAGTTGTCGCTCTCGTCTTAATTGTCTGTTATGGATAGGCTGACGCTCTTTCACTAGCTTTGACTCAAGTAATAACGCGCCTAATTCGCCTGCCGTTTCAATCCAATCAATACGCTTAATTTCTTGTGATATGCGCATCTCTTTAGAGGAGGCATGGTCGCCACTAAAATGAGACATGACTCGATCGCGCAACTTAACACTTTTACCGATATAAAGTGGCAAATCATTTTCACCATAGAAAAAATAAACACCTGGCGTATCCGGAATTTCATCGACTAAATCACTATCAATATTGGCTGGTAAACTGGGTTTTTTAGAAAGTTCTTTGGCAGCCTCAGCAACGCATTCAATGCCTAATTCATTTTGGGCTGAATTTACAAATCCAATCATCAACTCAACATCACCCATCGCACGGTGCCGCATTTCAGTGGTTAACTGATGACGATGCATAATTGCATCTAAACCATGCCCTCTGTGTTGCGGATAAAGCTTACGTGATAGCTTTACTGTACATAAAACACGCTGCCGTAAGGTTTGACCAAGTCTTCTATATTCACTTTTTAAAAAACCATGATCAAATCGCACATTGTGCGCAGCCATCACAGCACCTTCTAAAAAGGCCGCTAACTCATCTGCCACTTCAGCAAAGGTCGGCGCGTCTTGCACCATTTCATTCGTAATGCCAGTTAATTGCTGGATAAATGGAGGAATGTTCGTTTCAGGATTCACTAACGTTTGCCAGCGCGCCACTTCAACTCCGTTCTCAAATCGCACTAAAGCAATTTCAGTAATGCGATCTCTCAAAGGCGTTGCGCCTGTGGTTTCTAAATCTAAATAGGTGATGATTGGTAGCATGGTTTTTTGAATAGTATCAAACTTTAGTTACTGCTTCTATAAGCTCTTACCAACGGCACTACCACGAGCTAATGGCGTAACAATAAATCATCGAGGAAGCCACCAACGGTGGCTGAAAGTATCCTAACAAATGAGCGCTAGTGAGCTAGACCAACGACGGTTCCTTCGTCGTTCACTGCAATAAAACCTTTAACATCATGATTGAGGTTAGGGTGTAGTTCGCCAAGAAATGTCAATTTTTCTACGATTCGAAACACAATCGCGCAGATAGAGGTTGATGAGACTTTGGTACGGCACACCTTTTTCATCGGCCATTAGCTTAAAGTAGCGAATAATATCTTCACTCAGCCTCATCGTGACATATTTTTTAAGTTTAGTCGCATAAGGGTTTTTGCGAGATTTCATTTTTGATAAATCATATTCAGTTTTCATAAGGCAAATTCATCGTAAATAACAGACCCCGCTTCTTCAAACGAAACACCATACATCTTTTAATTTGATACTGCTTTAGCTAAGTTCCACTCGAATTGAATCATAAGTACATTGTATGTACATTTGATGGTTTGTCAAAAAACCCTAAAGCCGCATTAAGCGGCTTGCCGAGCGGCGTCCTCTGAATGCAAGGGCTAGGCAACTCGGGCGCCAGCCTGCAAGAGGTAAGCCAGCATTTCCTCAGCTCGCTGCTTGTAGTACGATTCTGGTTGCTCTTTGGTGACTTCGATAACGAGCACGGAGAAGCCTTTAGATTTCAGGAGCTTACGGAGCTCTTTGAGGTGCGAGCCGTGCTCGACTGATGGCCTAGCTGCGAGTACAAGCCACTGGCAGAAGAGGTATCGAGAGAGGAAGGCCTCAACGTCTGTAATTCCCTTTTCCTCTATCGATTGCGAAAGTACTTGACCGAGGCGCTTCTCTTCCAAGCTTTGAGACAGAACGATTCCTGGCTTATGGTTCAAATCAAAGGTGCGTTGGTTTCCAGATCTTCCGACAAGGGGTTTGAAGTACTTCTTGATCGTCTTGCTCTTTCCGCTGAAATGCGGGCCAACGACTATTACGGCCTTCTTCATGAGTGAATCCTCCGTGTGAATAATCTCGTGTTGCATAACGAATAAGATACAATGAGTGCCGTTAGGCATCGCTTGAATGATGGGTTAGAGAGTGGCGAGCAGCTATTTTGCATGTGCAAAAATGCCTGCAAAAAGTGTATAGAAAATAAAACCTACGAACCCAATTGCCACAAAGTAATGCGAAAAAACAACTAGTGACATTACGCGTGCTTTAAACCATAAACCAATAAATATTACCCATTCATTTAAATTGCTAGGTGTGTCGGATAGGCGCGTATATAAATAATCAATTGGTTTGTGGTTTTCATATTTTTCTAGAATGTCGTAATACTCTTCAGCAAGAGAAAAATACTCTTCGTCGGAGACATTTTTTTCCTTGCCCGCCAGTTTACGTGCGAAGCGACCTAATTCAACGCCATTGCGATGCATTGCTTGTGCGCGGGAAATGAAGTTTTCTTGGCCAAGTAAAAGTGAGTAGACTAAAACTAAAACAGCTAAAGTTGCTTGAGTGGCGTTTAGGTAAATTAGTTCAATACCTGCTGATATTCCAAAAGTTTGAACCAGTGGAATGAATACAAGCGCTACCGAGATTAATGAGACTGTCCATTGAGAAAGTTTATGATGCAATTCAAGTCGTTCGCTTGCCCGATAGCGAGATTTTGTGGTTATTTTTGTACGGCGTAAAAGCTCATGCAATCTGTTATCTAATTCACTCACAAATACCCTTTGCTCTCTGACGTTTGAGTTAAGGGGCGCGCTTTAGCGCGTCCCGCTTCGTGGATGGATTAGGTTGCATTTGTTTTACTCTGAAGTTGTAATTCTAGGGCGCGTTTACGCCCATTTTCCGACAGTTTGACGAGATTCTTATCGTATGAGTTGACGCGAACTAGACCCTTGCGCTCGAGTTGAAATGCAACCTGAAGAAGCTCGAGATGAGTGAAGTTTGCCTCTCGGTAGTTCACCCCTTCTAAATCAAACGACTCGGTCGGATGTTTTGCCATTTCAAGCAAGAGACTTCGTTCAAGGTCATTAAGCCACCTAGCGGAAAAATTTGTAGTCAAACCGCCGCCGACCTCTTTAATTTTAGCCCAAGCATAGGATAAGCCCCAAAGGATTACGAGGCATGCCGAGAAAATAAATACACCGAGGACGACAATAGACCATTCTTGCGGAAGTGGGTCAAAGTAGCCTGGCACAACTCTCGGACCAAAGTACAACATCGCAGATGCCGCCAGCAAGGCGACATTTACTGAACGTGATATAGGTAGATGTTTTAGAAGTGCTGGTAGCCAATCCATAGCTGGCGGTGCTCCAATTTAACCTAACAGATATCATACGGACGCATGCGTCCGTATAAGGTGAATAATGATTTGATCTGATTCATATTTTTTTTCTTTTTATAGCTTAGGATTAGTTGTTTTTATTAGACTATCATAAACCGTAAAATAGCCGCAATATGATTTATATTTCAGCTAGAGTATGAGCTTTTAACCGATACACTTATGGGGTCAATTTCAACCAATACCTCATCAACTTACGGTAATCACTCGCTTTGCTAAACGACTAGCTGCTACCAATTTGCAAAGCTGCAAATGCCATCAGGCTGATTTGATCGATTATTAACTGATTTAATTGCACTTAACTATTCATCCCACTTTATCGTATAACAAGTACTTTTGTTTGATCGATTCTTACCCATGTTTTTATTAATATTCTCAAGCACATCCATAAAATGATAACAATTAGGACAATGTGTCTACTTTTTGAGGGCAATGGCACGTTCAATAAGCCAAAATAGGTATTTCAAAACGAGTGAATTAAGCATAGGATAGTCAGTAATAACAATCTCCATCAATCTAGATAATCGTATGTTAATTGGTGTTCCTAAAGAAATAAAAAGTCATGAATATAGAGTAGGCGTTACGCCAAACGGTGTGTCTTTACTCACTCGCAAGGGTCACGGCGTGTTGGTTGAGAGTGGTGCGGGTGTTGGCGTTGGCTTTAGCGATGCCCAATATCAGCAAGCTGGCGCTGTTATTGTTGCAAGTGCTGGTGAGGTATTTGCTAGTGCTGAGATGATTGTGAAAGTGAAAGAGCCGCAAGCTATTGAGTGTAACCAGTTGCGCTCTGGTCAAATTTTATTTACTTATTTACATCTGGCGCCAGATCCTGAGCAGGCAAAGCATTTACTTGAATCAGATTGTGTTGCTATTGCTTATGAAACGGTGACTGATGCGCATGGTGGATTGCCTTTGCTTAAGCCAATGTCAGAGGTTGCAGGCAGAATGGCAATTCAAGCGGGTGCCCATTGTTTAGAAAAATCACAAGGTGGATCTGGTATTTTATTGGCTGGCGTGCCTGGTGTATCTGCTGGTAATGTGCTTATCTTAGGTGGTGGTATTGTGGGTATGAATGCTGCGCGCATGGCAATTGGGCTGGGCGCCAAGGTCACCATCATGGATATTGCATTAAACAAACTGACGCAAATTGATAATCAGTTTGGGCATCTGATTGCAACTGAATATTCGACGCATGAGCGTATCGTGGAGCTGCTGGCAGAAACAGATTTATTGATTGGTGGTGTGTTAATTCCAGGTGCGAGTGCACCTCAATTAATCACCAGAGAGATGCTTAACCGTATGCGGCCGGGCTCTGTTGTTGTTGATGTTGCGATTGATCAAGGCGGTTGTTTAGAAACCAGCCATGCAACCACGCACCAAGATCCGACCTATGTTGTGGATGATGTGGTGCATTATTGTGTTGCCAATATGCCAGGCGCTGTTGCCCGCACTTCAACATTAGCCTTAACCAATGCAACATTACCGTTTATATTGGCTATTGCCAATAAAGGGTATGCAAGTGCGATAGCAGAAGATGTGCATTTAAAAAATGGACTGAATGTCTATCGAGGCAATATTACCCATGCCGCCGTTGCTACGGCATTAGGCTATCCTTTATCAACTTTCTGACTTTTTCAATTCACTTATGCGCAAATTAAAACGTCCTGTTATTGGCATTCCAGCAAATTTAAAACAGTTTGGCGATCATCCATTTAATATGGTTGGGGAAAAATATATTGATGCCATTGTGAATATTGCACAGTGCACACCTATTTTGCTACCAACGATTGGGGATCGCCAAGATATTGGTACTATTTTGGGGTTAATTGATGGTTTGTTTTTAACAGGCTCAGTCTCGAATGTGGATCCACAGCGTTACGGCAAACCATTACTCAGTCAAGACACGCTATTAGACAAAGCGCGAGATGCAACCATCTTTCCGCTGATCGATGCAGTGCTTCATGCTGGCAAGCCATTGCTTGGTGTTTGCAGAGGATTTCAAGAATTAAATGTGGCTATGGGCGGCACCTTGCACCAAGCTGTGCATGACCAACCCACGCTGATGGATCACCGAGAAAAACCTGGCAACTTAGATATTCAATACGGCCCAGCCCATCAAGTTAAACTCACAAAAGATGGCGTATTGCAGCAATTGTTTGCGTATGCTGACGAAATCACGGTAAACTCAGTTCACGGTCAAGGCATAGACCTACTCGGTAACAATTTAACTATTGAAGCAACCGCGCCAGATGGTTTGGTTGAAGCAATTACTGTCTCAAATGCACAAAACTTTGCCTTAGCTGTGCAATGGCACCCAGAGTGGAAAGCGACTGAGAACAAACAATCCATTGCATTATTTAGTGCTTTTGGACAAGCCTGTAAACAATGAAGCAAATAAAGTGAATACAAGATAAACCATTTAGTAAGACTAATAGTGGAAGCCAAAATGGATAGCAAAAAAGTCGTAGAGATGGAAAAAGCGGGATTTGAAAAGATGGGTGCGTGGCTCAACGCAAGAGGCATTACGGAGGTTGAGTGCTTAGTGCCTGATATGACTGGCATACCACGTGGCAAAATTCTTCCTCGCACCAAGTTTCACTCAGATAAAGGCATGCGTCTACCTGAATCAGTATTGGGCATGACGGTGACTGGCGAATACCCAGACGATGATGCGTTTCACACTGTTATCCGTGAAACAGATAATGATATGGTGCTGCGCCCCGATCCAGACACGGTCTGCATGGTGCCTTGGACGATAGATCCGACAGCACAAGTGATTCATGATTGCTTTACTTTTGAAGACAAGTTGGTCGAATATGCACCACGCTCTGTGTTAAGAAAAGTGTTGGATTTATATGCCAAACAAGGTTGGAAACCAGTGATTGCACCAGAATTAGAGTTTTACATCTTAGCCCGTAATACCGATCCCGATATGCCACTACAAGCGCCGATTGGGCGCAGCGGTCGCGCAGAAGCGGGTCGTCAAGCCTATAGCATTGATGCAGTGAATGAATTTGATCCATTATTTGAAGATATTTATGAATATTGTGATCAACAAAATTTAGAGATTGATACGCTGATTCATGAAGTGGGTACTGGTCAAATGGAAATCAACTTTATGCATGGCGATCCATTGCATTTAGCTGACTCTGTATTTTTATTTAAACGAACCGTACGCGAGGCCGCTTTTAGGCATGAAATGTACGCCACGTTTATGGCAAAACCAATGGCAGATCAACCTGGCTCTGCTATGCATATTCATCAAAGTGTGCTTGATATTAAAACGGGTGAGAATTTGTTTGCGAATGCTGATGGCTCTGATAGCGAGTTATTCTTCCATGCGATTGGTGGTTTTCAGCAATACTTACCGCCTGCAATGGTATTAATGGCGCCATTCGTCAATTCTTATCGTCGTTTGGTGCGCGATAATGCTGCACCGATTAATGTGCAGTGGGGACGTGATAATCGAACCGTAGGCATTCGTATCCCTGAGGCAAACAAGGTAGCGCGGCGCATTGAAAACCGCTTACCTGGGGTTGATGCAAATCCGTATATTGCGATTGCCACCTCGCTTGCCTGCAGTTATCTCGGCATGATGAACAAAATCAAACCGCAAGCTGAATTAACAGGCAATGCCTATTCGCATGCGCAGGAATTGCCAAGAAGTTTGCTTGAATCAATGGATTTATTATTGTCTGTGCCAGATTTGCACGAAGTGCTTGGTGAAAGCTTTATTAAGCTCTATCTATCTGTCAAACGACAAGAATATACTGAATACATGAAAGTGATTAGCCCTTGGGAGCGTCGTCACTTATTACTGCATGTTTAAACATTACTTTTAAAATTGCACCTATTTAAATTGCACCTATGTCGAACAATACAATGAACTGGCAAGCACTGCGTGACAATCTAACACTGGATGGCCGCGCTGTTATTAACGGTAAACGCGTCGCCGCAGCGAGCGGTGAGGTGTTTGATTGCATATCACCCATTGATGGCCAGAAAATTGCAGAGATTGCCCGTTGTGGAACGCATGATGTTGAGCTTGCGGTGCAAGCTGCTCGCGCCGCTTTTGAAGACGGGCGATGGGCGAAAAAGTCACCTAAAGACCGTAAAAACATTCTGATTCATTTTAGTCGGCTGATACGTGAAAATGCTGAAACCTTAGCACTAATGGAAACATTAGACATGGGAAAACCTGTCAATTACAGTCTCATTGTGGATGTCACTTCGGCGGCAAATTCACTACAATGGTATGGCGAATGCATTGATAAAGTTTACGATGAAATTGCACCAACCGCAGATAATGCGTTGGCATTAATCACACGAGAAGCCATGGGCGTTGTAGCCGCCATTGTGCCGTGGAACTACCCCATGATTATGGCCGCATGGAAAATCGCACCCGCTTTAGCAGCAGGCAATAGCGTGATTTTAAAGCCGTCAGAAAAGTCGCCACTCTCTGCGCTTAAACTGGCTGAAATTGCGTTAGAAGCTGGGATTCCAGCAGGCGTTTTTAATGTGCTGCCAGGTTATGGCGAAGCAGTTGGTAGCCCGCTTGCGCTGCATATGGATATTGATTGCATTGCCTTTACGGGCTCGACTAACGTTGGCAAAAAAATCATGCAATATGCAGGGCAGTCTAACTTAAAACGCACTTGGACAGAGCTTGGTGGCAAATCACCATTTTTGGTATTTGCAGATGCCGATGTTGATGCTGCGGCAGAAAGCTGCATTAACGCGATTTTCTTTAACCAAGGTGAAAGTTGCAATGCACCTTCGCGCGTCATTATCGACCAATCTGTTCAAGACCGATTTATTGAAAAAGCGCTGAGTTTAATGCCCAATTTTCAACCTGCTAACCCATTAATTAACGACACCACAATGGGGGCGATTGTAGATGAGATTCAACTCAATAATGTGATGCATTATATTGAAGCAGGTAAAGCAGAAGGTGCAAACTGTGTTGCGGGTGGCCAGCAAGTATTGCAAGAAACTGGCGGCTATTACGTCACACCAACCATTTTTAATAATGTGAACAACAGTATGAAAATTGCGCGTGAAGAGATTTTTGGTCCGGTGCTCTCAGTGATTCCATTCAACAATCCACAAGATGCCATTAATATTGCTAACGATACGCCTTATGGATTAGCGGCCTCTGTTTGGTCACGCGACATTAGTCAAGCACACTTAGCAGCCAAAGCGTTGCGCGCAGGTACCGTCCATGTGAATTGCTATGATGAAGATGATATTACTGTGCCATTTGGTGGTTACAAGCAATCGGGTAATGGACGTGATAAATCATTACATGCTTTAGAAAAATATACTGAATTAAAAACCACTTGGATTAAATTAGCTTAGCTTTACACTTAAATAAACCTTGATTCAAATAAAGCTTGGTTCAAATAAATCTTGGTTCAACATTATCGTGACGATAGCGGGATTAACGAATGACACTGACACTAAAAGACCATAGCTTACTGCGCCAACAATGTTTAATGAATGGTGAATGGCGTCATGCCATTTCTGGCGAGGTCATCACAGTCAATAACCCAGCGACAGGTGAAAAGATTGCAACTGTACCCAATATGGGCGCGGATGAAACAAGACAAGCGATTGAGTCCGCAGAAATCGCGCAAAAGTTATGGCAGGCTAAAACCGCTAGCGAACGCGCAAAAATCATGCGCCAGTGGTTTAACCTAATCTTAGAAAACCAAGAAGATTTAGCCTTAATCATGACCAGCGAACAAGGCAAAATTATTGCTGAAGCGCGTGGCGAAATTGGCTACGCAGCGTCTTTTATTGAATGGTTTGCCGAAGAAGGCAAGCGCGTTTATGGCGACATTATTCCTTCACCTCGCGCAGATGCGCGCGTGATTGTAACCAAACAAGCCATTGGTGTTTGTGTAGCGATTACACCATGGAATTTCCCCGCCGCCATGATTACTCGCAAAGCGGGTGCCGCGTTAGCGGCTGGCTGTAGCATTGTCATTAAACCAGCAGGCTCAACGCCTTTAACTGCGCTGGCCTTAGCCGAATTAGCTATGCGTGCAGGCGTTCCAGCTGGTGTTTTATCTGTTGTAACGGGTTCTGCTAGGGCAATTGGTGGCGAAATGACCAGCAACCCGATTGTACGTAAACTGAGCTTTACTGGCTCAACTGAGGTGGGCATACAGCTATTAAAAGAATGTGCGCCTACCGTTAAAAAGACATCCATGGAATTAGGTGGCAATGCGCCATTTATTGTGTTTGATGATGCGGATATTGATGCTGCTGTCGCAGGTGCAATGGTCAGTAAATTTAGAAATGTAGGCCAAACCTGCATTTGTGCCAATCGTATTTTGGTGCAAGATAGCATTTATGATGCGTTCGCCAACAAACTGGTTGATGCCGTCGCGAAATTAAAAATAGGCAATGGCTTAGATCCCACCAGCACACAAGGCCCTCTGATTGATGAAAACGCAGTGATTAAGGTTGAAAGTGTGATTGCTGACGCCATCAGCAATGGCGCTAAAATTGCGATTGGTGGTAAACGTCATGCATTAGGTGGCACATTTTTTGAGCCAACAGTACTCACCGATGTCACGCGAGATATGCTTATCTCACATGAGGAAATTTTTGGCCCAGTTGTCCCATTGATTCGCTTTAAAACAGAAGAAGAAGCCATTGAGATAGCCAACAGTGTTGAATATGGACTGGCTTCTTATTTTTATGCGCGAGATATTAAACGCGTATGGCGCGTTGGTGAAGCATTAGAATATGGCATGGTTGGCATTAATACAGGCGCCATTTCTACCGAGGTGGCGCCATTTGGTGGTATTAAATCTTCGGGCTTAGGTCGTGAAGGTTCTAAATATGGTATTGATGACTATTTAGAAATGAAATATATGTGTATGGATATTAGCTAAATGAAAGAGCCCACCTCAACAAAAACCAATGAAGCCATTATGCAAAGACGTGCAGCGGCTTTGCCACGTGGCATTAGTTATGCACATGGCATTATTGCGGAACGCGCACTTAATGCTGAAATTTGGGATGTAGAAGGTAATCGTTATATTGATTTCTGCGCAGGTATTGCTGTCGTCAACACAGGCCATTGCCATCCAAAAGTGGTGGCGGCTGTTGAAGCCCAGCTAACACAATTCAATCACACTTGTTTTCAGGTGGTTGGTTACGACAGTTATATCCATTTAGCTGAACGTCTAAATCAGCTAGCGCCTGGCCCTACGCCTAAAAAAACATTTTTTATGAACTCAGGTGCTGAGGCCATCGAAAATGCGGTTAAAGTAGCGCGAGCGGCAACTGGCCGTTCTGGCATTATTGCTTTTAATGGCGCTTTTCATGGTCGCACCATGTTTTCGGTGGCGATGACAGGCAAGATTGATCCGTATAAAAAAGGCTTTGGCCCCTTTCCTGCCGAGGTCTATCACGCGCCATTTCCTTATCCGCTGCATGGCGTTAGCGAAGATGATGCGATTGCTGGCTTACACCATTTATTTAAATATGACATTGAAGCCAATCGCGTAGCCGCTATCTTTATTGAGCCAGTACAGGGTGAAGGTGGTTATATCCCTGCACCACCCTCGTTTCTCAAACGCATTAGAGAAATTTGCGATGAACATGGCATTTTAATGGTCGTCGATGAAGTGCAAACTGGCATTGGCCGTTGCGGCAAGCTATTTGCAATTGAGCATACCGATATCGAGCCTGACATTATTACCCTTGCCAAAGGCTTAGGCGGTGGATTTACCTTGTCAGCCGTTGTTGGGAAAGCGCACGTGATGGATGCTGCTCAACCAGGCGGGCTAGGTAGCACTTATGCAGGTAACCCTATTGCAATTGCGGCAGCACATGCAGTATTAGATATCATTGATGAAGAAAATCTATGCGATCGCGCTATGCACATTGGCGTAATACTGCGCAGCCGCTTTGAAAAAATGCAGCAAACATTCCCCTTTATTAGTGAAATTCGTCAGCTAGGGGCGATGACTGGCATTGAGTTTTGTCATCATAACGATCCACATCAGCCGGCAGCTGATATTGCCAATGCTTTAAAAGCAGAAACAGCAAAAAAAGGTTTACTCGTGTTGAACTGTGGTATTTATGGCAATGTCCTACGTATTATGGTGCCGTTAACGGTTAGCGATGCGGTGCTACACGAAGGTATTGATATTATTGAAATGGCATTAGTTGCCATCACTGCTAGTCGCTAGGCTAGCAATGACATTAAACCCGCATTTACTTTAGCACCCGCTAATGCTAAGTTAATTGCACTTCAATCATTAGGTTGCACAATGAAAGCCTTAGTTAAACAATATCCAAAAGAAGGATTGTGGTTACAAGAGATGCCCATGCCAGCAGTGGGCAATAATGATGTGTTAATCAAAATCAAAAAAACCGCTATCTGCGGCACGGATATTCACATTTACAATTGGGATGAGTGGGCACAAAAAACCATTCCTGTACCAATGATTACTGGCCATGAATACGTGGGTGAAATTGCCGAGCTTGGTTCCAATGCAGAGGGCCTTCAGGTTGGTGACATTGTTTCTGGTGAAGGCCATCTCACTTGTGGACGTTGCCGTAATTGCTTAGGTGGGCGCACACACTTATGCCCCAACACCATTGGCGTGGGCGTTAATCGACATGGCGCTTTTGCGGAATATTTAGTGATTCCCGCTAAAAATGTGTTTAAACCAAGCCGCCCCATAGATACAGATTTGCTGTCCTTTTTTGATGCTTACGGCAATGCAGTGCATACCGCACTATCGTTCAATATGGTCGGCGAGGATGTACTGATTACCGGTGCTGGCCCCATTGGTAGCATGGCCGCGTTAGTGGCAGACCATGCTGGTGCGCGCAATATTGTCATTACCGATATGAATCAATATCGTCTCGATTTAATTAAAAGCATTTTGCCTCGCGTCATTACCGTGAATGTTGCTAAAGAAAGCATCACCAAAGAAATGATGGACGCTTTAGGCATTTTTGAAGGCTTTGATGTGGGCTTGGAAATGTCTGGCTCACCAAAAGCATTTGGCGATATGTTGAGCAAAATGATTAATGGTGGCCATATTGCCATGTTAGCGATTATGCCAGCAGGTTCTGGTATTGATTGGGATATGGTGGTGTTTAAAGGTCTAACCATCAAAGGTATCTACGGCCGTGAGATTTTTGAGACTTGGTACAAAGGTTCGATGATGGTACAAACAGGATTGCCGTTAGAGAAAATTGTGACGCATCGTTTTCATTACACCGATTTTCAACAAGGTTTTGATGTGATGCGTTCTGGCAATTCTGGCAAAGTCATCTTGAATTGGGAAGATTAATCAAAAGGTAGAACATGAGTTTTAACAGCGCAAAAACCAGTATCGCAGCAGATTTAGCCGAGATTAAAGCGGCTGGCTTATGGAAAACAGAACGCTTTATTAGCTCTGACCAAAAAAATAATATTACACTCGCTGATGGGAGTGAGGTGCTGAATATGTGCGCTAATAATTATCTTGGTTTAGCCAATGATCCTGATGTGATTCAGGCGGCAAAAGAGAGTTTGGACAGATGGGGTTTTGGTTTGGCCTCTGTACGGTTTATTTGTGGTACGCAAACTTTGCATAAAACTTTAGAACAAAAAGTCAGTGACTTTTTAGGGATGGAAGACACCATTCTTTATGCTGCTTGCTTTGATGCCAACGGTGGATTATTTGAGTCGATTTTAGGCCCAGAAGACGCGGTTATTTCTGATGAATTGAATCATGCCTCGATTATTGATGGTGTGCGTTTGTGTAAAGCTGCACGTTATCGCTATAAAAATAATGATATGGCTGATTTGCGTGCTAAGTTAGAAGAAGCCAAAGCCAATAACGCAAGGCGTATTTTAATTACTACAGATGGCGTATTCTCGATGGATGGCACCATTGCTCAGCTTGATAAAATTTGTGATTTGGCTGATGAATTTGATGCCATGGTACATCATGATGATTGTCATGCTACTGGCTTTATGGGTAAAACTGGCCGTGGCGTGCATGAATATTGTGGCGTAATGGATAGAGTGGATATTATCACCAGCACATTTGGCAAAGCATTAGGCGGCGCATCTGGTGGCTTTACTTCCGGCCGCAAAGAAATTATTGATATGCTGCGCCAACGTTCACGCCCTTACTTATTCTCTAACACCGTTGCACCATCCATTTGTGCGGCTTCACTATCGGTATTAGAACGACTCGAGCAATCAACAGAACTGCGCGACAAACTCGAACAAAATACCCATTATTTTAGAAAAGGGATGCAAGCGGCCGGCTTTGCTGTGGATGATGGCGACCATCCGATTGTGCCCGTGATGTTAGGTGATGCGAACTTAGCGCAGGAGATGAGTAAGCGCTTACTTGAAAAAGGCATTTATGCCATTGGTTTCTTTTTTCCTGTTGTGCCAAAAGGCAAAGCACGCATTAGAACCCAAATTTCGGCTAAACATACCATTGCAGATTTAGATAAAGCGATTAAAGCGTTTTCAGAAACACGCGACGAAATGGCTGTATAAGCAGATATATTCGACTAGTTATTCGGTCATCAGCAACTGTTCCAAATCTTTTACCTGCTGACAAATCAGCCAATGTGGTTGTAGCTCGGTTACCATCTTGTCCGCATAACCCCAGGTTACCATCGCAAATGATATTTGATTATGATCAGCTGCCAACCCATCTTCATAACGGTCTCCAATATAAATCGCCTGCGCTGGATTAATTTGATAATCAGACATGATTTGCGCCACCATCAATGGTTTAGAAGTCAGTGCTGGCTTGTAACTATCTAAAGCAAAGATACCTTTAAAATAACGCGCCCAATCCAAATATTGCATTATTTTTTGCGTTGGAAAATCACGTTTATTGGTTGCAATATACAGCGTCACGTCTGCTTGTTTTAACCGGTCTAGCAATGCTTGCATCCCAGCATAAACAGTGGCTTTTTTATAGCCTTCACTGTCATAGTGCTCTTTAAACTTAACAGCTAAATTTTGCAACAAGTCAGCATCATCGTTTCCTGCAAGGCTGGCTAATGTTGGCATCAACGGCGGCCCAACTACATCAGGCGTGATGGCTTTGGATGGCACGATGCCCAGCGTAGAAAATGCGTACTCAAAACTTTCTAAAATGCTGGGCGCCGAGTCAATTAAGGTCCCATCTAAATCAAATATGATATGCGTATTCATCTCAGTTTTCATTGTATCTATCTAGCTTATTTCCAACCCTAAGAATAGCATTTTACAGCCAGGCATTAACTACTGATGGCTATTTTTTAAAATCAATACGGATACTGATGCAAATCACGTGTTATCAGATTGGCATACGCAATATACAAGCAAGCATCAGGACAGCGTTTGCGATTGTAATGGATTGTTTTACTGCACATTCTCTTTGATATTGACAGTATCGATCACAGCAGCCGCATCATCTTTATTCGCCACTGACATCATTGACTCATCATCGATGACTCGCTCCTCTGCCTGTTTGTTCATGACAATGATGCTGATACGTCGATTGATAGGGTTGAAAGGATTTTCTTTGTCATACAATGCCGAAGATGCAAGCCCAACCACGCGCAATAGCTTAAACTCATCCATTCCGCCAGCAACCAATTCTCGACGTGAGGCATTAGCCCTATCGGCAGAAAGCTCCCAGTTACTATAAGCGCTCTCCCCTGTGCTAAATGGTGTGGCATCGGTATGTCCAGATAAGCCTATTCTATTAGGGACATCATTTAACATCTGTCCAATTTCTTGTAATATTTTTTTTGCATATGGCTGCAACTCTGCTCTGGCCGAATTAAACATTGGGCGATTCTTTTCATCAACAATAATGATGCGCAAACCTTCAGAGGTAATGTCCAGCATCAGCTGCTGTTTAAACTGTTTTAAGGTGATATTACTGTCTATGGTGCTTTCAATCTTAGCCTTTAGATTTTCCAGCTTCATTTTTTCTTCTGCTTCTAATGCTTTCTGTGCCTCTTTTAAATCAGGCGATTTTTCTTTCTCTTTGGAACCATCTTTTGGTTTGACTTGCAATTGCTTCTTAGTCAGATCTTTGCCACCACCCTTTAGTACAGAGTCGCTTGCACCGACACTAGGGCCACCCATTAATGCAACTCTTAATGGTGTCTTAAAATACGACTCAATGCCCTCTAATTGTCCTTTTGATGCTGACCCAAGCAACCACATCAACAAGAAAAAGGCCATCATTGCAGTCACAAAATCCGCATAGGCAATTTTCCAAGCACCGCCATGATGACCGCCACTTACCTTTTTAATTTTTTTAACTATAATCGGTCTAACAGGCTGTTCAGCCATGACGTGCTCCGCTATCCATGTTGACTTATCTTGATGTGCAAACTATTTATTTTTGGCTTGTTTGACATGCTCTTCCAACTCACTGAAACCGGGACGCTCTGTTGAATATAATACTTTACGTCCAAATTCAACCGCAATCGCTGGTGCATAGCCGTTTAAGCTGGCGAGCAAAGTGACTTTTACCGTTTGTAGCATTTTGGAACTTTCGTCTAGTTTTTGCTCTAGCAAGCCAGACAATGGTCCAACAAAGCCATAGGCCAATAAAATGCCCAAAAATGTACCTACTAAAGCATGTGCGATTAAAATGCCAAGCTCTGCAGGTGGCAATGCGACGTTTTCCATGGTGTGCACCACGCCCATTACAGCAGCCACAATACCAAAAGCAGGTAATCCGTCCCCTAACTTAGCAATACAATGCGCGGGCACATGCCCTTCCATATGGTGCGTTTCTAACTCGTTATCCATCAAATTTTCAACTTGGAAAGCATCCATATTGCCAGAAACCATTAAGCGCAAATAATCACAAATAAAATCTAATACATGGTGGTCGTGTAGTATTTTTGGATATTTGCTAAACAAAGGACTCGATTCTGGGTTTTCAATATCGTTTTCAATCGACATCATGCCGTCTTTACGAATTTTGGTCAGAATCTCATAGAGCAAAGAAAGTAAATCTAAATACAAGGCTTTGTTAAACTTTGAGCCTTTAAATAAGGTAGGCAATGATTTCAGTGTTGATTTGAGTGCTTTGGTATCATTACCAACAATAAACGCACCCAGTGCACCACCAAAAATCATCAACACTTCCAACGGCTGCCATAAGCCACCCAAATGTCCGCCAGCCAATGCATAACCACCAAAAATGGTGCCGCAAACTACGATATACCCAATAATGACAAACATATGTAAACGCCTTAGTTGAAAGTTGCACTTTCATATTCAATTAGATTTTTAGCTAGAATAACAAGGTTGCAAGGCAATCAATTCCTAGAATAAAGGGATTTTTTTACCTATTTACAACTGTCATTTACATCTTCCACACAAAGATAGTCGGCATATCCGACTTATTGTTTATTGTGAATGTAGGTGGTACGCCAGGAATATCAAACTCATAACTGACTAATAAGTTGCCAGCTTGCATTTCTTGCCTTGCTTTTTGCCACAGCGCAGGCATGGCGGCCGGAGATAAATAAGCAAATACAAGTTGATAGTGTGCAAAATTCAATGCTTCATAATTGCCTAACTGAAACTGAGCTGAAGAACGAGATAAGCGCGCACGAATCACACTAATCAACCAAGGTAATGGTGCTATCTCAATACCTTCCACTCGGCTGTGCCTACGCGCTTTGGCAATATGCATTGATAAATCGCCTAATCCGCTGCCGATATCAATCATGCGAATTGATTGATTGTCTGGTATGAGCGTGGCTACTTTTTGCCACACAATAGGCCGAGAAGGAAAAAAAGGAACTTGGGTACGAAAAGTCGTCCAGAAAAGACTAAGACTAACCATAAACCCGATTAAATACACTTCATTGGGTACTGTCCACATTGACATGCCTAATATAGCAAGCGGAAAAATGGCATGTATCCAACGCCACCATACTGCCATATTGGTCAATCGACATAGTGTTGTTGCAATGAGTGACTGCAACAACACTAATGACAAGAGAGAGAATCTTGCTGTAGTCAAATAGCTAGCCATCAACAACACACAGCATACCGTGACTAATGATACAACTTGTATCACCACTGCTAACGTGGCAGGTGCTAACCGTCTGTTTGGTCTACTGAGCTGATCACTATGAAACATCGTGCATCTGCCCCGAGCATATTGCTCAATTATGCAACCGCATTCACTAATTTATACTGCAGCTCTTTTGCTTTCTTGGTTTTGCCAGCACGCGAAGGAATATGACATAAATTACATAAATAATTTTCATTTAAGTCGTAGGCGTTCACTACAAACTTACCGTCACAACAGGTGCACTTTTTCAACTTGAGCATTTTGCTATCCAGATAACGTACCAATGTCCAAGCGCGAGTTAACGAAAGCACTGGCTCATCTTGCGTGTCGTGCCCTACTTGCTGTAAATAGAGATTGTAAGCTTTCAAAATCGCAGTAATATCACTCACGCCAGCATATTTTAATAAATAGTCATAAATATTTAAAAAAATGGAAGAGTGAATATTAGGCTGCCAAGTTAAAAACCAGTCAGTAGAAAATGGTAGCATTCCTTTTGGTGGTGAGGCGCCTTTTAATTCTTTATACAGTTTAATCAAACGCTCACGTGATAGGCTGGTTTGTGTTTCAAGCAATTGTAATCTAGCGCCTAAATTAATCATTTCGGTTGCTAACCGTATTTGCTCACCTTCACTCACTACACTTTTTTTCATATTTGTCTGCTTCATGATTCTCTCCAATCAAGTTGATATTAATCAATAAATAAATTACGCAGGCTGACCTGATAACAAGATCGCAGAATGCGCGTTAGCCAGTGCGCGATCTTTCGTATAATCAGTCAACATGCTTAAAATGGCGCTATCCTCAAAACGAAAGCGAGCTAACATCATGTTACTGCTGCTTAATTTAAGAATTTGGAAATTACTTAAGCCTTCCAGTAAATCTGCAATATCGTCGCTAATTCCTAAACGAAAAATTGCTGTCGCTTTATCAGCACGAATCATTTGTTGTGCTAGCATTAAGTAATTCAGATTGGCATCTTTTATTTCTGACATCATTTCGGTTTCACTCATTTTAATTCCCCTAAATACTTAAATTAAATTGCTTTAAACGTTTTGTTTACTGCATGAGACGTACTTTGAACCTATCTTTAAAAAAGAACTATTGGGGTTTGTCGGTTTTTTACGTAAGACGAGCAGGTGCGCCCCTGTAGGTGTTTGTCTTACAAACACCTACAGG
>CBFHHI010000024.1:0-26587 GCA_965655675.1 Methylophilaceae bacterium | reverse complement strand
ATTAAAGCGCTTAATCAGATGTTCAGTAGCAAGTGCGTCAGTTTGATCGTGCGTGCGCTTTTCTGTATGAAAAAACTTAAATAAATACACATTTCTTGCGATGGTTTCTAGCCAATCAACCATCTTGTATTTGGCTTGCGACTCTTCAATAGCTGTTGGTAATCCATTCTTGCCAAGTAGCCATATAATCACGAATAAAAATGCCAGCATTGAAATAATAATAATTAAAAAATAAATGCTGTAAAACATTAATATAAAGCTACCAATCAAACCTTGTAGCAAAGCGGTTAAGCCAACCGTTAATAAGACAGCAGCAGATTTTTGTAAATTAACGATATCAAAAAACCTGTTCATCAGTTCAACAGGGTTGTGATTATCATACAATTGAATTTTAACGCCTTGCGCATTTTTACCCACATCAAGCGCGTTTCTGATAAATAGTCGTCGTTGTATGAGTTCAACAACATATCCTTCTAAAACATAGAGAATGCCAGACAGAACCAATAGAACAAATAAAATAAAAGAGATAATGTATAAGGGCTGTAAGACGCCACCCATAGTGACGATATTAACGAGTGATTGAACTGCGACGGGAGTAGCAATACCCAACAAGCCATAGCCAAAGGTTAGTATCGCTAAGAAGTAAATATCATTACGTTCTAGTTTGATAACATCAAATAGTCGTTCTATTGGACTCTTATTATTAAAGCCAGCCATTGTAAGTTTGAATAATCCCGTTAAGCACTCAGTGCTTTATATAATGTTTTTTGTTTAAAGGCCGTGCAGTTAGCCATGATAATGGTCAATGCTTTCGGTATAAAGTTCCATGCTAATGTTAATAATCTTAAAAAAGCCTCTTGTAAAGAGGCTTTTTTTACTGCACTTATTATACTACTAAGTTATATCATATATGCACGTTCGCCGTGTGAAGAAGTATCAAGACCTTCACGCTCAGCTTCTTCTGACACACGCAGACCAATAACCATGTCTACAATTTTGTAGCTAATATAGGCAGCAATACCTGACCATATCATCGTAATGATGACGCCTTCACCTTGAATCATCAGTTGTGAAGCAATAGAAAAATCATCACCACCTGTACCACCAAGGCTAGGTGCAGTAAATACACCAGTTAATAATGCACCAACAATACCGCCTACGCCATGTACACCAAATACATCAAGCGAATCATCGGCACCTAACATTTTTTTCAAGCCAGTAACGCCCCACAAGCATAAGAAACCGCCGGCAAAGCCAATAATAATCGCACCCATCGGTCCGACTGATCCGCATGCAGGGGTAATAGCAACCAAGCCAGCAACAGCACCGGAAGCAGCACCAAGCATAGAAGCTTTGCCTTTTGTTAGTGATTCACCTAGAGACCATGCTAATACAGCTGCAGCTGTTGCAAATAGTGTATTAACAAAAGCCAAGCCAGCGCCGCCAGTTGCTTCCAAGTTAGAGCCAGCATTAAAGCCGAACCAACCTACCCACAGTAAGGAAGCACCAATCATGGTCATGGTTAATGAGTGTGGTGTGAATGCTTCTTTACCATAACCAATACGCTTGCCTACCATATAAGCGCCAACTAAACCTGCAATAGCCGCATTAATGTGTACTACTGTGCCGCCAGCAAAGTCTAAAGCACCTTTGTCAAGCAGATAGCCACCAGTACCCCAAACCATATGTGCGATTGGGATATAGCTGATTGTGAACCAGATTAAAGAGAATAATAGCACTGCACTAAATTTCATGCGTTCTGCAAATGAGCCAACAATCAATGCGCAAGTAATACCAGCAAAGGTGCATTGGAAAGCGATAAAAATCATTTCTGGAATCATCACGCCATCAGTGAAAGTAGCAGCAAGTGAATCCATTGTCACACCAGATAAAAACACTTTGCCAAAATCACCAACAATCAGACCTTCACCACTACCGAATGTCAAGCTGTAGCCATAGATTGCCCATGCTACTGAAATTAACGAGAAAACAACCAACACCTGCATTAAAACAGAAAGCATATTTTTGCTACGTACCAAACCACCATAAAATAATGCTAGTCCAGGTACTACCATTAAGACAACGAGTATGGTGGCGACCATCATCCAAGCTGTGTCGCCTTTGTCTACTGTTGGTGCTACTTCTTCTGCCGCAGGTGCTTCTTCAACAGCAGCAACTTCTTCTACTGCCACTTCTTCAGCTGGTGCTGCCTCTTCCATCGTTGTTTCTACCGTTTCAACCATTGCTTCAGCCGCGTCAGCCATATCATCTTCTGCATAGCTGATACTACTGGTTGCAATGACACCTGCGCCCATAAAGGCAACAAGTGATAATATTGATAATAATTTTTTCATTGGATTACCCCTTATAGTGCTTCAGTGCCAGTTTCACCAGTACGGATACGGTAAACTTGCTCTAAGTTAAAGACGAAAATTTTGCCGTCACCAATCTTGCCAGTAGCAGCTGCTTTTTCAATTGCATCAACCACTTGATCTAAAATTTCATCTGAAATAGCAATTTCGATTTTAACTTTAGGCAGGAAATCGACTACATATTCTGCACCGCGGTAAAGCTCTGTATGACCCTTTTGACGGCCGAAGCCCTTAACTTCTGTGACGGTGATTCCCTGAACGCCAATAGCAGACAAAGCTTCACGCACCTCATCAAGCTTAAATGGCTTGATTATTGCGGATATAAATTTCATATTTTTCCCTTTCGTTGACAAGAAGGTACTTAGCATCAAGTACCTTTTACTAAAAAACGTATCATTTTAGAATGCACGGCTCACTGTGAATGTGAAGCGGTCATCCGTTAAGTCTGCTGTTTCTGTGCGGCCATTGAAGCTAGAACCACCCCAACCATCTGCTTGCCAATAGCCTGTATCGTTTGCACCGACATAAGCAAGTTCAGCAGCCCAACCTTCAGAACCGGCTAGTGAGAACGATTTAGACACAGCCACTTTATAATCGGTATAATCGGGACTTGCTTCGCCGTTATACGCTAGATAAACAGCATTTGTATCAGCAATTTTAGTCGATACGTTTAAGTGACCGATGTGTCCAATTAACGACCAGCCGTTACCAAATGGATATTCAGCATTTAACTCAACGTAAGTCGTAAATCTTGAGTCATCATCGTAACCAGTATCTTTGTCTAGGCCAAAGTAATCACCCAATGTCGTAGAAACTTGTGCACTAAAGTAGCTGTATGAAAGACCAAAGTTTGCTTCATAGGTATTCCAAGAAGCATTTGATGCTGGCGTTAAACCGTCAGCTTTTGTACATCCTAGACAATCACCCCAGCTACCGCCTGGATAAGTATAGGCAATTACACCAACGGAATAGCCAATACCTGATTTACCAATTTCGCCACCGTAACCAGCATAGTAGTCAATCTCTAGTGAAGCGTCTGGAAAAGTGTTTGGTGAAACGTTAGATGCCCAAATGCCAGCAGAAAACCCGCTGCTATGGGCTACATCAAAACCGCCTTGCAATGCTGGTTTATGAAAATTTTGTGAAATACCACGCACGTAGTAATCAGAAGTGAAAGCAACATTAGAGCTGAATGCCCAATTAGAGCCAGCTGCTTCTGCAGCAGGCGCGGCTTCAACAACGGGCGCTTCTTCCGCAAATGATAATGTTGATACACTCAATGTAGTTAATATAGCCAATGGCAATAGCGATTTACGCATTTTAATCCCCTAATTAATTAATAAAATAGCTGCAACGGTATTTAAAAAAATACCTAAGCAATTAAGCAAATGCTGTGCCAGATAAAAATCTATTCAATATCAATTGCTTAGTAAGTTTAAGTAGTTTGCTAACATTGATTAATGGGAGGAAAAGCTGGTAAACTATTTTAAATTAGAGGGAAATTAAAAATGATCGCTTCGCAAGTGTTGAATGATTTGTCAATTAAAATCAAAGAGATAATTAAAAGTTCTCCTTTAGAAGATGTAGACAAAAACCTCCATGCACTAATTCAGGGCGTACTCACCAAAATGGCGCTTGTCTCGCGAGAAGAATTTGATGTGCAAACTGAAGTGTTGCGACATACACGAGAGCAGCTAAAGATATGTGAAGAAAAACTAGTTGAGTTAGAATCGTTGTTAAAAAAATAAACAAGCAATCACAATTAATAAAAAAACTAAGAAAAATAAAAATAAATGAATCTTGCTGTCTTATACAGCCGTGCCTTGAGTGGCATGGATGCGCCTGAGGTCGTGGTGGAAGTCCATTTAGCCAATGGCTTACCTACGTTTACAATAGTGGGTTTGCCAGAAGCAGAAGTCAAAGAAAGTAAAGACCGTGTTCGCGCAGCAATCCAAACATCTCAGTTTGAGTTTCCTGCAAGAAGAATTACCGTTAATCTTGCTCCAGCCGATTTGCCGAAAGAAAGTGGGCGTTATGATTTGCCGATTGCGTTGGGTATATTGGCAGCCAGCGGTCAGATTCCTAAAGACAAGCTAAATCAATATGAAATTGCGGGTGAATTAGCATTAACAGGTGAATTAAGGCCCGTTCGTGGTGCATTAGCCATGACATATCATATGGTGAATAAAGTGGCTGGCCAACAGCGCGCTTTTATATTGCCTCAACAAAGTGCTGAGGAGGCCAGCTTGGTCAAAGGCGCGACTATTTATCCAGCCAATAGTTTACTAGCCGTTTGTGCACACCTTACAGGACATACCGAGATAACCGCCTATGAGAGTCAATTAGAAGACCAAACAATTGCTTACCCAGATTTTAATGAGGTAAAAGGGCAAAGCCAAGCAAAGCGTGCTTTGGAAATTGCTGCCGCAGGCGGGCACAGTGTGTTGATGAGTGGCCCGCCAGGTACTGGAAAAAGCATGTTGGCATCTAGGTTTGTGAGTATCTTGCCGCAGATGACAGAAAGCGAAGCGCTGGAAAGTGCGGCAATACAATCGTTAAATGGCAGTTATAAAATTAGTGATTGGAAGCGCAGAAATGTTCGATCACCGCATCATACCGCTTCAGGTGTCGCATTGGTTGGTGGTGGCAGTGTACCTAGGCCTGGAGAAATTTCACTGGCGCATCACGGTGTTTTATTTTTAGATGAGCTGCCAGAGTTTGATCGCAAAGTATTAGAAGTGTTGCGCGAGCCATTAGAAAATGGACGAATTACGATCTCACGCGCAGCGCGGCAGGCCGATTTCCCAGCACAGTTTCAACTGCTTGCTGCGATGAATCCTTGCCCATGTGGTTATTTCGGGCATTTTAACAATAAGTGTCGCTGCACACCTGACCAGATTGCACGGTATAAAGCTAAAATTTCAGGACCATTGTTGGATCGTATTGATATGATTATTCAAGTAGCCGCACTGAAAGAGGAAGAATTGACTGGGACAAGTATTTCAGAAAATAGCCTCAGCATCCGCACACGTGTAGATCGTGCCCGTGTCTTACAACTGAAGCGTCAAGGCAAAACCAATGCGGCGCTTGGTACGCAAGAAGTTGAAACGTTTTGTCAGCCTGATAATGTTGGACTTACCATGCTAAAAACAGCGATTACAAGGTTAAATTTGTCCGCCAGAGCGTACCACCGCATTCTAAAACTAGCGCGCACCATTGCCGATATGGCGGATCAAGCAGATATTCAATCAACCCATATCGCTGAGGCGATACAGTATAGAAGGAGTGATGGTTAAGTGATTGCACTTTGCATGATAAAATGATGGATTATTCATTTTAGTATCTGTTATGAGCCAAAACGACATTTCACCAGTAGAAGCGCAACTTCGCGCATTGCTAAAAGAGCGCATTCTGATTTTGGACGGTGCTATGGGCACTATGATTCAGCAGTATAAGCTGACTGAAGCTGACTATCGCGGAGAGCGTTTTAAAGATTTTAGCGCGCCAGCTGGTGAGCGCGAATTGTTTGTTAAAGGCAATAATGAGTTGCTGTCATTAACGCAGCCACAGATCATTCAAGAAATTCACGAGCAATATCTTGAAGCGGGCGCCGACATTATTGAAACCAATACCTTTGGCGCCACAAGCGTTGCGCAAGATGATTATCATATGGCCGAACTGGTCTATGAAATGAATGTGGCTTCAGCAAAATTGGCTAAAACTGCTTGTGAACAATATAGTACAGCGGATAAGCCACGCTTTGTTGCAGGTACATTAGGCCCCACCCCAAAAACAGCTAGCATCTCGCCAGATGTTAACGATCCTGCGGCACGTAATGTGACTTTTGATGAGTTGGTGGCTGCCTATTTAGAGCAAACACGGGCATTGGTTGAGGGCGGCGCTGATATCTTGATGGTGGAAACTATTTTCGATACGCTCAACTGTAAAGCCGCATTATTCGCTATTGACACCTTCTTTGAAGAAGTCGGTTATAAAATGCCGTTGATGATTTCAGGCACAGTAACCGACGCATCTGGTCGCATTTTGTCAGGTCAAACGGTCACGGCGTTTTGGCATTCGGTGCGTCATGCAAAACCACTCACAGTTGGATTAAATTGTGCGTTGGGTGCAACATTAATGCGTCCTTATGCCGAAGAGCTATCTAAGGCAGCAGATACTTTTATTTGTATTTATCCAAACGCAGGATTGCCAAATCCAATGAGCGATACTGGCTTTGACGAAACGCCAGACGTGACTTCAAGCTTAGTCAAAGAATTTGCCAATAGTGGATTTATTAATATTGCAGGTGGTTGTTGTGGCACCACGCCACCACACATCAATGCTATTTATAACGCGATTAAAGATTGTCCACCGAGACAAGTTCCATCACAAGAGCCAGTTACTAAATTGGCTGGTTTAGAACCCTTTATCATTAATCAAGATTCCTTATATGTGAATGTTGGTGAGCGCACCAATGTAACGGGCTCTAAGGCATTTGCGCGTTTGATTATCAATGAACAGTATGATGAAGCGCTGAGTGTGGCACGTCAACAAGTAGAAAACGGTGCGCAAATCATTGATATTAATATGGATGAAGGCATGTTGGATGCGGTCAAAGCCATGACGCATTTCCTCAATCTTGTCGCTTCAGAGCCAGATATTGCACGTGTGCCGATTATGCTGGATTCTTCTAAATGGACAGTAATTGAGGCTGGATTAAAGTGCGTGCAAGGTAAAGCCATTGTCAATTCAATCTCAATGAAAGAGGGCGAGGCTGAATTTTTACGCCAAGCAAAATTATGCCGTCGTTATGGTGCTGCAGTCATTGTGATGGCATTTGATGAAAAAGGCCAAGCAGATACCTTCGAGCGGAAAATAGAAATTTGTAAACGCGCTTATGATTTGTTGGTTGCCAATGATTTCCCACCCGAAGATATTATTTTCGACCCGAATATTTTTGCGATTGCGACAGGCATAGAAGAGCATAACAACTATGCTGTCGATTTTATTGAAGCCACGCGCTGGATTAAACAAAACTTACCGCATGCCAAAATTTCAGGCGGTGTTTCTAATGTGAGCTTCAGCTTCCGTGGTAACAATCCTGCACGTGAGGCGATTCATACGGTATTCCTCTATCATGCGATTAAAGCAGGCATGACAATGGGTATTGTCAATGCGGGCATGATGGGCGTTTATGATGACTTGCCAGCTGAGCTTAAAGAGCGGGTAGAAGATGTAGTGTTAAACCGACGCGATGATGCAACTGAGCGCATGATTGAAATCGCGGGCACCCTGGTAGCGAGTGATAAAAAAGAAAGCACAACATTAGAGTGGCGCGGTACACCTGAAAATCCGGTGCCTGTAGAAAAACGGCTTAGCCATGCTATGGTGCATGGCATTACTGAGTTTATTGTCGAAGATACCGAAGAGGCGCGGCTTGCCATAGAGGCGAAAAATGGCCGGCCGATTCAAGTGATTGAAGGCCCGCTGATGGACGGCATGAATGTCGTCGGTGATTTGTTTGGTCAAGGCAAAATGTTTTTACCGCAAGTGGTCAAATCAGCTCGTGTGATGAAAGCAGCAGTCGCGCATTTGATTCCATTTATTGAAGCAGAAAAAGCGGCAGAAGAAGCGCGTACAGGTGTGGTGGCTAAGCCAAAAGGCAAAGTCGTGATTGCTACAGTCAAAGGCGATGTGCATGATATTGGTAAAAATATTGTGAGTGTTGTGCTGCAATGTAATAACTTTGAAGTGGTGAATATGGGCGTGATGGTGCCAGCTGCTGAGATTTTGGCGATGGCAAAAGCAGAGAATGCCGATATTATTGGTTTAAGCGGTTTGATTACGCCATCGCTAGAAGAAATGACGTATATCGCCAAAGAAATGCAGCGTGATCCGCATTTTAGTGGTTTAAAAACACCATTACTGATTGGTGGCGCCACTACTTCACGTGCACATACAGCGGTTAAAATTGCACCGCATTATGATGGTCCTGTGGTTTATGTGCCAGATGCTTCACGTTCTGTTTCGGTGATGCAAAACCTACTCACGCCAGAAACGCGTGGTGCTTATTTGGCCGAAATACAAGCCGATTATGAAAAAGCACGCACACAACATGCGAATAAAAAAGGCGTGCCGATGCTGACCATTGCCGAAGCACGAGCCAATAAAGCAACATTCAGTTTTACAGGCCTTAACGCACCAGTAAAACCAAAGTTTATTGGTCGCCGCGTATTTAAAAATATTGATTTAAGCTTAATTGCGCAATATATCGATTGGGGCCCTTTCTTTCAAACATGGGATTTGGCAGGTTCTTACCCAGCAATATTAAAGGATGAAGTGGTTGGTGAGGCGGCAACCAAGGTTTTTGCTGAGGCAAAAGACATGTTAAAAAAATTGATTGATGGTCGTTGGCTGACTGCAAATGGTGTCATTGCATTAATGCCTGCCAATAGGGTCAATGATGATGATATTGAAATTTACACAGACGAAAGCCGCAATGAGATTGCGTTTACTTACTATGGCATGCGTCAACAAACGCAAAAGCCAGTGATTGATGGCGTGCCTCGTCCAAACCAATGCTTAGCCGATTTTGTTGCACCAAAAGGTGAGGCAGAAGATTATATTGGTTTGTTTGCAGTGACTGGCGGCTTAGGCACAGACAAAATTGCTAAACGCTTCAGAGATGCAAATGATGATTACAGCGGCATCATGTTTCAATCACTTGCGGATCGGTTAGCCGAAGCGTTCGCGGAATATATGCATGAGCGGATTAGAACTGATTTGTGGGGTTATGCGCCGAATGAGCATTTAGATACGGAAGCATTAATCAAAGAAGAGTATCAAGGCATCCGTCCTGCACCTGGATATCCAGCATGCCCCGATCACACGGTTAAAACGGATATGTTTAAGCTATTGCAATGTGATGAAATTGGCATGCAGCTAACGGAAAGTTTTGCCATGATGCCAGCTGCCGCTGTCAGTGGCTTCTATTTTGCCCATCCAGAAAGCAAATATTTTAGCGTCGATAAAATTGGAACAGACCAACTAGAAGATATGGCAAAGCGCCGCGGCTTACCGAAAGAATATCTAGAGCGTTGGCTTTCTCCTAATTTATCGTAAGTTAATTCACTTAAATTGACTCACTGGTATTGCTTAGCTGTGTTGCCCATGCAATGCATTCTACTTGGATATTCATTAAATCTTCTGCTGAAATATCCAACGTATGCATTTCGTATTGCGCGGCATCGAAGTTGCCAAGCTCGATATCTTTGACGAGCTTTAGTAATTGGCCATGCATCCCTGACTCTTCAAGGATAGCTTCTTTGATGCCGCTAGAGAGGCCTATGTCACGCAATATATCTTGTAATGGTGATTGAATAACTGCATCAGCAAGCGACAGCATGCCTACCATAAAGGCCTGATCGCTGAAATTGGCCTGATAAACCTCAATATGTTGAGCAATGCGCTCCATCAGTCTTGCTCGATTGGCAACTTGAAGCATAATAGGATGACTCGCTGGATTGCTTGGCGCCGCATACATGAGTAATTGTACCCAGCGTAACATTTGTTTTTGTCCAAGAATCACAATCGCATGACGGATAGATTCAACTGGCTCCTTACCACCATAAACGCCAACAGAATTAACCAGCTTCAACAAACTCAGCGTTAGGCCTGGGCTGTTTTTAAACAATGCTTCTAGCTCAGCTAAGTCATCATCGCCCAACAGCATGCCTATCATGCGCATCAAACACATTTGGTCTGGCTGTGGCTGCGAGCCTTTTAATATCGTTGGTTTTGCAAAAAAATAACCTTGAAAAGCATCTATATCAAGTTGTTTGAAACGCGAGAACATTACTTCGTCTTCTACTTTTTCAGCGACTATCTTTGCAGAAGATTTTGCGCGAATCTGTGAAATCAGTTCTGACAACGCTTCAATCTGGATATGAGAACAGTCTATTTTCACATAGTCAGTATAGGGCAATAACACCATATGCTCTGGGCGGTGGGTATAGTTTACCATTGCGAGTTTAAAGCCTAATTCTTTCAGTGCTTTGCACCTAGTGATCACCTGTGCATTTATTGGAACATCTTCTAAAATTTCTAGCACCATCCGTTTCGCTGGCAACAACTCTATGGTTTCGTTCATGAGTGAGCTGGCGGCAATGTTTAAAAAGCCTAATTTATTCTGCAGGATATTATCAATACCAAACTGACTAAGTAGGTTGACAATCACACCAGCTGTAGCAGATAAATCGTTAATATTACTATTGTTATCTTCTTCTTTTGCACGAAACAATAATTCGTAGCCAATGATTTTCTGATGTTTGTTTAGTATTGGGTGACGACCTAAGAAAACCTCAGATGGATGCGTTGCTGTCGATGAAATGATAGGTTGGTTCATTATCTCTTCTTTTTTAATGATATTAAATCTGTCTTTTTAAGGTTACTTTGGCTTATTATTATGTAATCGGCACACAACTGTTTAACGACAATCTGGCGCATAACTTTAATGATTGAACCCAAATAATATTGGCGTCGTTTTACTGCATAACATTCATGCTTTACTGTGATTAAGTCGGTTTAATAGTGCAATTTAATAATAGAGATAAAACATTCATGCATATTCATATATTAGGCATTTGCGGCACATTTATGGGAGGTATTGCCGCACTGGCAAAGCAATCTGGTTTTAAAGTAACGGGTTGTGATGCCAATGTTTATCCGCCAATGAGCACCCAATTGGAAGCGCAAGGCATTGAATTAATTGAGGGATATACACCAGAACAAGTCAAATTGAATCCAGATATCTTTGTGATTGGCAATGCGGTGAGTCGTGGTAATCCCTTAATGGAAGCAATATTGAATCAAGGTTTGCCTTATGTTTCAGGGCCGCAATGGCTTGCGGAGCATGTATTACAAGGTAAGTGGGTGCTTGCGGTTGCTGGTACGCATGGTAAAACCACCACATCATCGATGTTGGCTTGGATATTGGAATATGCAGGGTTAGCACCGGGCTTCTTAATTGGCGGAGTACCCGAAAACTTTTCTGTTTCCGCACGGTTGCCTGCCCGTCCTACGCAAGATAAAAACAGCGTTTCACCGTTTTTTGTGATTGAAGCCGATGAGTACGATACTGCTTTTTTTGATAAACGTTCAAAATTTGTGCATTACCATCCGCGTACTGCTGTGCTCAACAATTTGGAATTTGATCATGCTGACATTTTTGAAGATTTGGCGGCAATAGAAACACAGTTTCACCATCTTGTCAGAACCATTCCACAAAATGGACTGATAGTCAGTAATGAAGATACAAGCTTGCAGCGCGTTATCGCCAAAGGTTGTTGGACACCAGTCGAAATCTTTGGCAATCAAGACAGCTGGCATATAGCAAACCCAGATAATCATGGCAGTTTTGATGTGATGTTTGGGACAACGCATCAGGGACGATTGGCTTGGGATATTATTGGTCAACATAACCAAATGAATGCATTGGCCAGTATTGCGGCAGCACGGCATGTTGGCGTGCCAGTCGCACAAAGCATAGAGGCGCTAACAACATTTAAAAATGTAAAGCGCCGTATGGAATTGCGTGGTGTAGTGAACAACATTCATGTCTACGATGACTTTGCCCACCACCCGACCGCCATTACAACCACCCTTGCAGGGTTGCGAAAAAAAGTTGGGCAAGCGCGGATTATAGCAGTGCTAGAACCACGTTCTAATACGATGAAACTTGGAACAATGAAAGCAGCATTGGCCGCAAGTTTGACCGATGCAGATCTAGTATGTTGTTACGGTGCAAATGTGGATTGGGATATCGCGCAGGCATTAGTGCCGATAGAAAGCAAATCAAAAGTGTTTGCTGATATGCATGATTTAATTGATGCGATCGTAACATCGGCGCAAGCTGGGGATCATATTTTGGTGATGAGTAACGGCGGTTTTGGTGGCATTCATCAAAAAATTCTTGATGCTTTAATGTGACTTGAGTGGATAATTATTTTAAAAATTTGAGCCCATTTGCGATGGCAATAGGGTTTTCGGCAGCGGTGCATGCTGTGCTATTGGCCATTCAATTTGAGCCAGAGCTGAAAGATGCGATTAAGCGTCTGCCCTCACTAGAGGTGGTATTGGTGAATGCTAAAACCCAACAAGCCCCCGATAATGCAGAACTGATTGCACAAGCTAATTTGGATAGAGGAGGTAATACCGACGACAACCGACAAATGAAAACGGTATTGCCTGCACCGCAACGTCAAACAGCGGAAGTTAAATTTCAAGAAAAAAATGAAGCAGCAACAGCTGCAAAGTCAGTTAAA
This sequence comes from Methylophilaceae bacterium, assembly GCA_965655675.1. GTDB lineage: Bacteria > Pseudomonadota > Gammaproteobacteria > Burkholderiales > Methylophilaceae. Next base: position 13,893 of record CBFHHI010000024.1, on the reverse strand, counting down.
TTAAAAGCGAATAAAGAGCAAGAGGAAAAGCGAGTTGCTGAATTGGAGAAGCAAGCCCAAGACTTGCTAACACAACTAAAGTCTGATGCGACAGTAGTGTCTGATCCGGCGCAACAAGCAATGACGCGTATGGTTGAACCTGACCAAGCGCAAGAAAATGTCCTCACAAAAAAATTCAATCGCGATGCTTTGCTGGCCGCTAGTTTAGAAATTGACCGTTTAGAGGCGCAAATTGCCAAACAGCAAGAGGCCTATCAAAAGCGTCCTAAACGCCGCTTTTTGGGCGCGCGTACCAAAGCCGCAGAAGATGCACTTTATTTAGAAGCGTGGCGACAAAAGGTCGAGCGAATCGGCAATATGAATTATCCCGCAACGGTCAGGGAGCAGAAACTGTATGGCACGTTGCAACTGACTGTTTCGATTCGCGCTGATGGTTCTGTAGAAAAAATTACGATAGACAAAAGCTCTGGTTCTCAGTTGTTAGATGAAGCAGCGATTAATATTGTTAACTTAGCAGCACCTTATGCAAAATTTTCAGATGAGATGAGAAAGACAACCGATATTTTAGGTATCACAAGGACTTGGACGTTTACCAATGAGGATGCGCTCTACACCAAGTAGTCTTGGGGAGTCATTCAGCCTGCAATGCCATGCGGCGTTATTTTTGTTTGCCGTACGCATCGATGACGGAATGAAGCAAGGAAAGAAGATTCATGTTTGACTGAGGAACAGTTCTTACTTCAGAATTTGCTTGTCTATTATTAGCCCTATTAATTAACATTTACAGTCTTGATTTGAGTATCAATAAACTATAATGCATTATTAATTTTATATTCATCACAATCATGACATTACACTTCAAACACCACATCTTTTTTTGCTTAAATCAACGCCCAGATGGCGAGTCTTGTTGCCAAGATAAAGGCGCGGAAGCGGCTTTTGATTATATGAAAAAGCAAGTTAAAAAATTAGGATTAAATGGAAAAGACAAGGTGCGAGTGAATCGTGCGGGTTGTTTAGATCGCTGTAATGAGGGACCGCTGATGGTGGTTTATCCTGAGGCTGTTTGGTATACCTTTGTCGATAACGACGATATTGATGAGATTGTTGAAAGTCATCTCATGAACGATAAAGTGGTTACGCGTTTACTAGTTGATTAGCTTATTCACTTATTCACTTAAAGCACAAGTAATGTGTGCGCTAATCCTTGTTTTTAATTGACCTAATAATGTCAGCGAAAGCGCAGGCTGTTTGCCAGCTTGTGTTGCTTCTCCCCAATGACTATTCGGAAAGTGTTTGTCTGTTTCAAATCGCGGAATGATATGCCAGTGCATGTGTGGTGTTTTATTACCTAAGCTGGCTAAATTGATTTTATCGGGTTGTATCACTTCGCGCATGGCGGTTTCAACGGCAAATACGATTTTCATGGTAAGCGCACGCTCGGCTGGCGCTAAGTCGGTCATTTCTTTCACATGCGTTTTTAATTCTACGCGGCAATAAGCGGGATAGTCTGCATCATTCAGCAACACAACACGGCAAAAATCATCTTGCCATAAAATAAGATGCGCACTAGCTTGGCACAATACGCAATCTTGATTGTCCGCCATTTAAGAGGCTGCCAACATGCGGTCTAACGTTAGTTTAGCTAATTTAGCTTCATCCGCAGGCACGGTAATTTGATTGACGATATTGCCTTCCACTAAATTCTCTAAACACCAAGCCAAATGCTGTGGGTCAATACGCGCCATGGTAGAACATTCACACACCACATGGCTCATAAATTGCACCAGTTTGCCTTGCGGTTTCATCTGCTCAGCTAAGCGTGTGACTAAATTCAATTCAGTACCCACCAACCATTTAGTATTTGGCTCAGCCTCGCTCACTGTTTTTAAAATATATTCAGTTGAGCCAACAAAGTCAGAGTGTAAGCACACTTCAAATGGCGCCTCTGGATGTGAAATAATATGGCCATCAGGATGCTCTTTTTTAAATTGCTCAATATTCTGTAAGCGGAACATTTGATGTACTGCACAATGCCCTTTCCACAATAAAATTTTAGCGTTTTTAATTTGTTCAATCGTCAAGCCACCTTGCGGTTGGTCAGGATCCCAAATCGGCATTTCTTCCAGCGGAATGCCCATTTTGTGACCACTCCAACGACCCAAGTTTTGGTCAGGGAAGAACAACACTTTTTCGCGTTGTTTAAAACTCCACTCCAAAATTTTAGGTGCATTGGTGCTGGTGCAAACAATACCGCCATGCTCACCACAAAATGCTTTTAAATCAGCAGCCGAATTAATATAAGTAACAGGGGTAATTTGCTCATCAAAGTTCAAGACTTTATTGAGTTCGCGATAGCTACGCTCTACTTTGGCTAAGTTCGCCATATCTGCCATTGAACAGCCAGCGGCTAAGTCAGGCAGGATGACGACTTGGTCAGGTCGGCTTAAAATATCAGCCACTTCTGCCATGAAATGCACACCTAAAAAAACAATAAACTCTGCATCTAAATTTTCACAATATTTAGAAAGTTTGAGCGAATCACCTGAAAAATCGGCATGACGATAGACACTTTCATGCTGATAGTGGTGACCTAGAATGACCAAGCGCTTACCTAGTTTTTCACGGGCTGCCAAAATGCGGGCTTGGCAATCATCCTCCCTTTTATTTTGAAAATGATCAAATTTAATTGGAACAGCTTGAGCTTGCATAATATGTTTGAAATCTTAAGGTTTAATAAAGAATGATTTTATAACGATGCGATTGATAATGGAAATGACTAGAGCGTCATTTGGTGTTTCTCACCTAATCTTTTGAGAGCATCAACATTGGTCCAAGAAAAAACGCGCTTTGCAGCTTCGCGCCAATCAACCCATTCATAGCTAAGGTGTTCATCTGGCGCTAAAGTAATATCTGTGATTGTGGGTAAGCATAGACCAAATAAGTGCTCTACATTTTCAGTGACACCTTCGGCATAACGATGACGCCAATGCGGATAAATTTCGTATGTATTGTTCGCTTGCCAGTCTTGAAAATCATAAGACAGTGCGTCTAAGCCCGTTTCTTCTTTTACTTCTCTAATAGCGGCTTGATAAGGCGTTTCATGCCCTTCAATGCTACCCGTGACCGATTGCCAAAAGCCAGCTTTGTCTGCGCGCTCCAAGATAAGCACTTGCAAATCAACGGTATAAATCAGAACAAGTGCAGAAATAGGCGTTTTATATTTTTTTTGCAGAGGTTAAATCCTTTGGCAATTTAAAAATAACACTTTCTACAACGCCCTGTAACTCTGAGATATGATTGGCGCCTAACTGTTGCAAAGTAGCAATCACTTCTTTAACTAAAATTTCAGGTGCAGATGCACCTGCAGAAACGCCAATTTTCTTTTTATTGACTAACCACTCAGGTTTTAAGTAGGAGGCATTATCAATCATATACGCCTCTACGCCTTGATGCTCAGCTACTTCGCGTAGACGATTCGAATTAGAACTATTGGGAGAGCCAACAATAATGACTAGATCACAATCTTTAGCCATGATTTTTACTGCATCTTGCCGATTTTGGGTGGCGTAGCAAATATCATCACTTTTTGGGCCTTGAATAGCGGGAAACTTTTGCTTCAGTGATTGAATCACTAGCGCTGCATCGTCCATGGAAAGCGTCGTTTGCGTCACATAAGCCAACTTATTGGCATTGTTCACCTCTAGTTTAAGTACGTCTTCAGGTGTTTCTACCAAATACATGCCCGTTTCTGATTGGCCCATGGTGCCTTCAACTTCTGGATGGCCTTTATGGCCTATCATGATAATTTCCATGCCGTCTTTTCGCATCTTGGCAACCTCAATATGCACCTTAGTCACAAGAGGACAAGTTGCATCAAAAGCGGTTAACCCACGCGCATCCGCTTCAGCTCGAATCGCTTTAGACACGCCATGTGCACTGAAAATAACCGTACTGCCTTTAGGAATAACATCTAAATCTTTAACAAAAACTGCGCCTTTTTCACGTAATTCATCTACCACAAATTGATTATGAACAACCTCATTACGCACATAAATAGGGGCGCCAAACTTTTCTAAAGCTTGTTCTACAATAATAATGGCACGATCAACCCCAGCACAAAATCCGCGTGGATTAGCGAGGACAATATCGGCTTTAATGGTTTTTTCTGCTTCCGTCATGGCTACCTATCATACATGATTTTATGGGATGGTTGATGAGATGACTAGGCAGTCTTTCAGGTATAATCATGCAACTTAACGCTTTAAAAAAGATAGCATGAAAAACACCGCTACATTACTCATTACTTGCCCAGATGCAAAAGGCATTGTTGCCTCGATTGCTCATTTTCTACATCAACATAATGCGAATATTTTACACGCAGATCAGCATCAAGACGCAGAAAATAAGTTATTTTTAATGCGTGTTGAGTGGGATTTGGATCAGTTTGACTTGGATGAAACTGCTTTTTCTCAGCACTTCGAAGCAATTGCAACGCAATTTGCCATGCAATGGCAGCTTAAATTTTCTGCACATCAATCACGCGTGGCACTGATGGTATCGCAATATGATCATTGCTTGATTGATTTATTGCATCGCCATCAGCAGGGTGAGCTTGCCTGTGAAATACCTTTGATCATTAGTAACCATCTAGATGCCAAAGCACTAGCTGATTTTTACGGCATTGATTTTCATCATGTCCCCGTGACGAAAGACACAAAAACAGAAGCAGAAAATGCACAGTTTAAATTGTTTGATGATTACAAGATTGATTTGATTGTGTTGGCACGTTATATGCAAATATTATCGCCTCACTTTGTTGCGCGCTATCCGCAACGCATTATCAATATTCACCACTCATTTCTGCCCGCATTTATTGGCGCTAAACCCTATCATCGTGCATTCGAGCGCGGCGTTAAATTAATTGGTGCAACGGCGCATTATGTAACGGAAGTATTAGATGAAGGGCCGATAATTGAACAAGATATTGCGAGAATATCGCATCGTGACCAAGTGGAAGATTTATTGCAAAAAGGGCGCGATTTAGAGCGCGTAGTACTATCAAGAGCGGTGCGTTGGCATATTGATAATCGAGTATTAATTTATGCCAATAAAACAGTCGTGTTTGATTAAATAATCAGGGCGATATTAGCAACAAAAAAGCGAAGCTTAGCTTCGCTTTTTACCTTTTTAAACATCTGAATATACTTGAGACTGTTTAGTATTCATTTAACGGCAACATGAGGATGTGATAACCATTAAAACGGTGAAGGCAGAATTGTTTCTAATGCAAATAAATCAGCAATTCGCTCGCGCATTCTCACCACATGGCATTGATTGTCATCCACCATAATCTCAATGGCTCTTGCACGTGTATTGTAATTGCTTGCCATGCTCATGGCATAAGCTCCAGCAGATTTAATGACTAACACATCATGTTCTTGCAGATTTAACGCACGATTGTGCCCTAAAAAATCACCTGTTTCGCATACAGGCCCCACAATTTCATATACGGTTGTGTCGCCAGCGCGTGGCTGTGCCGCCACAATGTCGTGGTAAGCGTCATATAAAGCAGGGCGCATTAAGTCATTCATTGCGGCATCTACAATCGCAAAGTTTTTGCTCTCAGTGGGTTTTAGATACTCTACCTTAGTCAGTAGCACACCTGCGTTGCCTACCAACGCCCGACCTGGTTCAAACAAGAGTTTCACTTGCTTTTGCTGCAACTTAGCCAAAATCGCTTGCGTATATTCTTTAAAAGCTGGCGGTGTTTCTTCGTTATAAGTAATGCCAATACCGCCGCCAACATCAATATGACTAATGTGAATATCATGTTTTTCTAAAGCATCGACCAAGCCTAAAATACGATCTAAGGCGTCAATAAAGGGTGCAATTTCGGTAATTTGGGAGCCAATATGACAATCAACGCCATGCACTGCAATATTCGGCATTGCCGCCGCTTGTTGATAGACTGCAATTGCTTCTTCAAATGCCACGCCAAACTTATTATTTTTTAATCCAGTAGAAATATAAGGATGGGTTTTGGCATCTACATTCGGATTAACGCGCAAAGAAATAGGGGCAATTTTACCCATTTCACTAGCCACCTTATTTAATCGTATAAGCTCACTGGCAGACTCTACATTAAAACAAAGAATCCCGGCATTGAGCGCATCACGCATTTCATCGGCCGTTTTACCTACGCCAGAAAATACTATCTTTTGCGGGTCGCCACCCGCCGCTAACACCCGAGCTAACTCGCCGCCAGATACGATATCAAAGCCTGCACCTAATTGCGCAAATACATTTAGTACAGCCAAATTGGGATTGGCTTTCACTGCAAAACAAATAAGATGATCGGTGTCAGATAGGCCTGCTTCAAAATCATTAAATGCTTGGGTTAATGCTTGTTTGGAGTAGACGTAGCAAGGCGTGCCATATTGTGCAGCAATCTCCGTTAAGGCAACATTTTCGGCATGTAATACACCATTTTTTAATTCAAAAAAGTTCACAGATTGATATACGCTTTCTTTATTCTTTAGTCGATTGGGGTGTTGCTACCGGCGCTTGCTGCGTATCATCTGGTAACGGATAGCGCTGTTCAGGAATATATAAAGGCCCTGTTGTACCACAGCCAACAAGCCATGAGCACAGGACAATAATGGTTAATGATGATTTAAACATAATGCGCAATCGCTTAACAGTTAAGGCCATATTTTATCACCTTCTTTTTCATCAGGCTGAATATGCAATCATTTTTACCGTTTATCCCAGCCTATTTGCCGATTGTCGGCTAAGTCTAGACAATAGCCAACCTAATTGTGCATGATTAAATGAACGATAAAAGGATACACATGGGAAAAGCAATACAAAAAGGGTTTACCTTAATTGAGATTATGGTTGTGGTGGCCATTATTGGCATTTTGGCTTCTATTGCAATACCAAGTTATACGGATTATGTTGCGCGCGCTTATATTGCCGATGCAACCAGTGAACTATCTTCTAAGCGTGCACTCATGGAGCAATTTTATCAAGATAACAGAACCTATGCTTCGGCTGGGCCATGCACATCTGCAACAGTAGGAAAGTTTGGTGTTACATGCACATCCAATGCAACAAGCTATACCTTAACTGCATCAGGTTCTGGCCCTGTAGCCGGCTTTACGTATACATTAAATGAGCAAGATACCAAGACATCCACTACTCCTTGGGGAAATAGCAGCTCTTGCTGGGTAAGAGGTAAGGGTGGTTCGTGTTAATGATTCGAATACCATCTAACGGTTCAGCTAAACCAGTAAGTGATGCTTATTATTTTAGGCGTGGCTTTAGTCTCATTGAGCTTATGGTGGTGGTTGCAATATTGGGCATTACTGCAGCAGTGGCTGTGCCAAGTTTTGCCTCATGGATTGCTGATACGAGGACACGCTCCGTTGCTGAAGCGATACAAAATGGTCTGCGACTGGCACAAGGTGAGGCAGTGAAACGCAGCGTACGGGTACAGTTTGTATTAACAGACAGTGCGCCAATTACAAAAGGAGTGGCCGCTTCGGCAACAGGGAAGAACTGGGTGGTGCAAACGATGGACCGTGCAAACCCAACAGCTATTGATTCTTTTTTGCAAGGCGCGTCATTGGAAAGTGTCAGCAATACCAGCTTAGTGACTGCAACTGCTGCTGCGGTTACTTTTAATTCTTTCGGACGTCTTCAGAGTCCTGCGCAAGATGTTACTTATACACTAGTCAACCCCAAAGGCAGTCGATCATTAAATGTTAATCTGACTCGCTCTGGCGCAATACGGTTGTGTGATCCAGCTTTTGTTAGGTCAGCTAATCCGCTTGGATGCTAGCTTAAATGAGAGGATCAGTAATCATTGATGCCAGTTAACAATAGACAAAATAGGCCAAGGTTTCCAAAAGAAATGATGGCAGGGCATATGCAAAATATCCGCAAACAATCTGGTGTCTTGCTGATTGAAGTGATGATTGCAGTCCTTATCTTTTCGTTTGGCTTATTGGGCTTGGCTGGATTGCAAGCCACATCTACCCAATCAGCTGTCAATGCTGAAGAGCGTATTCGCGCTACCTTATTAGCAAATGATATGGTTGCTATGCTTTGGGTTAGGCAGTCATTGGCTAATACGGCTGATATCGCAACTTGGAAAGCAAAAGTAGCATCGGTTGATAGCGGCCTGCCTAACGCGACAGGTAATGTCAATGTTGTAGGTAACGTTGCAACCATTACCATTACTTGGAAATCGCCTTCAAAGAAAGCGGCGGATAGCAGTAGTCAATATCAAACCAGTATAGCGATGGGCAGCTGATGCAAGCGGGCTTAACATTAAAGGCTTTGAAGATGAATGACAAGCAATTAGCAAGTGATAAACAAGCCAGCGTCCGTTGCTTTTATCCTTCTTTTGCACATCAACAGCAAGGGGTATCGCTGATTGAGTTGCTGATTGCATTGGTGATTGGGCTAGTAGTTTCGCTAGCCGTTTATAGCGTACTGAATGTTGCAGAAGGACGTAAACGCACCACGACATCAGTGAATGATATTGACAAGGCAGGCGCATTTGCCGCTTATCAGTTGAATAAAGCGCTCGCTAGTGCAGGCTCTGGATTTACTGCTGGTTTGAATCCTAACAGCGGAGGGCAAACCAAATCTGCCGCTTATAGTTTTGGTTGTCAGCTAAACATACGTAGAGGGACTACAACATTATTGCCTCGTAGTTTTAGCGTGCCCTTTGCTGCGGTGAGCAATCTTAAACTAGTCCCTATCGTTATTGTTAATGGTGGCTCATCTAGTGGCGATGTCATTGTGAGTATGGCGGGCAGTGGCGGTTTCTCAGAATCGATTATCAATTTAACGGGAGTCAATGCTACAGGCGTCAAGGCGCAAACAGTCGCTGGTCTATCAGCTAACGATAAAATATTACTGATAGAAACCAATAATGGAGAGCCTGAGGTCGGAGGAAATTGCTTACTCGATCAAGTTGCAGCTGGTTTTAATCAAGGTAATGGTTCAACTTTTGATGTGTCCCTAGCAGGCGACTACCATACTGGTAACGCTTCAGCTTATCCAGCATCTTCTATCGTGCTCAATATGGGTCAATCGCCACAATTCAATATGTACGCTGTTGGCGATAATAATACTTTATTTCAATATGACTTGTTGTTGCCACCTGCTAGTGGTAACGATGCCAATCCTTCGGCGCTGATAGAAGGTGTTTTTCGAATGGAAGCGATATATGGCGTCAGTTCGGCGGCGGGTATTTATGCATGGCAGGCACCCACAGGTAACTTTGCGGCATCTGCCCTGTTGGCAGGAACAGCAGCAGCCAACGGACGCTTGCAGACCATCACTGCGGTCAGACTAGCATTAGTCATGCGGACTAATTTAGCAGAAAAAGAAGAGGTGAGTTCTGGCACAGTTGATCTATTTGAAGATGTAACTGCACTTAAACAGACGATTTCTGGACTGAATAAAAACTATCGTTATCGTGTGATTGAAACAACCATTCCTATCCGTAATACGTTGGTAGCAATGAAGCCATAAATGACAGAAGAGAATGATAAGAAGCAAATAAATGGATATCAATTGTGATGAATATACAAGCAAGAATGAATGTGTCTAGTTTCAAACCGTTTCGTGCCAAACAAAACGGATTAGTGCTGATTGTCACTTTGCTTGCTTTATTAATTTTGATGTTGGCTAGCGTGGCATTGATTCGCTCGACCGATACTAATCTACAAATTGCAGGCAATATGGCCTTTAAAATGGATGCCATTAATCAAGCCGAGCGCGCAGTGCCGCAGATTCAACAACTGTTTAAAACAGGCGCATTAAGTGGGCAGGCAGCTCGGAATCAAACTAATGTGGCCAACAACTACTATGCAACGGTGCAGGCTAGTAATGAAAGTGGAATACCCAATGTGTTATTTACTACTGATAGCAACATCATCACAGGTGCTGGAGACGTGACAATACGTTATGTGATTGATCGAATGTGTTTGGCAGAAGGAGAACGGCCCACGATACAAAAATGTGTTTTGGCTAGCTCTAATATTGCTGGTGGAGGTGGAATTGATGGAGAGATTGGCAATATTTATCCAGTTTACCGCATGACATTGCGCGCAACAGGACCCAAAAACACGGAAGCATATTTACAGACAACTTTCTCAGATTGATTTTAAGATCAATTGGTTACTAGTAATTAGAAAATAATTGAATAATGAAAATAGGTGAATATGATGACTAGGATTAGTTTAATGTTTAATCAAGCATATAAGAGGGCAAGGAATTTAATTAAGCATGTATTGCAAACATTCACTGCATTAAGTTTTGTGTTCTTTACTATCAATGTTCAGGCAACCACCGTTTTGTCAGACACACCGCTGTTTAGTACGAACGGCGTTCCTGCAAATGTTGCTTTAGCATTATCTGTTGAGTGGCCAACTGCATTATTTCGTGCCTATAAAAGCGAATATAATAATACCAATGAATACCTTGGCTACTGGGATGCTAATAAATGTTATGCGTATAAAGTACCTTCAACCCCTTTTCAAGGACCTTATAACACAGGGGTGGATAATAGTAATAACGTGCTAAGTAATGGAAGTAATGACCCGCATTGGAAAGCAACATCTACGCCTTCTGGCCTTTCAAGTAGTAGCGCCAATATTGTCCAAACTGGATACGGAGCTGACTCTGATTCTTCTTACATTGGAGCGGTTAGTATTAATGGCACATTTGTATATGAAACGACCTTTAATATTCCAGCCTCTGTTAATCCTGCATTAGTCGAAATTACTTTTGATTTATTTGCTGATGATGTATTAAGCAGAATTAGAGTAGGTGATAACAGTATTTCTTATGACAATAGCAATCCATCGCTGACTTACTACAGTCCAGGTACCATTAGGATTCCAGCTGGCACCTTTACGACCACAGGTAACCAAACCATTAAATTAGATATTTTAAATACAGGTGGTTTTGGTGGTATCAGAATCGATAATATGTCGACAACAGTTGGTACTGCAGATGGTAATTACTTTGAACCCAAGTCAATTGCTGCAGCGAATCATGTATGTAATGCTGGCCCAATCAAGTATTGGAGTGGTAACTTTTTAAACTGGTTGTTAACGCAAACTATTGATCCATTCAGATTAGCACTCTCTGGTGGTTATCGTGCCGTGGATAAGGTTGATTTAACGGTTTTAGAAAAAGCTTGGGCTACTGGGCAAGCTGGTACTGCTGTTGATACACAAATTTTGAATAACGCAGAATTGATTAGACAATCTACCCCCTTTCAAACCTCTGCCAATCTAAGAGTCAGAATATCTGATTTAGGTAACAAATTTTACGTTACAGGTTCAACAGGCATCAATCTATACAGCCCTGGTGTCAACCTGATAGGTGATGGCACGACGATAAATAGTATTAATACAAAAATATATGAAATGTCAGCACGAGTTAAGGTTTGTGATCCAACGATGTTGGAAGATAACTGTACGAGATATCCGAGTGGTCAATTTAAACCAACAGGGTTGATTCAAGAAAATGCTATGAAGTTAAATTTTGCTGCTTTTGGGTATCTTTTAGATAATGATACTCTCCGTGACGGTGGCGTATTACGAGCGCGAATGGGACCTTTAGGACCAGAAAGGCCTGTCTCAGGCTCCTCGGCAGTCGCTAACCAAAATGCTGAGTGGGATGCCGTTACTGGTGTATTTTACGATAACCCAAGTGCAGCAGATGCAGAGGCAAGTGGGGTAGCAAATAGTGGAGTCATCAATTATTTGAATAAGTTTGGATTAACAGCTAAAAGATATAAATCAAAGGATCCAGTTGGTGAACTTTATTATGCGACAACACGTTATTTTAAAAAACAAGGTAACGTTTCATCTTATACATCAGATTTGGATGACACTAAAAAGGATGGTTTCCCAGTGATAACGACATGGGATGATCCAATCAAATACTCTTGCCAAACCAACTTTATTATTGGTATTGGTGATACCAATACGCATGCGGACAATAATCTTCCTGGATCAAGAATCAGAACGCAGTATGAACCATCCATTCCTCCAGAAGTGATTGCAGACAATTCGATAAATGTCAGTGATGCAACGAATAAAGTCAGTCAGTTGGAGGGTTTGCCTGGACCATATCTGAATTATGGAGATATTAAAAAACCATTTTGTTGTAGTGATAGTGGTGCGTTAATTGCGGGTATTGCATATGATGTACACACTAAAGATATTCGCAGCGATCTCACTGGAAAACAGACAATAGACACTTATTTCTTAGATGTGCTTGAGGCAGGCGATCGTAAAGATGTGGGTGGAAAAGGGATGTGGAACCAGTTCTGGTTGGCTGCAAAATATGGTGGTTTTAATAATGTGCCAGCGAATTATGATACATATGCCGCAACAACCCCACCAGCCACAGCTGATTGGGATGCAAATGGAGACGGCGATCCAGATAATTATTTCCGTGCCAATCAACCACAGCTAATGATTAATGGGCTGAAGAAGGCGTTTGCAGACATTATTTTCAAATCAGGTGGTGGAACCAGCGTGCAATTTTCATTGCAAGAACCTGAGGTGGTTGTTGGTAATATGGCCTTCGATACTGCTTATGATGGAGATCGTTGGACTGGAGACGTTGTGGCAGGAGTCGTCTCATTTGATGCTCAAAATAATGTAGTAGTAAGCAAGGCTTGGAGTGCAGCAGAAAAACTGGCCGCTCAAAACTGGGATACGGAGCGATTTATTGCAACATCTAAATGTAGTGATCCAAGTGTGTCTGACGGTACTATCAGTTGTAAAAATGCAGGTATCCCGTTTAGAAACGCCGATGATCTATCCAATGCAAACAAAACAGATTTAACAGTGCTAGGCAATACTGCACAGGATGTGCTTAACTTCTTGCGTGGTGATACTACAAAGGATGGTGATAATGGCTTCAGATTGCGGAGAAGAACAAATGGTATTTTAGGTGATATTGCTAATTCAAAATTAACAGTAATAGGACCCCCTAATTTGTTATTAAACGATTCTCTTAATCCAGGCTATAGTGCCTTTAAAACTCGTTTTTTTGCGCGTCAGCCTATGGTTTATGTCGGCGCAAATGATGGGATGTTACATGCGTTTAATGCAACAACAGGCACTACAGGTGGTATGGAACGGTTTGCATATGTGCCAAGTATGCTTTTTAAAGGACCCAGCAACACTCCCAATGTTAATGGCTTAGTTGCGCTATCAAAAGAACCATATCTACACCATCATTATGTTGATGCGACCCCTACTGTGCAGGACGTTTATTTTAATAATGCGGATGGTGTGGGTAACGATGAAGGCTGGCATACGCTATTGGTTGGCGGTCTAGGTAAAGGAGGAAAAGGTTACTATGCTCTTGATGTGACGGATCCCAGCACGCTTAACAATGAAGCTAATTTAGCTAAGGCAGTTAAATGGGAGTTTACCCACAGAGACTTAGGTTATAGCTATAGTAAACCTATCATTGTTAAAGTAAGGAATACTAATATTGGTTCTAACGGCTGGGTTGTGATTCTCACATCGGGTTATAACAATGTAGATAGGAACGGCTATTTCTTTATTTTAAATCCTGAGACTGGAGCGCTGCTGTATAAGATAGCGACTTATACTGCTACGCCTAGTACTGATGCAGGGTTGGCTAGTCCTAATGTGTTTATCAATAACTATCAAGATTTCACTGCAGATGCAGTGTATGCGGGCGATATGCGCGGTAATGTGTGGCGGTTAAATTTAGATAATTTGTCATCAAGCTCGCAAGCAACACACTTAGCAAGCGTCGATAGTGGCAACGGTGTTGCGCAACCTATTACAACCAGAGTGGGAATATCGGTTGATA